>NZ_JARDJE010000009.1:0-240106 GCF_048957735.1 Rhodococcus sp. As11
ACGTCGGGGATGCCGCACAATCCGAATCCGCCCACCGCGAGAGTCGCACCGTCACGGATATCGGCGACGGCCTCCGCCACCGTGTCGAACACTTTCGTTGCCAATTCACACCTCTCGGGATCCGGGGAGCCGCTGGGTGCTCCGCTGAACCGATCACGTCCACTGGATGAACGCGGTCACATTCCTGGGATCTACTAAAGATCGGGCAGGTAAGGAACACAAGTGCTTCGAGAAATCTTCCGGTAATTGGTCGTACATCGAACAGAGATCGCCAATCCGTTCACTCAGTGGACGTATGATCGGGACATGCCATCCGATGCCCGGGGTCAACTGGTCGCGCGGATCGCCGCTCTGCTGCGCACCGTCTCGTCACACGAGCCGGAAGGGGTGACGACCTCGGAGGTCGCCCGCGCCACCGACCTCGCCCGGCCCACCGTGCACCGGCTGCTCAGCTCGCTCGCCGAGGAAGGGCTCGTCGACCGGGATCCGGCGTCGGGACGCTGGGCCCTCGGACCCGAGCTGTACCTGCTCGGGTCGCTCGCCTCCGTGCGCTACGACATCACCGATCTCGCCGGTGACGTGCTGCGCGACCTGGCGCGCGCGACCGGCGAGAGCGCCTTCCTCTCGGCGCGGCGGGGCGACGAGACGGTGTGCCTCGCGAGCGAGGAGGGCAGCTTCCCGCTGCGCTCGCACGTGCTCCACATCGGGATCCGCTTCCCGCTCGGGGTGGCGTCCGCGGGTCTGGCGATCCTCGCGCACATGCCCGACCAGGACATCGCGGCGTATCTGTCGCGGGTCGATCTCACCGCGGAATGGGGACCGGACCATGCACGACCCGCACTGGAGAAGCGCCTCGAGGCCACGCGACTGGCCGGCTACGCCGTCAATCCGGCCCTTCTCGTCGAAGGCAGCTGGGGAATGGGCGCCGCGGTGTTCGATCACCGCGGCACCCCGACCTGGGCATTGAGCCTGACCGGCGTGGAGAGCCGGTTCCGGCCCGATCGTGTGCCCGAACTCGGTGAGGCGCTGCTCGACAGCGCCCACCGTCTCACTCAGTTGTTGCGTCACCGTCCCCGGTGACGCACGGTCATGCCGAGGCCGCGGCCGACGCGCGTTGCAGCACGCGCTCGGCGTGCCGCAGCACGGGGGCGTCGACCATCTTCCCTTCGAAGTCGAACACACCGCGCTCCGATTCGGCGGCCTCGAGGACGCGTCGCGCCCACGCCTCCTCCTCCGGCGTGGGGGCGTATGCCCGGCGGACCACGTCGACCTGGCTCGGGTGGATCGACACCTTGATGTCGAATCCGACCGCCACGGCGTCGAGCGCCTCCTCGTACAGGCCGTCGGTGTCCTTGATGTCCAGGTACACCGAATCCAGCGCCCAGCGGGCGTGACCCTTCGCGGCGAGCAGAGTCACCGACCGGGCGTGCTGCGCCACCGCCCGGTACGTCCCGTCGGCGCGACGGCTCGCGTTGCCACCCAGCCCTGCCACGAGATCCTCGGCCCCCCACATCATTCCGAGGGTGTTCTCGGCGACGGCGATGTCCTCCACGGCCAGTACCCCGAGGGGCGACTCGATGAGCGCGACCACCTCGAGCGGGGCGAGTGAGCGCACTTCGTCGCCGCTCTCGCACTTGGGCAGCATGACCCGCGTGTACGACGTCCGGTTCAGCGCTTCGAGGTCGGCCTCGTGGTCGGCGGTGCCCACCGGGTTGACCCGCACCACGGTGCGCTCGGGATCGAGCGGGGTGGCGACGAGCGCCTCACGGGCGGCCCGCTTGTCGGCCGGCGCGACGGCATCCTCGAGATCGAGGATCACCACGTCGGAACGTTCCGCCGCCTTGCCGTAGCGCTCCGGACGATCGGCAGGACAGAACAGCCATGCGGGGCCGGGAAGTTCCCAGGTCATGTCGTGGGCCTCTTCTGGACGAGGGTCTTGCGCACGGCGACGGCGACGACATCGCCGTGCTGGTTGCGACCGGTGTGCTCGAGGGTGACGATGCCCTCCCCCGGGCGGCTCTTCGACTCACGCTTGTCGACGATCTTCGTCTCGGCGTAGAGCGTGTCGCCGTGGAACAGCGGCTTGGGGAAGGAGATCTCGGAGAAGCCGAGGTTCGCGACGATCGTGCCCTGCGTGAGCTGGGCGACCGACAGTCCCACGATCGTCGAGAGCGTGAACATCGAATTGACCAGCCGCTCACCGAAACTCGTCTCGGCGGCATAGGCGGCGTCGAGGTGCAGCGCCTGCGTGTTCATCGTCTGCGTCGTGAACAGCGTGTTGTCGGCCTCGGTGATCGTCCGGCCGGGGCGGTGCTCGTAGATCGCGCCGAGTTCGAACTCCTCGAACCACAGTCCGCGCTGCACGATCCGCTTCTCCACGGTGGTGTCGGTCTCGCTCACAGTCCCAGCTCCCGCCCGACGAGCATGAGCTGCACCTCGGTGGTGCCTTCACCGATCTCGAGGATCTTGCTGTCGCGGTAGTGCCGCGCGACGGCGTACTCGTTCATGAAGCCGTAGCCGCCGTGGATCTGCGTCGCGTCGCGGGCGTTGTCCATCGCGGCCTCGGACGCGACGAGCTTGGCGATCGCGGCCTGCTTCTTGAACGGCCTGCCGGCGAGCATCGCCGCGGCCGCGTCGTAGTAGGCGGTACGCGCGGTGTGGGCGCGCGCCTCCATGCGGGCGATCTTGAAGGCGATGGCCTGGTTGCTGCCGATCGGGCTACCGAACGCCTCGCGTTCCTTGGCGTACTTCACCGATTCGTCGACGCAGCCCTGGGCGGCGCCGGTCGACAGTGCGGCGATGGCGATGCGGCCCTCGTCGAGGATGCGCAGGAAGTTGGCGTAACCGCGGCCCCGCTCGCCGAGGAGGTTCTCCTCGGGGACCCGCACGTCGGCGAAGGTCAACGGATGCGTGTCGGAAGCGTTCCAGCCGACCTTGTTGTAGGCGGGCTCGGCGGTGAAGCCCGGAGTGGAGGCCGGCACGAGGATCGTGGAGATCTCCTTCTTACCGTTCTCCCGCACACCGGTGACGGCGGTGACCGTCACCAGCGAGGTGATGTCGGTGCCCGAGTTGGTGATGAACTGTTTGTTGCCGTTGATGACCCACTCGCCGTTCTCGAGCTTCGCGGTGGTCTTCGTGCCACCGGCGTCGCTGCCCGCACCCGGCTCGGTGAGACCGAAGGCCGCGAGGTTGCGGCCGGTCGCGAGCTGCGGCAGCCACTCCTGCTTCTGCTTCTCGTTGCCGAAGCGGTAGATCGGCATCGCGCCGAGCGAGACACCGGCCTCGAGGGTGATGGCGACGGACTGGTCGACCTTGCCGAGCTCTTCGAGCGCGAGGCACAGCGCGAAGTAGTCGCCGCCCATGCCGCCGTACTCCTCGGGGAAGGGCAGGCCGAACAGACCCATCTCGGCCATGCCCTGCACGACCTCGTAGGGGAACGAGTGCTCGGCGTCGTGCTGTGCGGCGACCGGCGCGACCACGGTGCGGGCGAAGTCGGCGACCGTCTTGCGCAGCTGCTCGTACTCGTCGGGAAGTTGACCCGTGGCCAGGTATTCCGTCATGACTGTGCTTCCTCCGTGTCGGCGTGCGGGGTGACCCGCGCGAGAAGTTGATCGACCTTGACCTGCTCACCGGCGGTCGCGAACAGTTCGACGGTGCCGTCGACGGGAGCGGTGAGCGAATGTTCCATCTTCATGGCCTCGACGACGACGAGCGTCTGCCCGGCAGTGACGGTGTCGCCGGACGCGACGGACACCGCGATGACGGCACCGGGCATCGGGCTGGTGATGTCGGCATCACCGGCGTGCGCGTCGTCTCCGCGTACCGACGCCTCCCGCACCTCACGGACGGCGACGCTGCCGTGGCCGTCGGAAAGCCAGACCGCGCCGTCGGATTCGCCGACACGGTAGCTGTGACGACGACCGTCGAGCACCACCGCCAGATCGGAGCCGTGCAGCACCGCGCTGAAGCGGTAGGTCTCACCGTCCTCGACCTCGGCGAGGCCCGCGGCCGGGGTTCCCGTCAGGCGCACGTGCGCGGTGCGGTCGCCCGAGGTGAGCCGCGACGTGACGGGACGGTGGGCACCGACACGCCAGCCGTCGGGCACCGCCCACGGATCGGTGGTGTCGTCCGCCCAGCGGTCGAGCCACCGCAGGACAGCCGCGGCGACGAGCGTGGAATCGGCGGTCGTGGGTGGGGTGTAGTCGCCGAGTCGACGGTCGAGCAGGCCGGTGTCGAGCGCGCCGGCGATCACGTCGTCGTCGGCGAGCAGGAATCGCGCGAAGTCGACGTTGGTGACGACGCCGAGCACCGCGGTCTGCGCGAGCGCCCGGTCGAGACGGCGCAGCGCTGCGGCGCGGTTGTCGGCGTGGGCGATGACCTTGGCGAGCATCGGGTCGTAGTCGCTGCCCACGACGGTGCCGGCCCGGATACCGGAGTCGACGCGTACCCCGGGGCCGCTGGGCTCGACGACGTCGGCGATCTCGCCACCGGTCGGGAGGAAGCCGCGAGCGGGATCCTCGGCGTAGACACGGGCCTCGATCGCATGACCGGTGAGCGTGATGTCGTCCTGGGTGAATCCGAGTGGCTCGCCCCCGGCGATACGCACCTGCCATTCGACGAGGTCGAGGCCGGTGACCATCTCGGTGACGGGATGCTCGACCTGCAACCGGGTGTTCATCTCCATGAAGAAGAACTCGTCCGGCTTGTCGGCGGAGACGATGAACTCGACGGTGCCGGCGCCGGTGTAGTCGACACTGCGCGCGGTGTTGCACGCGGCCTCACCGATGCGGGCGCGGGTGACCTCGTCGAGCAGTGGCGAGGGCGCCTCCTCGATGACCTTCTGATGGCGTCGCTGCAGGCTGCACTCGCGCTCGCCGAGGTGCACGACGTTGCCGTGCGCGTCGGCGAGCACCTGAACCTCGATGTGGCGGGGACGCTGCACGAACCGCTCGAGGAAGAGGGTGTCGTCGCCGAACGCCGAAGCAGCTTCGCGGCGGGCGGATTCGAGCGCGGCGGGCAGGTCCTTCGGATCCTCCACCAGTCGCATACCCTTGCCGCCACCGCCGGCCGACGGCTTGACGAGCACGGGATAACCCACCTCGTCGGCGCCCGCGATCAGTTCGGCGTCGGTCAGGCCGGGACGGGAGATGCCGGGCACGACGGGAACGCCGAACTCCGACACCGCCGCCTTGGCGGTGATCTTGTCGCCCATCGTCTCGATGGCGTGGGCGGACGGGCCGAGGAAGGCGATGCCCGCGGTGGCACACGCGGCGGCGAAAGCCGGGTTCTCCGAGAGGAATCCGTAACCGGGATGGATGCCCTGCGCGCCGGTCGCGAGGGCCGCGTCGATCACCTTGTCGATCACCAGATAACTCTCACGCGCCGCAGCCGGCCCGAGCAGCACCGCGGTGTCCGCTTCCTGCACGTGCCGCGCGTCGCGGTCGGCCTCGCTGAACACGGCGACCGAGCGGATGCCCATCGCCTTCAGGGTGCGGATGACGCGCACCGCGATCTCACCGCGGTTGGCGACCAACACCGTGTCGATCCGAGTCGTATCAGTCATGGGTGCACTCACATCCGGAAGACGCCGTAGGAGACCGGCTCGAGCGGGGCGTTGGCGCACACCGACAGTGCCAGTCCGAGAACTTTTCTGGTGTCTGCGGGATCGATGATGCCGTCGTCCCACAGACGTGCGGTCGAGTAGTAGGGGTTGCCCTGCGCCTCGTACTGCTCACGGATCGGAGCCTTGAAGTCCTCCTCCTGCTCCGGTGTCCAGGGCTTGCCCGAGGCGTCGAGCTGATCGGAGCGCACCGTGGCCAGCACCGAGGCAGCCTGATCACCACCCATGACCGAGATGCGGGCGTTGGGCCACATCCACAGGAAGCGGGGCGAATACGCGCGCCCGCACATCGAGTAGTTGCCCGCGCCGTACGACCCGCCGATGACGACGGTCAGCTTCGGCACCCGCGCGCACGCGACCGCGGTGACCATCTTCGCGCCGTGCTTGGCGATGCCACCGGCCTCGTAGTCGCGGCCGACCATGAAGCCGGAGATGTTCTGCAGGAACACCAGCGGGATCGACCGCTTGTCGCACAGTTCGATGAAATGCGCGCCCTTGACGGCGGATTCGCCGAAGAGCACCCCGTTGTTCGCGACGATGCCGACCGGGTGGCCGTGGATACGCGCGAAGCCGGTGACGAGGGTCTTGCCGTACTCGGCCTTGAACTCGTGGAAGGAGGAGCCGTCGACCACGCGGGTGATGACCTCGTGCACATCGTAGGGGATGCGCGGATCGGTGGGCACCACGTCGTACAGCTCGGCGGGGTCGGCCTCGGGCTCGGTGGTGGGTTCGACGTCCCACGGGCGCGGAGTGCGCGGACCGAAAGTGGAGACGATGTCGCGCACGATGCGCAGCGCGTCGCGGTCGTCCTCGGCCAGGTGGTCGGTGACGCCCGAGACCTTCGAGTGCAGGTCGCCGCCGCCGAGTTCCTCCGCGGTGACGACCTCACCGGTCGCGGCCTTCACCAGCGGCGGGCCGCCGAGGAAGATGGTGCCCTGGTTGCGGACGATGACGGCCTCGTCGCTCATCGCGGGGACGTAGGCACCGCCGGCGGTGCACGAGCCCAGGACCGCGGCGATCTGCGGAATTCCCTTGGCGCTCATGGTGGCCTGGTTGTAGAAGATGCGGCCGAAGTGCTCGCGGTCGGGGAAGACCTCGTCCTGCCGCGGCAGGAAGGCGCCACCCGAGTCGACGAGGTACAGGCACGGCAGGTTGTTCTGCAGTGCGACTTCCTGTGCCCGCAGGTGCTTCTTGACCGTGATCGGGTAGTAGGTGCCGCCCTTGACGGTGGCGTCGTTGGCGACGATCACGCACTCACGGCCGGCGACGCGGCCGATTCCGGCGATCATGCCGGCGCCGGGGCACTCGTCGTCGTACATGCCGTTCGCCGCGAGGGGTGACAGCTCGAGGAACGGGCTGCCGGTGTCGAGCAGTTCGTCCACGCGGTCGCGGGGAAGCAGTTTGCCCCGTGCGACGTGCCGCTCCCGTGATTTCTCACTACCACCCCGCGCTGCGGCAGCGAGCTTGTCCCGGAGCTCTCCGACCAGCTGTTCGTGCTGGTCGCGGCTGGTTGTCGAGGCCGTCTCAGCGGTCGTCACGAACACCATCCTCGGTAGATCGAATAATCGTCATTAACTGAAATCCAGGTTAGTTATGATTAACCGAGTTGTCCAGACCACACCGAGCGGAGATTTTCATGACCCAGTCCGCGATCGACGTCTCGACCGCCTCGGGACGCCCGACGCGGCGTAGCCTCGCCAAGGCGGAACGCCGACGCGACCTCCTGCGTGCCGCAGCGCACCTGATCGCCGAACGCGGATTCCCCGGGGTCCGCCTCGAGGATCTCGGTGCCGCCGTGGGTATCAGCGGACCCGCCGTGTACCGACACTTCCCCAACAAGGACGCCCTGCTCGTCGAGATCCTCGTCGAGATCAGCCGCCGCCTGCTCGCAGGTGGCACGCAGGTCGCCGAGACGAATCCCGAACCGCGCGACGCCCTCGAGGGCCTGGTCGACTTCCATCTCGACTTCGCCTTGGGCGAGCCCGACCTCATCCGCGTGCAGGACCGCGAGTTCGCGTCCCTCCCCGACGAGGCACAGCGGGAGGTGCGGGTGACCCAGCGTCGTTACGTCGAGATCTGGGTCGGCGTACTGCGCCGCATCGACCCGGTACTGCCCGAATCCGATGCACGCACGATGGCGCACGCGACCTTCGGGCTCATCAACTCCACACCGCACAGCGCCGACCCGCGCTCCCCGGAGAGCACTCGCGCGGTGTTGCGACGCATGGCCCTGTCGGCCCTCACCGCGACCCCCTCGTCATTCCCGGCAGACACAGCATCCCCGGCCGACACGGCCCGAACGGAGACCGCATGAGCTACTTCGAACGACTCGGTCCGACATCCTTCCGCGCCACCGAGCACGTCGGCGGGGCGTGGAACGAAGCCGAACAGCACATCGCTCCCGCCCTCGGTCTGATCGCCCACGTCATCGAATGCGACCGCGACACCCGACGCGACGACGGACTGGTGATCGGGCGCCTGTCGTACGACATCCTCGGCACCGTGCCGGTCGGTCCCGTCGTCACGACCGTCGAGGTCCTGCGTCCCGGTCGCACCATCGAACTCGTCGAGGCCACCCTGGCCCACGACGGGCGCGCGATCGTGCGCGCCCGGGCGTGGCTGATGCAGACCCGGACCACCGCGGAGATCGCCGGCACCGTTCTGCAGTCGATCCCGTCGCCCGAGGACAGCGAACCCTGGGATCCGAGGACCCTGTGGCCGGGAGGATTCATCGACTCCGTCGAGGTGCGTCGCACCTCGTCCGGTCCCGGACGGGCCTCCTTCTGGGTGCGCACGCCGCTCGCGCTCGTGGACGGCGAGAAGGTCAGCGGTCTCGCCGCCACGGCCGGTCTGTTCGACATCGCCAACGGCATGGCGGTGCGCGCCGACCCGAGTAAGGTCGCCTTCCCCAATCTCGACCTCACCGCGCACCTGTTCACCGAACCGCGCGGGGAATGGGTCGGTTTCGACACGTCGGTCTCGTTCGGTGCCGACGGCATCGGCCTGACGAGCACGGTGCTGCACGACACCACCGGCCCGATCGGCACGATGTCCCAGATCCTCACGGTGCGACCGATCTGATCGATCGCACCGAGTTCGGCTCCCGAGGTCGCGGCCGAGGACGCGAGCTGCCGGTACCCGAGCGACCCTGGAGCCGTTCCGGCGCCCGGGAGTTTTCCGAGCCCATGGCTGGCTCCGGAGGCGCCGCACCGGTGGGTTACAGTTCGCTCCTGGGTTCAGCAGGCAGCCCGTCCAAACGTGTGTTCGCAGACCGAAAGGTCCGGTCCGCACCGCCGTCGGGATTCCTCGCCTTCGGCGTGAATCGGGCACGGGCCGGGAAGCTGGGGTGGATGTGATCGGTTTCGTGCGTTCTGCCGAGGTCGGAGCGACGGTGCGGCGATGAGGGATCCTTCGGTTCCCGAACCGCGTATCGAGCGGTTCTCGTCTCGGCTGGTCGTGCAGAGCTGGTTCCAGGTCGCGTTCGCGGTTCTGGCGGTGTTCGCCGTCCTCGGTTCGATCGTGGGCGGGATCTTCATCCAGCGCACCGTGCAGATCACCGACGAGCTGACCGGGCGGATCCAGCCCGCGATGACGCAGGCCTACCGGTTGCAGACCTCGCTGCTCGATCAACAGACCGCAGTCCGCGGGTACGCGCTCACGACCGACCCGGCCTTCCTCGGGCCGTATCGCGCCGGCCGGGCCGATCAGCAGGTCGCGCTCGACCGTCTCCGCGAACTCCTCGCCGACCATCCGGAGCTCCTCGCCGACATCGACTCCATCGACGCCACCGCCCGGCAGTGGCAGCTGCAGTATGCAGAGCCGATCATCGCCACCGTCGTGCCCGGAGAGCCGCGGCCCGTCGATCCGGCCCTGGCAGAGGAGGACCGGCTGACCTTCGGTGAGATCCGGTCGATGTTCGTCCAGGAGAACAGCGCGCTCTCCCGTGTCCTGGAAGAGAACCTCGACGATCTCGTGCAGTCCCGGACGATCCGCAACTCGGTCCTGATCGCCATGGTGATCACGTTCATCCTCACCGGCCTCGCGATGGTGGCGCTCGTCCACAATCTCGTCGCCGTGCCGCTCAGCAAGCTCCGCAAGGCCAGTCGCCGGGTCGCGCTGGAGGAGAACTTCTACCAGCACATCTATCCGCAGGGACCGAAGGACATCCGGGCACTGGCCCTCGACGTCGAGACGATGCGCGGTCGTATCGCGGACGCGCTGTCGGATTCCCGCAACCAGCAGGCCCTGCTGGCCAGACAGGCGGAGGATCTCGACGCCCAGGCCGAGGAACTACGACGTTCCAACGCCGAACTCGAGCAGTTCGCCTATGTCGCATCGCACGACCTGCAGGAGCCGCTCCGGAAGGTCGCGTCCTTCTGCCAGCTCCTCGAGAAGCGCTACGGGGACGTCCTCGACGATCGTGGGCGGCAGTACGTCGAATACGCCGTGGACGGTGCGAAGCGCATGCAGGTCCTGATCAGCGATCTGCTCGCTTTCTCGCGGGTCGGGCGCGTGCACGATGCCTACGTCCGGGTGGACCTCGGGCGACCGCTCGACAAGGCGTTGTTCAATCTCTCGGCGTCGATCGAGGAGTCGCAGGCTCGGATCGAACGACCCGACTCGCTACCCGAACTGACGGGCGACCCGACACTGCTGACGATGTTGTGGCAGAACCTGCTCGGCAATGCGATCAAGTTCCGGCATCCCGATCGCACTCCCGTCATCCGGATCGAGTGCGAGAAGGTCGAGGACGAGTCGAGCTCGCAGTGGCAGTTCTGCGTAATCGACAACGGCCTCGGGATCGACAGCGAATACGCCGAGAAGGTGTTCGTGATCTTCCAGCGCCTCCATCCCCGCGAGGACTATCAGGGCACCGGTATCGGATTGGCATTGTGCAAGAAAATCGTCGAGTATCACGCGGGAAGAATCTGGATCGACACCGAGTACAGCGATACTCACCCCGAGGGCACTCGAATCTGCTTCACCCTCGGAACCGCACCACCACCCGGCGAGCAGAAGCACGGGACCACCGCCTGAGGAGCACTACGTGACCTATCCCGCTGCCCGTCCGGTGGACGTCCTGCTGGTCGAGGACGATCCGGGCGACGAGCTCATGACCCGCGAAGCATTCGAGGACAACAAGATCGGCAATGCCCTCCACGTCGTCCACGATGGGGAGGAAGCCCTCGACTTCCTGTACCGACGGGGCGCCCACGAGAACGCTCCGCGCCCGGACCTGATCCTGCTCGACCTCAACCTGCCGAAATACGACGGCCGGCAGGTCCTGACGAAGATCAAGTCCGATCCCGAACTGTCCGACATCCCCATCGTGGTACTCACGACCTCCTCGGCCGAGGAGGACATCCTGCGCAGCTACAAGCTGCACGCCAACGCCTACGTCACCAAGCCGGTCGATCTCGACCAGTTCATCGGTGCCGTGAAACAGATCGACGAGTTCTTCGTGCAGGTCGTGCGGTTACCGCGCCGCGGACGTCCCTGAGATCGTCCCGGGCGCTCGCCGAGCGAACCGTCAGGCGAGGATGCCGAAGATCGCGGCCACGAAGATGATCACGATCACCGCGACGGCGAGAAGCGTGAGCCACCCGCTGAGGGGGAATCGCTTTCTCGTGTCCGGTTCCGGAGCGGACAGCCCGGACGTCGTCCCCGAGTCCGGGGGCGTCGATCCGGGCGCCACGCCGCCACCGGGCTCGAGATCCGGGGTGCGCGAAGGTTCGGGATCCTGGCTTCCGTGGTGTTCGGGGTCCGAAGTGGTCACCTGACCTCCTCCTGTGCGGCTGCGCTCCCGCAAGAGCGGCCACAGACATGTGTCGCGGTGATTCGGTTCTGTGGCGACATACCTCTCCTCCGGCACGCGCAAACATGTGCGGCGCGGCAGGGACCCGCTCGCGGGCAGCGTTTGCCCGCGCCGAGCGCGGGTAGGCATCGGGAGACACATGCCGGGCACGGCCCGACATTCCTTCACCCGAGGAGGCGAGGAACGACATGAAGGCAGTGACATGGCAGGGCCGCCGCAACGTCAGCGTCGACACGGTGCCCGACCCGACGATCCAGGAGGCCGGTGACGCCGTCATCCGCGTCACCACCACGAACATCTGCGGCTCCGACCTGCACCTGTACGAGGTGTTGGGAGCCTTCATGACTCCCGGCGACATCCTCGGCCATGAGCCGATGGGCATCGTCGAGGAGGTGGGTTCCGGAGTCACGAAGCTGAAGCCCGGCGATCGGGTGGTGATCCCCTTCCAGGTGTGCTGCGGTCAGTGCTTCATGTGTTCCCACGGACTGCACTCGCAGTGCGAGACCACGCAGGTCCGGGAGGAGGGTACGGGTGCCGCCCTGTTCGGCTACTCGAAGCTCTACGGCAGCGTGCCGGGCGGGCAGGCCGAGTACCTGCGGGTACCTCACGCCGATGCCACCCACATCAAGGTCCCCGAGGGTCCGGCGGACGATCGCTTCGTCTACCTCTCCGACGTGCTGCCCACCGCATGGCAGGCCGTCGAATACGCGGAGATCCCCGACGGGGGCAGCGTGACGGTGCTCGGCCTCGGCCCCATCGGGGAGATGGCCGCCCGCATCGCCGCACACAAGGGCGCCCGGGTGATCGGGGTGGATCTCGTTCCCGAACGGCTCGCCCGGGCGGCGTCTCGCGGCATCGAGGTCGTCGATCTCCGTGAGGTCGACGACAACCCGGGCGACATGATCCGCGACATGACGAACGGGCGCGGCACCGATTCGGTGATCGACGCGGTGGGCATGGAAGCGCACGGCTCCCCCGTTGCGAAGCTCGCCCAGAGCGTTGCGGGCCTCCTGCCGTCGGCGATCGCCGAGCCGTTCATGGAGAAGGCCGGCCTCGATCGTCTCCACGCGCTGTACACCGCGATCGACGTCGTGCGACGTGGTGGCGCGATCTCGCTGAGCGGCGTGTACGGCGGGGCGGCGGACCCGATGCCGATGCTCACCCTGTTCGACAAGCAGATCCGTCTCCGTATGGGGCAGGCGAACGTGTTGAACTGGGTTCCGGAGATCCTGCCGCTGCTGACCGACGAGGATCCGCTGGGGGTCGACGACTTCGCCACCCACCGCCTCCCGCTCGACGACGCACCGCGCGCGTACGAGATCTTCCAGAAGAAGCAGGACGGCGCAATCAAGATCGGCCTCAAACCGTAAGCGGAGCAACAGGAACCGGGCCCGGGAATGATCCCGGGCCCGGTTCGTCGCAGTGACTCAGTTCTCGATCGCGGTCTGTCCGTTGCCTTCCGCGTCGATCACGGAGATCTTGCGCGGCTTCGCCTTCTCCGCGACCGGAATCGTCACGCGCAGAACACCACCCCGATATTGTGCTTCGATTCGATCGGTGTCCAGGGTGTCGCCGAGGAACAACCGACGGGTGAAGACGCCTCGCGGCCTCTCGGTCGAGATGAACTCCTTGTCCCGGTCGACTTCCGGGCGTTCGGCGCGAACGGTGAGCACGTTGCGCTCGACATCGAGTTCGATCGACCCGGCGTCGACGCCGGGGAGATCGAACTCCGCGACGAAACGGTCGCCCTCCCGCCATGCGTCGAGCGGCATCACCGCGGGACGGGCCATGGTGCCGAGCACCTGCTGCGCGAGACGATCGACGTCGCGGAACGGGTCGGTGCGCATCAACATCGGTCTGTCACCTCCGACTGTCCGGCCGTTCGTGACGGCCACACTCCGTCAATTATCTGTGCCAGTTGACACAGATTTATTATGGCGCTGCTGATACACTTCGGTCAAGGCTTTGGTCAGCTGCGGCCCCCACGGCCCACCGGAGGAGACGATGACGCACGATCCTTTTCTGCGCGCCCAGCGCGGGGTCTACGGGATCTCCGTGGCCGCCGAACTCTCGGGACTCGACCCACAGACCCTGCGCCTGTACGAACGCCGGGGCCTGCTCAATCCTGCCCGTACAGCGGGTGGAACGCGTCGCTACAGCGAGAACGATCTCGAGACCGTGCAACGGATCGTCGAGCTCGTGGCATCGGGTGTCAATATCGCCGGCGTCGCCCGGATCCTCGAACTCGAAGCAAGCAATGCGGCGCTGCAGGCGGACAACACACGTCTGCGTTCCGCACTCGACGGCGGCCCACCTCCCCTACCGGGAGGGTCGTAGGTCTTCGGTCTCCGTGCGACGACCAGCGGAGATACCGGAAAACGGACCCGGAACGCGCAAAGGAGGCTAGCATCGAAGAACGCCTCACAGGTGCGTAGGTGTGTGTCCGACGAACGGACGCGCCGATAGCAATAAGGGGTGACCTCAGTGCGTAATGCACATTCCGATTCACCGAGCGCCGAAAACGGACGTGAAGACACCGCGTCCCGGTCGCATTCCATCGCAGACGACACGATTCGCTGGCCTGATCCCAGCCCACTCGAAGCATGGTGGGCCCGTGTCATGGGAAAGTCCGTTCCCTGACCGGACCGACACCCCCGCAGGCAGTTCCGACCGATTCGACCACACCGAGGTGGACACATGATGCCGCGCCGCGACCCGCTTGCCGGTGACCGGTGGGTCTTCCGTTGCGATCATTGCGATCACTGCTACCGCACTGCCGCACGGAGTCGACTGCAGGCCGAACTCCACGCCCAGGTGAACGGCTGGGCCACCGGGCCGACCACGCTGTGCCCCGGATGCGCCACCCTGTTCGTCGACGGGGCAACACAGCTCGCGCACACCGACGGCTGAACCGGCCGCCCGATCGTCCCGACGGCTGAGCCGTCCGATCGTCCCGACGGCTGAGCCGTTCGATCGTGGCAGTCGCCGGTCCGGAGGCGGGTGAGCATCTAGGCTCGCCTCATGGCCGGCGACGCGACACGCATCGATTCACCCGAGAAGCTCTCGGCTGCGCTCGACACGACGGGTTATCTCGCCGACGACGGACTGGCGACCGTCGTCTTCCTCGCGATGCGCATGGGCCGCCCGCTCTTCTGCGAGGGCGAACCCGGCACCGGGAAGACCTCGCTCGCAGCGGCACTCGCCCGGGCCCTGGGCCTTCCGATGATCCGTCTGCAGTGCCACGAGGGCATCGACGCCTCGCAGGCCCTCTACGACTGGGATTTTCCCCGGCAGCTGCTCCACCTACGGTCGCTCGAGGCGGCGAGCGACGGTGCGCTCGACGCGGACACCGCCGAACGTTCCCTGTACACGGAGCGCTATCTCCTCGTCCGCCCGTTGCTGCGAGCACTCACCGAATCACCGTGCGTGCTGCTCGTCGACGAGATCGACCGTGCCGACGACGAGTTCGAGGCATTTCTGCTCCAGTTGCTCGACGAGAACGCCGTGACGATCCCCGAACTCGGTGAGGTCCGTGCCGAGGTCCCACCTCTGGTGGTGCTCACCTCCAACCGGACCCGCGAGGTGCACGATGCACTCAAACGCCGCTGTCTGTACCACTGGGTGGAGCATCCCGATCTCGAACGCGAGGTCGCGATCCTGCAGCGGCGGCTACCGGGACTGGGGCGCCCGCTCGCCGAGCAGATCGCCCGCGCGGTGCAGTCGCTCCGCGGACAGGAACTTCTCAAACCGCCCGGTATCGCCGAATCCCTCGACTGGGCACGCGCACTGCTCGCCCTCGATCGCGACGTCCTCGACGCGGCGACGGCCGCGGCGACACTCGGCGCGGTCCTGAAGTACCGCGAGGACATCGACCGTGTCACCCGAACCGGTCTCGACCTGTCGAGGGCGGGGTGACGACCGCCGCCGGCCCGGTCGTCGGCCTCGCAGGTTTCGGCCGCGCCCTCGCCGCCGCCGGTCTGCCCGTCGCTCTCGACGCGACCGCCACCTATCTCGACGCCCTGGGACACGTCGACGTCGGGGATCCCGTCCAGGTCTATTGGGCGGGTCGCGCCACGCTGTGCCGCACACCGGACGATACGGCCCGCTACGACGCGGCCTTCGTCCACTGGTTCGGCGACACCGTCCCGACCGGTTCGCGGACCCACGGGCAGCGCACCCGCACCGCGCGGATCGCCGCGTTGTCCCGAGGCGAGGGCGCCGACGGCGACTCCGGGGACGAGGCACCACGACTGCAGGTCGCGGCGGACGACACCGATGTCCTCCGTCATCGCGACGTGGCCGAACTGACGACCGCCGAACGCGCTCATCTCGCCGAACTGCTCGCGCGGTTGCAGCCCCGTCCGCCGACACGTCGGGCACTGCGTTCGAAGCCTTCCCGGCGCGGAGCGGTGGATCCGCGTCACACCCTGCGCGACATGCTGGCGAGCGGAGGCGAACCCGTCCGGCCACGGCACCGTGCGCGGGCGACCCGAACGCGCCGGGTGGTGTTGCTCATCGACGTGTCCGGCTCGATGACTCCCTATGCCGACGCGCTGCTACGGTTCGCGCACGTCGTCACACGTGCCGCCCCGTCGTCCACCGAGGTGTTCTCCCTCGGCACGCGGCTGACCCGCCTGTCGCGGGCGCTGAGAGCCCGCGACCCGGACGTCGCGCTCACCGGGGCCTCACGAGCGGTACCCGACTGGGCCGGCGGGACACGCCTCGGCGACACTCTCCACGCCTTCCTGGACCGTTGGGGGCGTAGGGGTTCCGCGCGGGGTGCGGTGGTCGTGATCTTCTCCGACGGCTGGGAACGCGGCGACGCCTCACTGCTCGGAGAGCAGATGGCGCAGCTGCACCGCCTCGCGCACCGCGTGCTGTGGGTGAACCCGCACGCCGGCGGCGAGGGCTACGAACCGATCCAGTCGGGTATCTCCGCGGCGCTGCCGCACATCGATCGTCTGCTCGCGGGACACAGCCTCGCGACACTGGAAGAACTTCTCGAGGAGGTTCGGCGTGCGTGAAATTCTGGACGAACTCGACCGGCGGTACCGGGCCGGGGAGACCGTCGCGGTGGGCACCGTGGTCTCCACCTTCCGGTCGGCACCGCGGGGCCCGGGTGCATCGATGCTGGTCGCCCAGGACGGGACCGTCACCGGCAGTGTCTCGGGCGGATGCGTCGAGGGCGATGTCTACGAACTCGGCCGATCGATCATCGCGAGCGGGCAGCCGGTGCTGCAGCGCTACGGGGTCTCCGACGACGACGCGTTCTCCGTCGGCCTCACGTGCGGCGGCATCATCGACGTCTTCGTCGAACGGATCGATGCGGACTCCTTTCCCGCCTTCACCGACCTGCTCGGCTCCGTCCGGGCGGGCGAGCCCGTCGCTCTCGCGACCGTCACCGCCCATCCCGACCCGGTGGTGCGGGGACGGCGGATGGTCGTGTGGCGCGACCGTGCGGACGGGCAGCTCGCCTCGTCACGCATGCACGACGCCGTCGTCGACGACGCGCGCGGCCTGCTCGAGGTGGGACGTTCGGGCACCCTGCACTACGGCACGGACGGTGAGCGTCGCGGTGAGGGAATGTCGGTGTTCGTCAACGTCTTCCAGCCCCCGCCCCGGTTGATCGTGTTCGGGGCGATCGATTTCGCGTCGGCGATGGCCCGGCTCGGTTCGTTCCTGGGTTACACGGTGACCGTGTGCGACGCGCGCGGGGTGTTCGCCACCGAAGCCCGCTTCCCCGGTGCCCACGAGGTGATCGTGGACTGGCCGCACCGTTATCTCGCGGCCGAGGCCGAAGCGGGTCGCGTGGATGCCCGTACCGTCATCACGGTTCTCACCCACGATCCGAAGTTCGACGTGCCGCTCCTCGAGGTCGCGCTGCGGCTCGACGTGGCGTACGTCGGCGCGATGGGTTCGCGCCGCACCCACGACGACCGCATGGAGCGACTGCGGGAGACGGACCTGACCGAGGAGGAACTGGGACGCCTGTCGTCGCCGATCGGTCTGGACCTCGGTGCCCGCACCCCCGAGGAGACCGCCGTGTCCATCGCCGCCGAGATCATCGCGCTGCGATGGGGCGGGGGCGGCGGCCGGCTCGCGGAGACACGCGGACCGATCCACATCCACGAGGAGCACATCGGCGTTCGGAAGTCCTGAGCGCCCTCGTCGATCGCGAAGCTCTGGGCGGTGACGGAGCCGGACTCCTCCAGGCTTGTCCTCGAGGCGGCGGTCATACAGTTCCTCGGGGCAGGCTCCGCCTCCGATCGGCGCGAAGGCGATTTCGGCGATTCGGGTCCTTCCTGTGCGCGATATGCAGCAGAGTGTCAGTGATCTGTATCACTGCGTCACGTGAGGTACTTGGAGGACCCATGCGCATCACTGTCACCGTAGACGGAACGCAGTACACGGACGACGTGGAACCGCGACTGCTTCTCGTCCACTACCTCAGAGATCGACTCGGGAAGGTGGGCACGGTGGTCGGTTGCGACACGAGCAACTGCGGTGCCTGCACCGTGTTGTTCGACGACCGCAGCGTCAAGTCGTGCTCGGTGCTCGCGGTGCAGACCGACGGGCACTCCGTCACCACCGTCGAAGGGCTCGCCGAGGACGGCAACCTGCATCCGGTCCAGGAAGCGTTCCGCGAGAAGCACGCACTGCAATGCGGCTTCTGTACGCCCGGGATGATCATGGCGACCATCGACCTGCTCTCCGAGAACTCCGATCCGAACGACGAGGACGTACGGCACGGTCTCGAAGGAAATCTGTGCCGCTGCACCGGATACCAGAACATCGTGGCCGCCGCGCGTGACGCCGCGCAGCGGCTGCGCGAGAACCCGGCAGCTACCGAGGAGGCCGCACGATGACGAGCACCGTGGATCCGACCACCGACGAGGGCGCCGGCGACTCCGAACTCGGCCGGGCGCGCCGCCGCAAGGAGGACGAGCACCTCATCACCGGCCGCACGCGCTGGACCGACAACATCGTGCTCCCCGGGATGCTGCACGCCGCGATCCTGCGCAGCCCGGTCGCGCACGCCCGCATCACCGCCCTCGACGTCTCCGAGGCCCGTGGCAAGCCCGGGGTCGTCGCCGTCTACACGGGCGCCGACCTCGCCGAGGAGCAGGGCAGCCTGCCGTGCGCGTGGCCGATCACCGAGGACATGAAGACCCCTAACGCCCCCGCCCTCGCCGTCGACACCGTGCGCTTCGCGGGTGAAGCGGTCGCAGTCGTGGTGGCCCGCAGCGCATACGAGGCCCACGACGCCCTCGATGCCATCGACGTCGACTACGAGGACCTGCCCGTGGTCCTCGACCTCGAGACCGCGGCACGAGACGACGACCTCGTCCATCCCGATCTCGGCACCAACGTCAGCGCGACGTGGGTGTTCGACTCGGCCGAGGCCCGCAGCGGCGGCGACGTCGAGGACGCGATCCGCGATGCGGAGGTCGTCGTCGAACGAACCTTCCGGCAGCAGCGGCTCATCCCGGCCTTCATGGAACCGCGTTCGGTCGTCGTCGATCCCACCGCCTCACAGATCACCATGTGGTCGGCCACTCAGGTGCCGCACATCCTGAGATTGATGCTCGCGATGACACTCGGCCTCCCCGAGCACAAACTGCGCGTGATCGCCCCCGACGTCGGCGGTGGTTTCGGTGGCAAGCTGCAGGTCACGCCGGAGGAAGTGCTCACCCTCCTCATCGCGCGTCGCCTGCACAAGCCCGTCAAGTACACCGAGACGCGCAGCGAGTCGATGCTCGCCGCGCATCACGGACGCGACCAGGTCCAGAAGCTCACCCTCGCCGCCCGCCGCGACGGCACCGTCACGGGCCTGAAGGTGGAACTGCTCGCCGACATGGGCGCCTATCTGCGACTGGTGACGCCGGGTGTACCGATCCTCGGCGCGTTCATGTTCACCGGCATCTACAAGTTCGGCTCCTATCGCTTCGCGTGCACCAACGTGTTCACCGACAAGGTGCCCACCGACGCCTACCGCGGCGCCGGCCGTCCCGAGGCCACCTTCGCGATCGAACGCATCATGGACGAGCTCGCCGTCGAATTGTCCATGGACCCCCTCGAGCTCCGTGAGAAGAACTGGATCAAGCACGAGGAGTTCCCGTTCGATACGGTCGCGGGTCTGACCTACGACTCGGGCAACTACGAGGCCGCGACCGCCAAGGCGCGAGAGTTGTTCGACTACGACGCATTACGACGTGAGCAGGCCGAACGGCGCGAACGCGACGACCCGGTCCAGCTCGGTCTCGGTGTCTCCACGTTCACGGAGATGTGCGGCCTGGCCCCGTCGCGGGTGCTCGGTTCGCTCTCCTACGGTGCCGGCGGGTGGGAGCACGCCGCGATCCGTATGCTGCCGACCGGCAAGGTCGAGGTCGTCACCGGTGCGTCCGCGCACGGCCAGGGCCACGAGACGGCGTGGAGTCAGATCGTCGCCGATCGGCTCGGAATCCCGTTCGACGACATCGAGATCCTGCACGGCGACACGCAGAGCTCACCGCGTGGTCTCGACACCTACGGCTCCCGGTCGCTCGCGGTGGGCGGCATCGCGGTCGTCAAGGCCGCCGAGAAGGTGGTGGCCAAGGCCCGGCCGATCGCCGCGCATCTGCTCGAATGCTCCGAGGACGACCTGGATTTCGAGGCCGGGCAGTTCCGCGTCAAGGGAACGTCGAAGTCCGTCGGGCTCACCGACGTCGCGCTCGCGGTGTTCGCCGCGCACGACCTGCCGGACGGCGTCGAACCGAATCTCGACTCCGAGGCGACCTACGACCCCGACAACTTCTCGTTCCCGCACGGCACCCATCTGTGCGCGATCGAGGTCGACACCGAGACGGGACACGCGCGCATTCGCAAGTACGTGTGTGTGGACGATGTCGGCCACGTCGTGAACCCGCTCATCGTCGAAGGTCAGGTGCACGGCGGACTCGCCCAGGGCATCGCCCAGGCCCTCTACGAGGAGGCGGTGCACGACGAGTCCGGTACCTTGCTGAGTTCGTCGTTCGCCGAATATCTGTTGCCCACGGCGGTGGATCTGCCACCCTTCGTCACCGATCGTACCGATACCCCCGCACCGGGCAATCCGTTGGGTGTCAAGGGAGTCGGCGAGGCGGGCACCATCGCCTCCACGCCGGCGGTCGTCAATGCCGTACTCGACGCGGTACGGCCGTTCGGCGTCACCGACGTCGAGATGCCCTGTACACCGATGCGGATATGGCATGCTCTCCGCGACGCCCGAGGAGGCACGAAATGATTCCGGCCCCGTTCGACTACGTCGCTCCGTCCACCGTCGACGAAGCAGTCGCCGCGCTGGCGGAGGCCGGTGAGGATGCGAAGGTCATCGCCGGTGGGCAGAGCCTGATGCCCGTCCTGCGCCTGCGGATGGCGGCACCGACGGTGCTCGTCGACCTCGGCAGGATCCCCGAACTGCGCGGCATCCGCGACGACGGCGACGCGCTGGTGATCGGCGCGACCACCACTCACCACGACGTGTTGCACGACCAGCTCGTCGCGGAGCACGCACGGCTGCTGGCCGAGGCGACGGCGACCGTCGCCGACCCCCAGATCCGGCATCGCGGCACGTTCGGCGGGTCGCTCGTGCACGCCGATCCGGCCGGGGACCTCGCCGCACCCGCCGTGGCGCTCGAGGCGACCTTCACCGTGGCAGGACCGTCCGGTCGTCGTACCATCGCGACGGACGACTTCTTCCAGGACTACTTCACGACCGCCGTCGAACCCGGGGAGATCCTCGTCGAGGTCCGGATTCCCAAGCACACGGGCTGGTCGGCGCGCTACGAGAAGTTCCATCGCGCAGCTCAGCAGTGGTCCATCGTCGGCGTCGCGGCGACCCTCGAAGCGTCGGGCGGCACCATCGAGCGGGCCAGGATCGCCCTCACGAACATGGCGGCCGTCCCGGTCCGGGCACGCAGCGTCGAGGAATCGCTGGTCGGCAAACCTGCGACAGCCGAGACGATCCACGCCGCCGCCGAGCGCGCCACCGAGGGCACGGCTCCCATGACCGACGGAAATGCCGACGCCGAGTATCGGAGCCACCTCGCCCGGGTACTCACCCGACGAGCGATCACCACTGCCTCCGGGGTCTAGGCGTTCCGCAGAACGTCCTGCTCCCGGAACCACTTGTTCGGAAAGGACCCCATGCAACTCGAACACACACTGTCCGTTCCCGCACCGGTCGAGGAGGTGTGGACCGCCCTGCTGAATCCGGAGAAGGTCGCGCCGTGCATGCCCGGCGCGACGCTCACCGGCGTCGACGGCGACACCTTCACCGGGACCGTCAAGGTGAAACTCGGACCGGTGGCGCTCACGTTCAAGGGCACCGGCGTGTACGTGGAGAAGGACGAGAACGCCCGCCGGGCGGTCATCGAGGCCAATGCGAAGGACACCCGGGGCAACGGCACGGTGGCCGCGACGATCACGGTCGTCCTCACCGGCGACGGCGACCGCACCGACGGCACCGTGAAGACCGACATGAAGATCACCGGCAAACCTGCCCAGTTCGGGCGGGGAATGATCTCGGATGTCGGCGGCAAGATCCTCGAGCAGTTCGCGGACTGCCTGTCGAAGAAGCTCGGGCCCGAGGCGGCGGCCCCCGCCGGGACGACCGCCGAGGCAGCCGAGTCGCAGCCCAACGAATCCGTGCCGGCGAGCCCGCCACTCACCACCGCGGGCTCGGGAGACGAGGCGCCCGGCGGCGCATTCGTCGGGCCCGGCGCCGGGGACGGCGACTCCGCGCAGGCGCGGCCGAACGAGTCGGTGCCACCCAGCCCGGTGAGCGCCTCCCCGGCACCGGCGATGACGCCGGCACCTCCCACGCCGTCGACGATTCCCTCCCCGGCCGCACCCTCGCAGCCCGAGGCCGAACCGCTCGACCTCATGCAGTACGCGAAGGGATCGGTCGTGACGCGGGTCGCGCCGGTGGGAGTGATCGCAATTCTCGTCGTGGTCATCGCGGTGATACTTCAGCGTCGATCGGGACGCTGACCTCGCCGGATCCACTCGAACGCTGCGGATCGGACCCCGTCGAACGGACCGGTCCGCAGCGTTCGTCGTGGTCAGCCCGCCTGAGCTGCGACGCGCCGGCGCTCGACCACCGGGTCCAGTTGCGCTCGGAGCCAGGTGTGCGCGGGATCCGCATCACGTTCGGCGTGCCATACGGCGAATTCGCGCAGGGGCGGCAACGGGAAGGTCGGTTCGAGAATGCGCAGGGACGCCGCTTCTGCGAGGTGCCGGGCCATGCGCTCGGGGAGAAACGTGATCAGGCGTGTGTTCTCCAGTGCATACGGGAGAACCGCCAGGTTGCCGCTGGTCGCGCCGACCCGCGCCACCACACCGGCACGCAGTAACGCTCGACCGAGGTTGGTGTCCTCGGAGTACGGCGCATAGGACAGCAGTGGGTACCGACCGAGCACTTCGCGCGTGAGCTTCGTGCCGGTGTACGGGTGCCCGGACCACACCGCCCCGACGAATCTGTCGGACAGCACGACCCTCTTCCTGCAGTTCTCGAACTCCGGGGATTCGAGGACGTATTCCGGCAGGACGGCCAGGTCGATCTCGAATCGACGGAAGGCATCGAGTCCGGCGCCGTTGAGCGGCAGCAGATCGAAACGGATATCGGCCGGGGCGCTCCCCCGGACCAGCTGGCGCAGGAGGGTGATCTCTGCGTAGTCGCCGGTCATGATGGTGAAGGTGCGCGAATCCGTCGCGGGGTCGAAACCGGGTGCGGTCAGCACCGAACGTTCGAGGGTTCGCAACACCTCGCGGAGCGGTTCGACGATCGCCTGGGCCCGCGCGGTGAGCCGCAGCGTGCGGCCGCTCTTGACGAGGAGCGGATCGTCGAATTGCTTGCGCAAGCGTGCAAGAGCCGTACTCGTCGCGGGCTGCGACATGTTCAGGCGACGGGCCGCACGGGTCACATTGCGTTCGGAGAGCAGGACATCGAGTACGACGAGCAGGTTGAGATCGACCCGTCGCAGCTCCATGTGCCCCCCTGACATCGAAACCCGGCGGAACGGGAAATTCCGGCGGCATCGTAACGCACGACCGTGATGTATACGCAAGGTCGGATACCAGCTATCGGACTTGGACAGTGATCTTGTGAGCGCCACGACGTACTACCTACTCTGACCCCCGTCCTGACGGCAGCGAACCGTGATTCGCCCTGGCCCGAATTGCGAAGGCGACGCTCTTCCTCGCCGAAGTCCGTTTCGGCGGCCGCCGACTCAGGCATGCAGAGAGGTTCGGGGGCAGAACATCGTGGGTCTCATGAGGCAATTCCGGCGCCACACACCGGAGAACTGGCGTCTGTGGCGCAGGATGACCGTGGTCGTCGCCGTCCCCATCGTCGCCGCCACCCTGTACGGCTCGCTCCGCGTGTACGACCTGTACCAGGAGAACGACGCCTACAGCGCCGCTGCCGAGAACGTCTCGATCCTGCCGACCCTCGCCGATTACGCCACCAGCGTCACCGGTGCCGCCGCGGCGACGATCCTGTCCCTCCCCGTCGACAACGGCGCCCAGGTCGCCCGCGAATCCGCTGCGACCCTGCGCGATCACATCGACGGCAAGGATCTCGATCCGCAGATCGCCGCGATGATCAACCGCATGCTCGCCGAAGGCGAGAGCCTGCTCGACAGCGCATCGTCGGGAACACTCGCGCCGACCGTGGCAAGCGAACGCGCCGAAGGATTCGTCAGCCGTGCCCAGGCCGCCTACCGCGCCATCACGACCACCACCGACGATTTCACCGTCCAGCGCGAGAGCGCGACACTCCTCGATCTGTGGGACACCCAGTGGTCCCTGCTCGACCAGGTCCTCGCGTACTCCGCGCTCAGCACGGGAACCGACGGCGCCCTGCTCATGTGGAACAACGCACTCGGCGTCGAGTCCGCGCGACTGGCCGTCCTTCGCGACACCTTCGTCGAGAACGACGCCGCCGACGCCGCCCGGGTCGACGGCCTCATGTCCCAGCTCCAGAACCGCCGCAGCATCACGGCCAACCTCGACAACGACGAAGGCAACGTCGCCGCCCTGCGCGGGTCGATCTTCGAGAGTCTCATGGTCTACCAGGAGGAGGTCTCCGGTTCCGCGACCCGCGCGGTGGCCGTCCTCGACGATCTCGCGGCCGGAGCGCGCACCGAGGCTCTCAAGAACGCCATCGGTGTCGCGATCATCCTCCTGCTCGCCCTCACCCTGGCGATCGTGATCGCGATGTCGCTCGTGCGGCCGCTGCGCCGACTGCGCGACGACACCCTGCGCACCGCCGAACAGGACCTTCCTGCCGCCTTGGCCGCGATCAAGGACGGCGCCGAAATCGAGTCCGTCACACTCGATCCGGTTCGCGTCCGCACCCGCGAGGAGATCGGTGAGGTCGCGCGCGCCGTCGACAACATGAAAGAGGGTGCCCTGCGTCTGGCCGGCGAACAGGCCCAGTTGCGACGGCAGGTGAACGAGATGCTCGAGACTCTCGCCCGCCGCAACAAGACACTCGTGGAACAGCAGCTGGCGCTTATCGATTCGCTCGAACACGAGGAGCGCGACCCGATGCGTCTGCAGAACCTGTTCGCACTCGACCACCTCGCCGCCCGCATGCGGCGCACGGGCGACTCGCTGCTCGTCCTCGCCGGCACGCGCCAACGCCTGGGCCGAATCCCCGACACACGGCTCGTCGATGTCCTGCGCGCCTCCGTCTCGCAGGTCGAGAACTACCAGCGCGTGAACATCGGCAATGCACCGGAAGGCAGTCTGGTCGGCAGCGCAGTCACCGACGTCGTCCACATGATCGCCGAACTCCTCGACAACGCACTGCGTGCCTCACCGCCCGAGAGCAACGTGGCGTTCGCGTTCTCACGCGCCGTCGACGGCGGTCTTCTCCTCGAGATCGCCGACCGCGGAATCGGTATTCCCGCAGACGAACTCCTCGAGATCAACATGCGACTCGGTTCGGCCGGCGAAGCCGGATCCGGTGCCGCACGCCGAATGGGCCTGTTCGTGGTCGCGCGCCTCGCCGATCGGCACAACATCACGGTGCGGCTGCGTCCGACCTTCGACTCGACCTCCGACGCCGGCATCACCGCGAGCATCTACCTGCCGACCAGCCTGCTCAAGGGAACCGGCAGGAACTACGACGATCCGTACCGGATCGATCGGCCGCGCCGCCTGCCCGACCCTCCTCCGGAGCGCACCGAGCAGTACCGCACCGAGCAGTATCACGCCGACCCGGTGTCCGTGTCGCAGCCGACGGCCGGGAACCGGCAGCCCGCGCCCGCACACGTTCTCGCGACACCCGGGACGAGCCCGGGTATCCGACGCGGTCGACTGCACGAACGACGGGTTCCCGGCGGCGCGGGACAGTGACAGGCAGTCTGCCGTCCCGGCTCGTGAACGGCATCCTCACCCCCGCCGACTCGGAGCGCGCGAGTGACGACCGGTGACCCACTCGTGCGACAAATCCGGCACGGTGGGTATCCGGCGGGATAGAGTCGGACCTCGACCGTGCCGTATCCGAGGGAGCAACCCGTGAAACGCTTCGCGCGCACCACAGCACTTCTCACCGTGTCCGCATTCGCCCTGGCGGCCTGCTCCGGTGGCGGGGACGACGATCCCCTCGCCGGGGATTCGGCGGACGGCGGCGCGATCGTCGTCGGTTCGGCGAACTTCCCCGAGAACGTCCTGCTCGCGGAGATCTACTCGCAGGCGCTCGAGAGCGCAGGGTCCGAGGTCACCCGACAGTTCAACATCGGCAGCCGCGAGATCTACTACGACCAGGTCGCATCGGGTGCCATCACGCTCGTTCCGGAGTACAACGGCGCGCTTCTCGCGCGGGTCGATCCCGACAGCACGGCCACCACGACCGAGGATGTCGATGCGGCTCTGTCCGAAGCTCTTCCGGACGGGCTCGAGATCCTGGCCTCCGCTCCCGGTGAGAACAAGGATGCCCTGGTCGTCACCGAGGAGACGGCGCAGCGGTACAACTTGACGAGTATCGCCGATCTCGCACCGGTCGCGGGCGAGCTCGCCCTCGGGGGTCCCCCGGAGTTCGAGACCCGGCAGCAGGGTGTCGTGGGTCTGCGCGAGGTGTACGGAGTCGAGTTCCGCGAGTTCGTGCCCACCGACACGGGTGGCCCCATCACCATCCGGGCGCTCTCGGACGGCACCGTGCAGGCCGCGAACATCTTCACCACCGACCCGTCGTTGAGCACCGAACCTTTTGTGGCACTGGAGGACCCGAAGTCGGTGTTCGGAGCCCAGAACGTCACCCCGCTGGTGCATCGCGCCGATCTCGACGACGACGACGTCGCAAAGATCGATGCCGTGTCCGAGAAGCTCACCACCGACACCCTCGTCGTACTGGTCGGACAGGTGGTCACCGACGGCCGCGACATCGACGTCGTCGCCGAGGAATGGCTGCAGCAGAACGATCTGAACTGACGGAAATCGGTGCCGCGTGATCACATTCGACAACGTCGAGAAGCGTTATCCCGACGGGACCGTCGCGGTCGACGGACTCTCGCTCGAAGTCCCGACGGGTACCCTGACGGTGTTCGTCGGGCCGTCGGGGTGCGGGAAGACCACCTCGCTACGCATGATCAACCGGATGGTCGAACCCACGGGCGGGCGTGTGCTCGTCGAGGGCCGCGACGTCCTCGACGAGGATCCCCGGATCCTGCGCCGCGGCATCGGATACGTCATCCAGCACGCCGGGCTGTTCCCCCACCGCACGGTGGTCGACAACGTCGCCACCGTGCCCCGGTTGCTCGGTGCGAGCCGTAAGGAGGCCCGCGCCACAGCGATGGACGTGCTCATGCGGGTCGGACTCGGAAAGGAACTGGCGCAACGCTATCCGGCGCAGCTCTCCGGTGGGCAGCAGCAGCGTGTCGGCGTGGCGCGCGCATTGGCGGCCGATCCCCCGATCCTGTTGATGGACGAGCCGTTCTCCGCGGTCGATCCCGTGGTCCGCAAGGACCTGCAGGACGAACTCCTGCGCCTGCAGTCGGTGCTGGCCAAGACCATCGTGCTCGTCACCCACGACATCGACGAGGCGATCAAGCTCGGCGATCGCGTGGCCGTCCTGCGGCCCGGCGGAGTGCTCGCCCAGTACGCGACGCCGGAGGAGCTTCTCACTGCTCCCGCCGACGACTTCGTCGCCGGCTTCCTCGGCGTCGATCGCGGGGTGCGGCTCATGTCGTTCTTCTCGTCCGCCGACCTGCCCTTGCGCACGGATCCGATCGTCACCCGGGACGACGCCGAACCCGTCGTCGGCGACGGTCGCTGGACCCTCGTCGTCGACGACGAGAGGCATCCGGCAGGGTGGCTCGACGGCAGCGTCCGCGACGGAAATGCCGATACGGAATTCGTCCCGGTGGGAAGAGCATTCGTTCCCGGACGCGATCCACTGCGCGTCGTACTCGACGCGGCGGTGCTCTCACCGTCGGGTCATGCCGTGGCGGTGGACGACGACGGCCGCGTGCTCGGGGTGATCAGCGGCGAAGAGGTGGCGGCGGCGGCCCGCGCGGCCCACGACGGCCGGCAGTCCGGTGCCGCACCTCGGCTCGAGATGCGGAAATCGCCGTGAGCCTGCGCATTCCCGGTTACCTCGGGACGTTCTGGGAACTGCTCGGCGATCATCTCGTCATGGCGCTCGGCGCGTCGCTGCTCGGCCTGGTCATCGCGTTGCCCCTGGGCCTGGCGTGTGTGCGGTGGCCGCGGGTGTATGCGCCGGTGCTCACGGTCTGCAGCGTTCTGTATTCCATTCCGTCGCTTGCCTTCTTCGTTCTGCTCATCGCGTTCACCGGGATCAGCCGGACCACGGTGATCCTTCCGCTCGCCGTCTACGCACTGGCGGGACTCGTCCCCAATGTCGTCGACGGGTTGCGCGCCGTACCGGACAGTGTGCGCCAGTCGGCGGTGGCGATGGGGTTCTCGACACCCCGCCGGCTGCTCACCGTCGACCTGCCGTTGGCGATCCCCGCGGTCATTGCCGGGCTGCGTGTGGCCACGGTAGCGAACATCAGCATGGTGAGCGTCGGGGCGCTGATCGGCATGGGAGCCTTCGGTGCGCTGTTCACCGCGTCGGTCCAACTCGACCGGCTCGATCTGGCGATCATCGGCATCATCGCGACCGTCGTGATGGCGCTGGTCGTCGACGCGGTGCTCGTACTCGTCCAGCGCCTCACCACTCCGTGGATGCGTGGCCCCTCGAGAGCGCGCCGATGACGACGCTGCTGCACTACCTCGCCGAGTACTTCGGTGACGCCGCGAACTGGTCGGGTGCTTCCGGGATCCCGACGCGACTGGCCCAGCACTTCGGGTACACGCTGCTCGCGTTCGTGATCTCCGTTCTCCTCGCGTTGCCTCTCGGCCTGTGGACAGGGCACACGGGTCGCGGCGGCGTGCTCGTATCCCTCACGGCGAACGCCGCACGCGCTCTCCCCACCTACGGCCTGCTCGTGTTGCTCGTGGTGCTGTACGGGATCGGACTGGTACCGGTGCTGGTGCCGCTCGTGGCACTCGCGATCCCGCCCATCCTGCTGAACTCCTACGAAGGGATCCGCGGGGTCGACCCGGCGCTGACCGATGCCGCCCGAGGAATGGGGATGACCTCGTCCCAGATCCTCCTGCGGGCCCAACTACCGGTCGCACTGCCGCTCGTGCTCGTCGGTATGCGTACCGCCGCCGTCCAGATCGTCGCGACCGCGACCATCGCCGCGGCGGTGAGTTTCGGTGGAGTGGGAAGACCGATCGTGGACGGTCTCGCACGCAGCGACTATGCACTGGTCGTGGGCGGTGCCGCTCTCGCCGGGATCTGCTCTTTGCTGGTGCTCGCGATCTTCGCCGTCCTCGGTCGGCTGATCGTCTCGCCCGGCGTCCGCGCCTCACGGGACTAGCCTCGGACGGCCTCCGACGCCTTGGGCGGCCCGGAAACCTGTCGGTGGCCCGGAGCACACTACGAGTAGAGACGAAGTCCTATCGAGGAGGCGCAGGTGCGATGTATGCGCAACGCGAAACCTACTTCGGCTGGACGTCTCGGCGCGTACCTCTGTACGCCGCCGCGCAGCTCCCGGCTACATCGGCCGCACCCGGTTCGAGCGCCCCTTCCGACGACGAGAGCGTTCCCTCGGGTGTGACGCTCGACCGGCTCCTGCCCGAGTCCCTGCTGCACGGCCGTCTGGTCGCGTATCACGACGCAGGCGAGGACAGGGACTACGTGGCCGTGACGGTCGGTGCGGTCGCGGGTGAGACCGATGTGCCGGTACGGGTTGCCGCGGAGGAGATGCTCGTGCTGTCCGCGGCCCGCAGCGTGGCGAACGGGATCCTCGTCGGCACGGAGGACGACGATCTCGACGAGCTGGAGGTCGACCGTCAGCTCCGCTTCGGCGGGCCGGTTCGCGACCTGCTGGAATACATCGGCGCGAGGTCGGTCGTCGTCGATTGGAGCCCTGCCGTCGCGTGACGCGGCCGCAACTCCGTTATCGCGGATGTGTGACGCGCCGATACATACATCTGCAACGACTCGGCTTTCAGTGGTACCGTCATGAGCGTCCCCGTGACCAAACCGTAACAATTCGGGGACTATCGCAGCCCTGGATCGGGTACCCGATTGCTCGGGTTCCGCCGGGAGGTGACCGGAGGTGGCGATGCCGGACTGGTAACTACGCCCGTCGGGGGCAGCCCGGCATCGCCACTTCCGCCTCGGTCGACCGTAACTCGGTTCTCCGAGACCGACACAGCAGCGCTCATCGCCGCCAGAGCCGCCGGCGCCTCGACCGCGAGGAGATGACCCGCGTCGGGAATCGCCACGAAATGCGCTCCCATGTCGTCGGCCAGCTTGTTCAGCGCGTCGACCTGCACGAGGGGATCCTTGACGCCCACGACCACCTCGACCGGATGCCCGCGCCAGCGACGCAGTACGGCTCGATCGAGGCGGGGCAGGTTCGTCAGCGACGTGCAGTACGCACCCACGCGGCAGGACCACCGCAGAGTCTGCTCGTCGGGCCGGTAATCGCAGCCCGCGAGTGCCCGGAGGTAGCGCTCGGTGTTCTCGAGATTGGGCTCGTTGCGCCACTGCAAGCCGGGGATGAGGGCGCGGTGCCACCGGACGCGCGGAACGAGTCCCAGCGGCGCGGCGATCACCAGCTTCTCGATCCTGTCGAGATCCTCCACCGCGGCCGCCACCGACGCCGACCAGCCGAGACCGATCACGGGAACCCGCTCGACGCCGAGTGCGTCGAGGACCTCGACGAGCCAGTGGCCGTAGACGGCGTGGATGCGACTGTCGGGCCGGCTGCCCGCACTCGCACCGGGCAGACCCGGGACGTCCACGAGCACGACCCGGTGCTGCTCGCCGAACTGCTCGGCCAGCAGACGCAGCCCAGCCGCCGGAAGGTCGCCGCCCGCGAGCACCACGACCGGTGGTGCCGTCGCAGGACCCGTGGTGAGCACGTACGTCTCCCCCAGCGAGGTACGGGCGACGTGCTCCTTCACGGGACGCTTCCAATAGGTCAGCAGTCCTGCACACGCATGGTGGATCACGCTGTCGTCTCCGGGGCAGCGGTAGGGCGAACGTGTGAGCAACGCCATCATCCTCCTGCCCGGACGTTTCCGGGGACGAGGGATTCACGGGTGAACGGCATGAGTGGATCTTCTTTCGTGGGGTACGACCGTCTTTCGCCGACCAGCCTCCGGCACACCGCAGGACACCGTAGCCCAGTCTTCGGCAGGAACGCCACCCGTGGTTCCCGAGAACTCCACAGGCGCCACTCGGGTCACTCTCGTGCCGAATGCCCCGTCATCCCTATGTCTCCAGGTCCTCCCAGGTGGCGTGGACCTGCGGCCGGAAACCGTGACCGGTGTCGGGCTCGGGCAGATGTCCCTCGGGGTCCACGACGACGACCTCCACCCCGTCGCCATGGAGCCGACCTATCATCTCCAGCAACAGACGTCGGCCCACGGGCAGCACCGTGCGGACGAGCGACAGGTCGAAGACCACGCGCTTCGTCTCCACCGGCTCGTCGACGACCGCCGTCACGAGCCCTTCGGCACTGGTGAACTGGAGGTCGCCCTGCAACTCCAGGAGCGTGAGAGCCTCCTCACCCTCACCGATCACATGCCGTCTGCGCAACACCGAGTGCGAAACCATCGGCGCGTCCATCAGATGCAGATTCATATCGCGGGACAGACGGCCGAAGGCCGCGACGCCCTGCACGCTGGTCCCGTGATCGTCGAGCCGCGGCGAGTACGCCGCAATACCCAACTGTCCCGGTAGGATTCCTATGATTCCTCCGGACACACCGCTCTTGGCCGGAATGCCGACGGTGGAGAGCCAGTCCCCTGCCGCGTCGTACATCCCACAGGTCGCCATCACCGACAGCACCTGACGCACGACATCGCGGGAGAGAACCTCCTCACACGTCACGGGTTGCACGCCGCCCGCCGCGAGTGTCGCGGCCATCATGGCGAGGTCCTTGGTGGTGACCGTCACGGAGCACTGCCGGATGTATCCCTCGACGATCTCGTCGGGATCGTCCTCGAACACTTCGTATCCGCGAAGAAGGTTGGCGATAGCCACATTTCGGTAGGAGTTGCCGAGTTCCGACGCAGCGACCTTCTCGTCGATCACCAGCTCACGACCCGCCAGGGACGACAGCAGGCAGCGGATGTCCTCCACCGAGTCCTCGGGCCGGCGACCGTCGAGCACCAGAGCGTGAGCGGCGAGCGCGCCCGCGTTGATCATCGGATTCAGCGGGCGTCCCGTGTTGCGTTCGAGCGAGACCTCGTTGAACGCCTCACCGGACGGCTCGACGTCGATCACGTCGAGCACGGCGCCGAATCCCCTTTGCTGCAGTGCGAGACCGTAGACGAAGGGCTTCGAGACGGACTGGATCGTGAACTCGGTGTCGTCGTCACCCACGGAGTACATCGCGCCCTCGGCAGTCACCAGGGTGAGAGCGAACCGGTCCGGATCGGCCCTCGCCAGTTCCGGGATGTAATCGGCGAGTGCCCCGGAACTGTCGGCACATCCTCGGAGCACTTCGGTCAGGTAATCCGGCAACGGTGAACGCATATTCTTCATCGTGACCGAATCGGGCCCCGCACGGGCGCGGAGTGACGAACGCGATTGAACCGCCCGGCGGAAGGGTATGCGACCGTCATGACTGCCCTGTCGTCGGTGCTGTCCGTGCCGTTCAGAGTGGGATCCGCGCTGCGCGGAGCACGCGTGTTCCACCCGCGCGGCGCGACCTTCGAAGGGGTCGCCGATCTCGGGCCCTGGTGGCCCTTGCAGATCCCTCGCCCCACCCCTGTGATCGCGCGGGTGTCGCGGGGCATCGGCACACCCGACGGAATGCCGGATGTGCTCGGCCTCGCGCTGCGTTTTCCTCTGAAGACCGGCCCCTGGGACGTCCTGTTCGCCTCGGCGTACCTGCCCGGCCGGGTGACGCTGCTGCCGGCCCGCTCGTGGTCGAGTGCCCGCTACAGCACTCTCATGGCCTACCGGACCGATGCCGACCCGACGCCGCGGTGGATCACTGCCGTTCCGCGAGGACGGCATCCGTCCTCGACCACCTCCGTCGAGGCACTCGAGGTCCCACTCGAGTTCTCCCTGCTGGTGGGTTCGGCCCGGGGATCGCTGGAACCGGCCGGTCGCCTGACACTGAGCCGCCGGCTGCCCGAGAAGGATTCCGAGCAACCCTCCTTCGATCCCACCGTCCACTGCCCCGGATTCGTCGATCCGTGGCCGGGATGGCTCGCCGAGACGCGGCGCGACGCCTACCGGGCGAGCCGGGCCGGACGAGGCGCCTCCCTCGCCCGGCCGCAGCACACCGTCAACTGATCACCGCATCGATCGTCTTCTTCAGCGCGGACGGCTGCGCCGGTGAGCGCGGGGCATCCTCTTTCATCTCGAGCATGCGGGCACCGATGTCCTGCAGCTGTTTACGGCCCAGAGCTTCGCGCACCCTGGGGAACCACTCGTCCTCCTCCTCGTCGATGTGGTGCTCGACGTTCTCGATCAGGACCGTCGTCTTCGCATCGAAACGCTCTGCGTCCGGCTTCATTCCGGCCAATTCGACGATGAGCACATCGGCGACGTGGTGCTCCTCGTAGGATTCCAGGATGTCGTCTTCGAGATCGGGGAGCAGGGAGCGCACCTCGGGGTACATGCATTCGTTCTCGAGATAGGTGTGCACGGTGAGGGCTTCGATGATCCTGTCGACGATCTTGCCCTTCTCCTTCTCCCCCTCCGCCTTCCGGAAGTCGCGGAAGAGCTTCTTGATTTCCTTGTGATCTTCCTTCAGCAACACGATCGCGTCTGTGGACACGGTTCCTCCTGCGGCGTGAGCACTGCTACCCCCAGCGGGCGTGGCACAGGAATACCCATCCGGGACAACATCACACGCGCACGCGATCCGCATTCGCCAGGATCGCCGAGCGCAGTGCCGCCTCCGGACCGGTGAGAACGGACCGGCGCGCGACGAGCACGAACTCGATGTCACCGGCGTCGGGGAGCAACCGCTGAGGATCGCGCACCGGAACGAGGCCGGGCGGAGGGAGCCGCTCGGCGTGCAGCACCACACCCAGCCCGGCGAGCGCGGCAGCGCGCAGACCGTTGAGACTGTCGGTCGTGCACGCCACGCGGACGCCGCGTCCACTGCGCTGAAGGACCTCGAGGGCGATGTCGCGTGTCAGGGCCGGGGGCGGATAGGACACCAGCGGTGTGGGCTCGTCCGGGTCGAGGACGTAATCGGGGGCGGAGAGGAAGACGAGGCGCTCGCGGAGGATCATCTCACCGTGGCGGCTGCCCGGTCGGCGCTTGCCGAAGACCAGATCGAGTTCGTTGTCGTCGAGCCGGCGCTGCAGATCCTCGCTCAGATCCACGGTGAGTTCGAGATCGATGCGGGGATGACTGCGACGGAACTCGGCGAGGATCGAGGGAAGCTCGTAGAGCACCAGATCCTCGGAGACCCCGAAGCGCAGCCGGCCGCTGAGCGGCGACTCCGAGAAGTGCCGGCGGGCGGCATCGTGGCGATCGAGGATCTCGCGGGCGAAGGCGACCATGTCGGCCCCGGCGGCCGTGAGTTCGACGTTGTGCGTGTCGCGGACGAAGAGGCGGCGCCCGATCTCCTTCTCGAGTCGTGCGACGTGCTGACTGACCGTCGACTGCCGCAGGCCGAGCCGCTGGGCGGCCGCGGTGAAGCCGCGCTCCCGCTCGACGGCGAGGAAGCTCCGTAGATGCACCGGATCGAACACGACCCCATTTCATCACGAATCGCGATGACAGAAAACGCGGTGACCGTCTTCTGTAATGACCTCCGGCTGCCGTACCGTCGATTCGTGCTCTCCAAGATCCCCGTGCTCGGACGGCTCGACCCGTTCCTGCTCGCCATCCTCGCCACCGTCGCCGTCGCTGCTCTGCTGCCCGCCGACGGGGTCGTACTCGACGGTGTGAACTGGGCCGCCAAGATCGCCATCGGGTTGCTGTTCTTCCTGTACGGCGCGCGCCTGTCCACGCGGGAGGCCATCGAGGGTCTCGGGCACTGGCGTCTGCACCTGACGATCCTCGCCACGACCTTCGTCGTCTTCCCGCTGCTCGGCCTGGCCGCCGAGGTGCTCGTGCCGTCGATCCTGAGCGACCCGCTCTATCTCGGCGTCCTGTACCTGTGCCTGCTGCCGTCCACGGTGCAGTCGGCCATCGCACTCGTCTCGGTGGCGCGCGGCAACATCCCGGGCTCGATCGTCTCGGCCAGCGCCTCGAGCCTGATCGGTATCTTCGCGACGCCGCTGCTGGTCGCGCTGACGATGTCCACGCAGGGCGTTCGCTTCAGCGGCTCGGCCGTGCTCGACATCGTGCTGATGCTGCTCGTGCCGTTCGTCGCAGGTCAGCTCCTGCGGCGCTGGATCGGCGGCTGGGTGAAGGCCCACGGCAAGCCGCTCAAGCTCGTCGACCGCGGATCGATCATGCTGGTCGTGTACGTGGCCTTCAGCCGGGGCATGAACGAGGGCATCTGGTCGATGATCTCGGTCGGTCGCCTGTTCGCCCTCGTCGGTGTGTGCGCGGTGCTGCTCGCAATCGTGCTCGCACTCACCTGGTATTCGTCGCGCGGACTGGGTTTCGAGCATCAGGACCGTGTCGCGATCCTCTTCTGCGGTTCCACCAAGTCCCTCGCCACCGGTCTGCCCATGGCGATCGTGCTCTTCCCCGGCCAGCCCATCGGCCTGATCGTGCTGCCACTCATGCTGTTCCACCAGATGCAGCTCCTGGTGTGTGCGGTCCTCGCCGGGCGGTTGGCGAAGAAGACACCGGAAAGCCTCGCAACCGTGTGACAGAGCACCTGTCCGACATGAGGATGCGACGAGACGACGGCCGCCCCCTCGAACGACGCTGTGTCCGAGCCGGTGGAGCCGGAGGTCATCCGGCACGAGGTCGAGCCCCGTTGCGCCGGCCCGGCGCAACGGTGTGGCCGGACGGCTTCACCCTCCGGATCCGTATGCAGATTCGACATCTGTCAATATAGACACATGTCGAATCAAGACCTCGCGGGTGACGACGTGTGCGGCTCTCCACTCGTGCGCGAACCCGTGACGGGGGTTCGCGCCGCCGACCTCGCCCGGATGTTCAAGGCCCTCGGCGATCCGGTGCGCCTGCGGTTGCTGTCGCTGGTCGCGAGCCATGCCGGCGGTGAGGCGTGCGTATGCGACATCTCGGGCTCGTTCGATCTGTCCCAACCGACGATCTCGCACCACCTCAGAGTTCTGCGCGAGGCGGGCCTGCTCGAGTGCGAGCGTCGCGGAACGTGGGTGTACTACTGGGTGGTTCCGGCCGCACTACGACAACTCTCCGATGTGCTCGTGACCGAATCGGCCGAGGTACCCGCATGAGGGAGCGCACCGCTGTGGACACCCCCGTCATGGGCAGGATGTCGACACTCGATCGCTTCCTTCCCGTCTGGATCGGCACCGCCATCGTCGTCGGCCTGCTGCTCGGGCGCACGGTTCCCGGACTCGGAGAAACCTTGGGCTTCATCGAGATCGACGGAATCTCGCTGCCGATCGCCCTCGGTCTTCTGATCATGATGTATCCGGTGCTGGCGAAGGTGCGCTACGACCGTCTCGACACGGTCACCGGCGACCGCACCCTGTTGATCTCGTCTCTGATCCTCAACTGGATCGTCGGTCCCGCACTGATGTTCGCGCTCGCGTGGCTGATGTTGCCGGATCTGCCCGAATACCGCACCGGTCTGATCATCGTCGGCCTCGCGCGCTGCATCGCGATGGTGATCATCTGGAACGACCTCGCGTGCGGCGACCGGGAAGCCGCAGCCGTGCTGGTCGCGATCAACTCGGTCTTCCAGGTGATCATGTTCGCCGCCCTCGGCTGGTTCTACCTGTCGGTGCTGCCCGGATGGCTCGGCCTCGAGCAGACCGGTCTCGACGTCTCCCCGTGGCAGATCGCGAAATCCGTGCTGATCTTCCTCGGGATCCCGCTGGTCGCCGGTTTCCTCACTCGTCGATTCGGCGAGAAGGCCAAGGGCCGCAGCTGGTACGAGCAGACCTTCCTGCCGCGCATCGGACCGTGGGCACTGTACGGACTGCTGTTCACCATCGTGATCCTGTTCGCACTGCAGGGCGAGCAGATCACCTCACGACCACTCGACGTCGTACGCATCGCGCTCCCCCTGCTGGCGTACTTCGCGATCATGTGGGGGAGCGGGTACCTGTTCGGTGCTGCCGTAGGACTCGGCTACGAACGCACCACCACACTCGCCTTCACCGCCGCGGGAAACAACTTCGAACTCGCCATCGCCGTCGCGATCGGCACGTTCGGAGTTGCGTCCGGGCAGGCCCTGGCGGGAGTCGTCGGCCCTCTCATCGAAGTGCCCGTCCTCGTCGCACTCGTCTACGTGGCTCTGGCCCTGCGCACACGTTTCGCCACACGTGCCGGAGGTGCGTCGTGACCGCCGTTCCGTCGGTGCTGTTCGTGTGCGTCCACAATGCCGGTCGGTCCCAGATGGCAGCCGGATTCCTGAGCCACCTCGCGGGGGACCGCATCACAGTCCGTTCCGCCGGGTCCGCGCCCGCCGACGAGGTGAACCCTGCTGCGGTCGCAGCGATGGCCGAGGTCGGAATCGACATCTCCGGCGAGAACCCGAAGATCCTCACCGCCGACGCCGTGCAGACCTCCGACGTCGTGATCACGATGGGGTGCGGCGACACCTGCCCGGCGTTCCCCGGCACCTCGTACCGGGATTGGGTGCTCGACGACCCGGCCGGACGAGGAATCGACGCCGTGCGTCCGATCCGTGACGAGATCCGGGCGAAGGTCGAAGCTCTGATCGCCGAGCTGACATCGTCGGCATGATCGAGTTCGGCGACCGCATCCACCGGGTACCCACAGGTCTGTCACACTGGGCGCCCGCGTAGGGCGCTCGGTGTGGACGCACGTCGTCCCCGGCATGCTCCGGACACCGCGTTGCACGTCATCGCAGGTCCGGTAGCGTTCCGAGACGACTCGTAATCGCGTGTCGGTCGATCGGCTCGGTGCAGCCGAACTGTGGGAGGTTCCCGTGGCTGGTGGTCTCGTCGCCCTTCTGGACGACGTCGCGGTACTTGCGAAGGCAGCCGCGGCATCCATAGACGACATCGGCGCTGCGGCCGGCAGGGCGAGCGTCAAGGCAGCGGGCGTGGTCGTCGACGACACGGCCGTCACCCCTCGCTACGTGCACGGGTTCACCCCCGATCGCGAGTTGCCGATCATCCGCAAGATCGCGATCGGGTCGATCCGCAACAAGCTGCTGATCATCCTGCCGGTCGCGATGATCCTGAGCCAGTTCCTCCCGCAGGCCCTGCCCTATCTGCTCATCGCCGGCGGTCTGTTCCTCTGTTACGAGGGCGCCGAGAAGGTCTACGAAGCGCTCACCGGCGGTCACCACGAAGAAGAAGCCACCGCGGCGGAGAAGGGCCCCGAGTTCGAGAAGGCCATGATCGGCGGCGCGATCCGCACCGACCTGATCCTGTCCGCCGAGATCATGGTGATCTCGCTGGCCTCGGTCGAGGACGAACCCTTCCTGACCCGCCTGCTCGTCCTCATCGTCGTCGCCGTCCTCATCACCGTCCTGGTGTACGGCGTGGTCGCCCTGATCGTGAAGATGGACGACGTCGGCCTGGCGCTCGCGAAACGGAAGTCCACCTTCGCTCAGCGCGTCGGTCGCGGTCTCGTGACGGCGATGCCGAAGCTGATGACCGTTCTCACCGTTGTCGGTATCGCCGCCATGCTGTGGGTCGGTGGGCACATCCTTCTCGTCAACGTCGGCGAGGCCGGATTCCACTGGCCCGCCGATCGCCTGCACGACCTCGAGCACTGGTTCGGCGAACTCGTGCACGGCGGATTCGGCGGCGTTCTGTCGTGGACGGCGGGAACGGTAGCGTCGGCCGTCGTCGGTCTCCTCGTGGGCGCGATCGTCGTGCTGATCATGCACCTGATCCCGCGGCGGAAGAAGGCCGACGCCGCGCACTGACGCACGGTTCGCTCGGCCGAACAGGTCACTCCGGGGCTCGTCCCCGGACCGACCACGCGAACGCCCTCATGAGACCGGCATCCTTGACGCCGCGCTCGGCTTCGATACCGCTGGAGACGTCGACACCCCACGCCCCGGACGTGGCGATCGCCTTCTTCACATTCTCGGGATTCAGTCCGCCCGCGAGGATCCATCGACCGGATGGCAGAGCACTGCGATCCTGCCAGTCCCACGTCTTGCCGGCACCGGCGACGGCACCGTCGACGAGCAGCAGGTCGGCACCGAAGTCCTCGGACAGTGCCTCGGCTCCTCCGGTGTTGACCGCGCGGATCACCGTCAGCCCGGCGTCGTGCAATATGCGTACGTCGTCGGCCGACCGCAGGTCGTGCACCTGGACATGGTCGAGATCGGCAGCGCGGGCGGTCGCGATGATCTCGTCGAGCGGCATCTTCACGTAGACGCCGACCGCGAGTGTTCCGGCGGGCACGCGGGCGCGAAGGGCTGCAGCCCGGTCGGGGGGGATTCGACGGGGACTCTCGGCGAAGACGAAACCGACCGCATCGACATCCAGTTCGACGGCGAGATCGACCGTCGCCTCGTCCTGCAATCCGCACATCTTGATGAACGTCATCGTCTACCTTCCCACCGGTCCGCCACGTCGAGGATAGGCCCGGCAGTGACGCAGACGATCGCCGCGCCTACCGCGACAACTCGTCGGCCAGGTCGGAGGGAACGGTCATGGGCGTGGTCAGCCCTGCACTCACTCGCCCCGTGTTGCCCTCGGGATATCGTCCCGTCCACGAGCCTGGGGCAGCGACGAGGATTCGCACCACCTGTCCGAGCGCCTCCCGCCGATCACGTTGCCGCAATGCGAGGGCGAGCATGGCGACGTGATTGCATGTGTGCAACCACGGATCGGGCTGGGACGCAATGTGGGCCCGCTCGAGGTGACGCCACCGATCCTCTGCCTCTGCAGCATTTTTCGCTGCGTCCATCTCGTGCCGATACACCTCACGAGCCCTGTCCGTCATTCGTGCCTTCATCGATGTCCGCCCTTCTCGTCGTCACAGCAGTCGCAATGGGTTCCGGTTGCCGACGAAGCAGCACTCGGGGTCGACGTCCAGCACGAGGCCGATCAGGCCGTCGAGTGCATGCCCGAGTCGGGGATCCGCCGACCCGTATCGATTCCGCCGGCTTTCCGGGACCGCGACCATCGATCCGCAACCCCGCAGGCACGCGAGGTGATTCGAGAGGATCTGCCGGGAGACGCCGGTCTGTTCCTCGAGACCGGACGGATAGCGGGGCGCCCACTCGTTTCGCGGATTCGATCAACGGCAGCAGTTCGGATCCAGAACGACCCTGAGCGCCTCGAGGGACTCGGAGCGGGCGCGGTGATAGACGTTCATTCCGCGTCGCTCGGATTCGACCATGCCGGCCTTGCGCAATTGTCCGAGATGATGACTCACCGTCGATTCCGCAAGATCCACACCGGCTGCAAGATCGCAGGTGCACACCGCACCTTCGTCTGCGGTGAGCAGGATCGACACGAGTTTGATGCGCACCGGATCGGCCAGGGCCTTCAACCTCAACGCGACCCCGAGGGCGGCATCGTCACTCATCGGTGCGGCCGATACCGGTGCGCAGCAGATCGGAGCGCGAACATCGATCACAGGCAGAGCTTTCGGCATGATTCGACTCTAGCGACCTTCTTGACATATGTCGAAATGGGGGAGGATCCTGTAGTAGCAATTCGATATATGTCCCACTAGTGGAGGCTGTCATGTCACGCATCCAGCTCGCCCTCGACGTCGACGATCTGCCCGAAGCGGTCGCCTTCTACTCGACACTGTTCGGCACCGAACCGGCCAAGCTCGAACCGGGCTACGCCAACTTCGCGATCGCCGATCCACCGTTGAAACTGGTGCTGTTCGAAAATCCCGGCAAGGGCGGGACCATCAACCATCTCGGGGTCGAGGTCGACTCGTCCGAGAAGGTGCACACCGAGATCGCCCGATTGACCGAAGCGGGCCTGTTCGCCGACGAGGAGATGGGCACGACCTGTTGCTACGCCACGCAGGACAAGGCGTGGGTGACGGGACCGGCAGGGGAGAAGTGGGAGGTGTACACCGTCCTGGCAGATTCGGAGACCTTCGGGTCGAGCCCACAGCATCTCGACGGCCCGCGGGAATCCGGCAGCGGAGCCTGCTGCACGGCCGGCACCCCGGACGAGCAGCAGGACGGCAACTTCACGTCGAAGGCCGACGCAACCTCCTGCTGCTGAGCACCTTTCACTACGAATCTCGCAGAGTCAGGACGAGGGCTGTCGCCTCCCCACAGGGCGAGGCGACGACTCGGATCAGCCTCGCGCCATGTCCACGAACCGCGACAGGTGCAGCTGGTGGGCAACAGTGATGGTCGCGGTGGGGCCGTTACGGTGCTTGCCGACGATGAGGTCGGCCTCGCCACCACGCGGGTCGTCGCGCTCGAATGCATCAGGGCGGTGCAGCAGGATGACCATGTCGGCGTCCTGCTCGAGGCTGTTGTGCACCGCGATACCGTCGGCGACGAAATTGTGTGTGCCGGGCACCGTTCCGTCGTAGACGTCCTGTTCACCGAGGCTCGTGATCGAGACGATCTCGTCCCAGAACACGTTGTTGGTGGCGACCATGTCGATGTCGGCCGTGTCGAGGACGTCGGCGACCCGGGCAAGTCGCGAGCGTGCGCCCGTGACGGTGCGCGGGGTGGCGGATGCGACCGGCCCGATCGGGGCGAGCTGCTCGACCGCGAGCAGTTCGCCGAGCTCGGCTTCGATCTCGGGCGTGACGGTGTCGGGGCTGTGCTTGACGAGCTTCGGTCCGAGTTGCGCCAGGACCCACTGCGCCGCGGTTCCGTGCTTACCCACGTCGTGGAGGAAGACCGCCTGGTTCTCCGCCCCGGTGACCGTGAGGTCCCAGCCGTCGCCGGTATCGGTGATCCGCGCGAACACGCCGATGCGCAGGAGCAGGCGCGCGAGGTCGTCGGCGAGGCGGCGATCCGCCGACCGGTAGCGGACGACGGCGCGGGCAGTGCCTGCGTCCCAGGAGACCTCACCGCCGTCTTCCCAGATGTGGCAGACCAGCTCGGCGACCTGCTCCTTGGGGAGCGAGAACGCGCGGGTGGGGACCGGTAGGCCGGCCACGGCGGTATCTGCGAGAGCGGCCACCTCGTCGTCGGACGCGGGCATGACGTCGAGCGGTGCGGGCACCGCGCGCGGCACTGCGACACGCTCACCGGCGATCAACTCGCCCAGCGGCATCCAGCCGTCGATGGTGAGGAAGGGATGGTTCGCCGTGGCGTCGACACGGCGCCCCGAGGCCAGCTCCAATCGGAAGACTTCCTTACGTCCGCTGGGGAAGACCTTCACCATCGGCCGGACGACCATCCGCATGCGTTCGTCGAGCGACCACACGAGGGGCTCCTCGCCCGACTCGAGCAGTTCGCCGAGCGTGACCTCGGCACCGGTGTCGGCGCGCATGATGCGCGTGGACGCCGGCAGGCAACCCGACTCACGAAGGTCGGAGACCTGCGGCCGTTTGTCGGTGCGCTGCTCCGGGCCACGGTTGAGCTGACACACCGCGACGACCGGAACCTCGAGCTCCTTCGCCAGAAGCTTGAGGCTACGCGAGAATTCGGAGACCTCCTGCTGACGCGACTCGACCTTCTTACCGGACGACATGAGCTGCAGGTAGTCGATGACGATGAGACGAATGTCGTGTTTCTGCTTGAGCCGCCGCGCTTTCGCGCGAATCTCCATCATCGTGAGGTTCGGTGAGTCGTCGATGAACAGCGGCGCCTCGCTGATCTCGCTCATGCGGCGGGCGAGGCGCGTCCAGTCGTCGTCGGTCATGCGCCCGGATCGCATGTCGCCGAGCTTGATCTTCGCCTCCGCGGACAGCAGACGCATGACGATCTCGGTCTTGCCCATCTCGAGGGAGAAGATGACCGACGCCATGCCGTGCTTGATGGAGCACGACCGCATGAAGTCCATACTGAGCGTGGAGTTGTGCGTGGGCACCATCGCGCGACCCGCGAGGTACATGTGGTCGCCGTCGACCTCGACGCACCGCACCGGGACCGACGGAACCGGGCGGACGGCGACGACGCGGCGTCCACGCGGCGTCTCGGCACGGCATTCCTTGTGCCGCACGGCCTTACTGGGCAACACGAAGACGTCGTCGTCGGCGGTGAAGGAGATCTCGACGCCGTCGAGAGCGGGTGCGTAACCGAGACCTGCGAGGAGTTCGGCGACGCCCTGCGCCAACTGCTCGGACGAGCCGACGAACCGGATGGTGCCGTCGTCGTCGATTTCTCCACCGGCGTCGAGCAGGCCCGCGAGGAGTTCGCGGCGTTGCTGTTCGGATGCTCGCTGGTACTCGGCGGGGATATGGGCACCGAGGGCGACGAGGGCGCTGGTGAAGCCGCCCTCGCCTTCGACCCGCATGTGCAGTTCGGGATCGGCCGACGGACCGCCGAGCCACGCGCCGAGTGTGAAGGGGGAGACCGGCAGTTCGACGGCGGGAAGCGCCAGGGGAGCGGCATTGGCGATATCGTGCGGCGCCTCGGCGGTGGCGAGGAGTTCACCGGTGGTGCGGATCGCACCGTCGCCGGTGCGCCACTGGTGCTGCTCGTCGGCGACGATCACAGTGCCGTCGGAGAACACGACATCGAAGCACGGACGGCCGTGCATCACCTCGGTGGCGGCGAGGACGCGCGTAGGTCGGCCGTCGGCGCCGAGGAGTTCGTCGCCCACGCCGACCTCGCCCATGGTGGTCCAGCCGGTGGGGGTGGGCAGGGGGGTGTCGAGCGCGAGGGCCTTGCCCACACCGGGGCGGGCGGCGACGATGATCATCTGGCCGGCGTGCAGCCCGTTGGTGAGCTCGTCGAGTTCGGCGAAGCCGGTGGGCACACCGAGGGAGATGCCACCGCGACTGGCGATGGAGTCGATCTCGTCCATCGTGGGCTGCAGAAGTTCTTCGAGCGGCACGAAGTCTTCGGTGGTGCGTCGTTCGGCGACCTCGAAGACCTCGGCCTGCGCGCGGTCGACGACCTCGGCGACATCCTGGCCTTCGGCACCGGCGTAGCCGTACTGGACGATGCGGGTGCCGGCCTCCACGAGCCGTCGCAGGACGGCCTTCTCGGCGACGATCTCGGCGTAGTAGCCGGCGTTGGCCGCGGTGGGCACGGTCTGGGTGAGCGTGACGAGGTAGGCGGCTCCGCCGAGACGCTTGAGCTCGCCGCGCCGGTCGAGTTCGGCCGACACGGTGACCGGGTCGGCGGGTTCGCCACGGCTGTAGAGATCGAGGATCGCGTCGTACACGGCCTGGTGAGCGGGCCGGTAGAAGTCGCCGGGCCTCAGTACCTCGAGAACGTCGGCGATGGCGTCCTTGCTCAGCAGCATGCCGCCGAGCACGGACTGCTCGGCCACGAGATCCTGAGGGGGCTGGCGGCCGAAGTCTCCACTCGGTTCCTCGGGAGGTCCCGAATATTCGGGATTACCACGATCGTCAACGACGGCCACTGCAGTGCCTGCCTTCCTCCACATGTCCCCACTCGGTGCGCTGCGCACCGGCGGATACCTGCACGCACTCCCGGTGTCGGTACCCGGGGTTCGTGTCCGGTTCTACTCGCCCCTACCGACATCCTGTGTGTGGAGTCGTGCGCCCGACGTTAGGGATCTGGATGATCGTCCACAACTCGGGTTGTGCACACACTTGGGGATGAATTGTGGAAAGGGGAGGACAGGGTTGTGCACCGGATGTGCACAACCTGGGGACAACACATCTCACATCTCACATCTCCGCAGGTAGAAAGCAAAAAATGGCTTCTCACACCTGTGGAGGAAAAGAATTTCGGCGTGTCGCAGGGACGGGCGTGTTCACCCTTTCGTTCCCCGAACGACATTCCGAGGAGTCACAACGGTGTGGTTTACCCCCCGGTTTATCCACAGGCTGTGCACAGACGACGAGGAGCCCCACGCCAAGCAGGCGCGGGGCTCCTCGGGAGGCCGGAATCAGGCAGCCACGACGTTCAGTGTGAACTTCGCGGTGACGTCCGGGTGCAGCTTCACGACGATCTGGTGCTTACCGGTCGCCTTGATGTGAGCCTTGGGCAGCTCGACGATGCGCTTGTCGACAACCGGGCCACCGGCAGCCTTGAGAGCACCGGCGACATCGGCAGCGGTGACCGAGCCGAACAGCTTGCCCGAGTCGCTCGAGGTCTTGACGCTCAGCGAGACGTCCTCGAGGCCCTCGATGGCGGTCTTGAGCTCCTGGGCGTGCTCGAGGCCACGCACGGCGCGAGCCTCCTGAGCACGGCGGATGCCCTCGACCTGCTTCTGGGCACCACGGGTGGCAACGATCGCCAGGCCGCGGGGCAGCAGGTAGTTGCGGCCGTAGCCGTCCTTGACCTCAACGGTGTCGCCAGGCGCACCGAGGTTGTCCACGTCAGCAGTAAGGATGAGCTTCATCGTGTCCCTCCCTTTCCTCAGCGAGTCGTCGAGACGTAAGGGAGCAGAGCCACCTCACGAGAGTTCTTCACAGCAACAGCGACGTCGCGCTGGTGCTGCACGCAGTTGCCGGTGACGCGGCGAGCGCGGATCTTGCCGCGATCGCTGACGTACTTGCGCAGCAGCGTCGTGTCCTTGTAATCGATCTGCACGTTCTTTTCCTTGCAGAAGGTGCAGACCTTCTTCTTCAAAACCTTCTCGCGCGCGGGCGACTTAGGCATGGTCGTTCTCCGTAATTTTGGATGTTCCGATCGAGGTCGGATCAGAACGGAGGCTCGTCGTCCCCGGAACCGCCGAAGGAGCCCGACTGCGGGGCATCGCCCCACGGGTCGTCTCCGCCGACGTTCGCGTTCTGAGCGGGACGGCCACCGCCCGATCCACCGGAGGAACCACCGAAGCCTCCGCCACCGCCGCCGCGACCGGCCTTGGTGACCTTGGCCGTGGCGTAACGGAGCGAGGGGCCGATCTCGTCGACCTCGAGCTCCACGACAGTGCGCTTCTCGCCTTCACGCGTCTCGTAGCTGCGCTGCTTGAGCCGGCCCTGCACGATCACACGCGAGCCGCGAGTCAAGCTCTCGGCCACGTTCTCCGCTGCCTCACGCCAGATGTTGCAGCGCAGGAACAGAGCCTCGCCGTCCTTCCATTCGTTGGACTGACGGTCGAACACGCGGGGCGTGGATGCGACGGTGAAATTCGCAACCGCAGCACCCGCGGGGGTGAAACGCAGTTCGGGGTCGGCGGTCAGATTGCCGACCACGGTGATGACGGTATCGCCTGCCATGTGGTTCCTCCTGCAGTGTGGGGAGTCCTGATGCGCCAGAGCCTACGGCCCGGCGCCGACAGGCTCACTTGCCGTGGCGCAGAACCTTGGTGCGGAGCACCGACTCGTTCAGGCCGAGCTGGCGATCCAGCTCTGCAACGGCAGCAGGCGTCGCGCTGATGTCGACCACCGCGTAGATGCCTTCGCTGTTCTTGGCGATCTCGTAGGCGAGACGGCGCTTACCCCACACGTCGACCTTGTCGACCTTGCCGCCTTCCTGGCGAATGACGTTGAGGAACGTCTCCAGCGAGGGAGCGACGGTGCGCTCGTCCAGGCTGGGGTCCAGGATGATCATCAATTCGTAATGACGCATAAGACCTCATCACCTCCTATGGACTGTGAACGGTCACGGACGTTCCGTGACAGGAGGGTCGTTGCGTCAGCAACCCATGAAGGGTACACGACAGCCCGGCGACCAGCGAAATCGCCGGCCTTCGCAGGCAGAGGATTTGTCCTAGGGTGAGGACATGCGCACGAGTTCCGGGACCGTCTCACTCGTCGCCGTCCTGACGTGCGCGGTGATGATGTGGTTCGGCTACCTGAACAAGGCCCGGTGCGCCGGCCCCACCTTCGACGCCGAGGGCCGCACGCTGCGGTTCGAGGACATCAAGGACGCGAACGTCTGCTATTCCGACATCCAGCAGTTGTGGATCGGCCGCGGTATCAACACGCACGTGTTCCCCTTCGTCGACGGAGGGATCACCTCCTCGGGAGCACTGACCGGAGGCACCGTCGAATACCCCGTGCTCAGCGGGGTGCTCATGTGGGTAGGGGCGATCGGTGCCCACACCGACGCGGAGTTCCTCCTCCAGTCGGCTCTCCTGCTCGCGCCCTTCGGTCTGCTCACCGCATGGTTGCTCGCCCGGATGGCCGGGTGGGCCGCACTGTTGTGGTCGCTCACGCCGCCGCTCGTGCTCTACGCCTTCCTCAACTGGGACCTGCCGGTCGTGGCGGTCACCGTCGCCGCCGTCGCGGTGCTGACGCTCGAACGCTGGTCGCTGCGGACTCGCGGGGTGGTCGCGGCGGTGCTGCTGGGAGTCGGATTCTGTCTCAAGCTCTATCCGGGCATCTTCGTGCTGCCGCTCGTCGCCTACGTCTTCACCGGCGGGCCGGATTCCGACCGGAAGCGGGACGTCCCCGGCGCCCTCGCCGTCGCGGGCACGGCGGCGGCCACGGTCGCCGCGATCAACCTGCCCTTCGCACTCCTCGGCTACGAGGGCTGGCGCGCGTCGTTCGCCTTCCAGCAGAACCGGGAAGCCGACGGGACCAGCAACTCCATCTGGTACTGGGGGATGCGGCCGTTGATGGGCGGCTACCAGGGATACGAGAACACCCCCGCATACAACGACCTGGTGGCCCAGCTGTCGCCGACGCTGATCGCGCTGTCGTTCGCGCTCGCGCTGTGGCTCGGATGGCGCCGGTACCTGCGCGACGGCATCTATCCCTGGCTCGGCACCGGTGCCGCGATGCTGTGCGGTTTCGTGCTCTTCCACAAGGTGCACTCACCGCAGTACACCCTGTGGCTGCTGCCGCTGCTGATCCTGTTGCGTGTGCCGTGGGGTCTCGTCGCCGCGTATCTTCTCGCCGACCTCGCCATCGGCATCGGCATCTTCCGGTGGTTCGCCGCCACCGCCGGCGAAACGGACATGGCCCTGCCGCTCACGCTCGTCCACATCGGGGTGTGGGGACGTGCGGTCCTACTGGTCGTGCTGTTCTTCGTCTTCCTGCGCGTCTCGCACAGAACTCCGTGGCAGCAGACGGAACGAACCGGTTGCGCTCGCCCTCCGACGACGACCGGGGGAGGGCGATGAACGACAACTGGACGGAACATCCCGTCCTCGAGGGTCCTCGTATCCGACTCGAGCCCGTCACCGACTCGCACGCCGAGGGGTTGCTGAAGGCCGCCGACGATCCGGACACGATCTTCCGGTGGTCGTCCACCGAGATCCGCGACCTCGACAGCGCACACGCCTTCGTCCGCGACGCCGTGGCCGATCCCGGGCGCCTCCCCTACGCGATCGTCGACCGGACGACCGGCGAGGTGCTGGGGTCGACGTCGTACTACCTGCTCGAGCCCACCTACCGCACGCTGGTGATCGGTTACACCTGGCTGTCGACGCGCGTGCAACGGACCCACGTCAACAGCGAATCGAAACTGCTTCTGCTGCACCGCGCGTTCGACGAGCTGGGATCCGTGCGTGTGACCTGGCACGCCGACGAGCACAACACCCGTTCGCGCGACGCCCTGCGCCGACTCGGCGCCACCGAGGAAGGCCTGCTCCGCAAGCACCGCAGACGCCGCGACGGCAGTTGGCGGAGCACCGCGTTGTTCTCCCTCACCGACGACGAGTGGCCGGAGGTACGCGCCCGGCTCGAGGAACGCCTGAGGCGATGAGGACGAGGCGCGCGCTCGCAGCCCCCATGGCGGTCGCCGCGGGTGCGATCGCGGTGTGCGCAGCGGTGGCGTGGGCCGACCCGACCACGCCCGGCGGGATCATTCCGCCCTGCCCCACCTATTCGCTGTTCGGAATCCTGTGTCCCGGTTGCGGTTCCTCCCGGATGATGTATTCGCTCGTCCATCTCGACGTGCCGGCCGCGCTGCACTACAACGCTCTCGCCCTGGTCGCGCTGGGCGTGCTGGTCGTGGTCTTCGGAGCATGGACGTGGAGCAGGAGGCGGGGCACACCGATGCCGCGGTGGACGCGATACCGGTGGGCCCCGCACATCGTGCTGGTCCTCACCGCGGTGTGGTTCGTCGTGCGCAACATTCCGGTCGCGCCGTTCACCGCCCTACGGATCTGACCGTCGGAGGACCGGGCAGTCGACCGTGTGCTCCCGATCCGTCCCGGGTCACCGGTCACGCGGACGAGAACCGAGTTCGCGCTCCCTGCCGGCACGTTCACCACCGCCGATCCGGTGCCTTCGTCGATGCTGTCACCGATACGGCCCGTGTCGTAGATCGGGGAGCCGCCGTAGAACACCTGGATTCGGTCGGGAACGTCGTAGGTCTTCCGTTCCGGCAGGAACGAGGTCGGATATCAGCGACGAACTTCACGAAGATGCGCTGTTCGTCCACCCGGCTTCAGGCTGCGCGCAGTGAGCTCAGGGCCGCGTGCTGCTCGAGACCGACCCGTCCCGGCGCGACGGCGAGAGCCACCGCGGTCTGCCGCGCATCGAGACCGACGATGGTGCGCAGGATGAGGATCTCCTGCTGGAGACGAGTCAGGGGGATCGCCTCCGAGCTCACGAACTCGGAATCGGCAGTGTCGGAGACCACCGTGTACGCCAGCCGCAGGAAAGGCCGGTCGGCCCCGGACGGCGCGGCGAGTTCGGCGAGGATCGCGCGGCAGGCGGCCGGAGCGAGCCGGTCGGCCTCGGCAAAGGTGCCTCCGGCGGCTTTCGCGCGTGCCCGGAAGTAGGCGGTCACGAGCGGATGCAGGTCGCGCAGAAGTCGCGGGATCGCGGTGGCGTCGCCGGCCGCGACCGTCCACGCCAGCTCGCACGTCGTGAACTGCGATGCGGTGACATCCGTCCCCGCGCCGAATCTCCATCTGCCGCTCGTCATTCGCCCCCCTCGTGGCTCGATTCCGAGCCTAGGGCGAGGACGTCGCCTCCGGCAGCCATCGTTCGGATGATTCTTCTCTTGTGACCCGATGGTGAGCGGGCCGCAATCTGTGGGGCAGCCACCGGGGCGGACGATCGGGTGCCTGATCGAGTACCCCACCGACGGGATCGTCGACGAAGCCGTATCGCACAGGATCCCTCACCGGACGCCGGATCTGCCACAGCACCACCGCACACAACGCCACCACGGCGACATCGCGCAGGAAGACCGTGCCGGTGAACCACTGCTCCGGCAGCCCCTTCCGATCAGTGCCCAGGTAGTAGTACATGCGCGGAACCCACACCAGCGCATCGATCGTCATCCAGGCGAGCAGCGCGCGGCGGTGGGGTACCGCCAGCACGGCGAGCGGCACGAGCCACAACGAGTACTGCGGACTCCACACCTTGTTGGTGAGCAGGAAGGCCGCGACGAGAAGGAAACACAACTGCGCCAGGCGGGGACGCCGCGGCGCGGTGAGCCCGATCCAGCCGATCACAATGCAGGCCGCCGCGAACAGCACGAGCGACACCCCGTTGAAGGTCGACGCCGACCAGCTCGGCCACCCCAGGAAAGAATGCAGCACGTTGTAGATCGAATCGGGATCCGCTCCGCGATCGGAGTTGAGGCGGAAGAACTCCGCCCATCCGCGCGGGTACAACACCATGATCGGCAGATTCACGGCCAGCCATGCGGCGGCAGCAGCTCCTGCGGTGCGGGCGAACGACCGCAGGTGGCCGGTACGCAGACACAGCACCAGCAGTGGACCGAGCAACAGCACCGGATACAACTTCGTCGCCGCACCGAGACCGAGCAGGACACCGGCGAGAACCGGTCGGCGTCTGGCCCACGCCAGCAGGCCACCGGCAGCGAACGCCGTGGCCAGGGCATCGAAATTCGTGAACGCGTGCACCACGACCAGCGGGGACGCTGCGACGAGGGCAGCGTCCCAGATCCTCCGGCCCGCCGACATCGCAGTGGCCCACACCGTGACGAGCCAGGCGAGCGCGAGCCCGACCGCGACGACCGAGAAGTAGATCGCGACCTGCAGAGCGTGGGGAAGCCACGGTGTGGCATCCCACGCCTTCGCGATGCGCATCGAACCGTACTGGTACAGACCCGCGAGCACCGGATACTCCATGTACCGGGTCTGCATCTGCCCGTCGGGACCGGGTTCCTCCCACGACGTCCGGTACGGGAAGGCGCCCTCCGCAAGGCGTTCGGCGCCGTAGAGCGGAACGATGTCGGAATAACACATCGCCACGTACTGCCGGTCGCCGCTCCAGTCCAGACCGAGCGCGCCGTCGGATCCGACGGGTCCCTGCTGTACACAGGCCGCCTTCGTGAACCATCCGAAGGCGAGGAAGACGACCGCGAGCAACAACATCGCCCGCAGGGGAGTGAAGAAGCGGGTGCGACCCAGCACGGCATGCCGCCCGACCGGACCACCGATGACCGCGGTCAGCCGCGTCACCGTCGGATCGGTGCGCCCGGGGGTGTCGCGCCAGTCCAGGGAACGACGATCCTCGGCCGGTGGTGCAGCGGACACCACCGGCCGGACGTCGGATCGCCGGTCGTCACTCACGCGGCGAGGCTACCCGGCCGGAGCGTATTCGAACGCGCCCTGGGGACTACCGCCCTGCGCGCCCGGAATCGCGGGGCTCTCGAGTCCCGGGATGCGGTTCTGCGGAGGCGATCCACCGCCGTCCGACTCGTCTCCCGTGCCACCGCCGGTGTCCTCGCTCTCCTCCTGCTGACCGCCGGTACCGGGACGGGTGGGCACGCTCTGGGTGGTCGTCTGCGGAGCGACACCCGGAACCGGGATCGTGACACCGGGGAAGATCTCCACGTTCTGAGTGGTGATCTCGGGAACCTCCGGCAGGCTCGGCACCACACGCGAGGTGGTGGTCTCCTGACGGGTGGCCGGGGCGGTGGTCGTCGCGGTCCAGGCCGGTACCCCGGAGACACCGGCGATCGCTGCCGGCTTCGGGAACGACTCGACCTCGGTGCCCTCGAGAGCGCCGTCCATCGTGTCCTTCCAGATGTCCGACGGGATGCCCGAGCCGTAGATCATGCCGCCCCAGCTGTTCTCCAGCGGCAGTCCCTCCTCCGTGCCGACCCACACCGCGGTCGACAGGGACGGCGTGTAGCCGACCATCCACGCGTCCTTGTTGGAGCCGGTGTCACCGAGCTGGGCGGTGCCGGTCTTCGCCGCGGACGGACGGCCTCCGGCCAGGGCGTGACCGTTCGAATACGCGGCGATCGGGGTCATCGCGGAGGTGGTGTTGTCGGCCACCGCCGCGTCGACGACCTGCTCGCCGGTGGGAGTGCCGCGGTCGAGGAGGACCTCACCGTCGGACGTCACGACCTTCTGCACGAAATAGGGCTCGTGATGACGGCCGGACGCCGCGAGCGTGGCATAGGCCGACGCCATGTCGAGCACGCGTGACTGGTACTGACCCAGGACGATGCCGTAGTTGGGGCCGGCACCGTCCGGCTCGGTGAGGGTCTCGCCGATGCCCGGCAGCTCCTTCGCGACGCCCAGCTTGTGCGCCATGTCGGCGATGGCCTGCGGGCCGTTGTCCATCGCGAGCATCATCCGGTAGAAACTCGTGTTCAACGACCGCTTCAGGGCTTCGGCGATGGTGCACTGCCCGCACGACTCGCCCTCCACGTTGCCGATCTCGATGCCGTTGACCGTCAGCGGACCGCTGTCGTAGGTCTGCGACAGCGGCACACCCTGATCGAGGTTGGCCGCCAGACCGAATACCTTGAACGACGAACCCGTCTGCAGACCCGACTGCGCGAAGTCGTAACCGACACCGCTCTCACCGCCGTAATAGGCGCGGATCGCCCCGGAGCGGGGATCGACGGACACCACCGCGGTGCGCAATTCCTCGGGCTCCCCCTCGAGATTGGTCTGCGCCGCCTCGACCGCCGACTGCTGTGCCTGCGCGTCGATCGTCGTGGTGATCTGCAGTCCGGCCGTGTTGAGGAGATTCTCGTCGATACCCTCACGCGCCAGCTCGGCGAGCACCTGGTTCTTGATCAGCCCCTCGGGACCGGACGACTGGTCGCCGTTGTCGAGTTCCGCGATCGGCATGTATGCCGGGTACCGCATTCCCGACCGCTCGGCCGCATCGAGCGTGCCGGCGGAGACCATACCGTCGAGCACGTAGTTCCACCGTGCTTCCGCACCCTCGGGGTTCTGCTCGGGATCGAGCAGCGACGGCAGCTGGATCGACGAGGCGAGCACGGCACCTTCCTCGACGGTGAGTTCACCGACGGGCTTGCCGAAGTACGCGTTCGACGCCGCTGCGATGCCGTAGGCACCGCGGCCGAAGTAGATGGTGTTGAGATAGGCCGCGAGGATGTCGTCCTTGGCCCACTGGTTCGCCATCTTCGTCGACAGCACCAGCTCCTTGAGCTTGCGGGTCAACGTCCGCTCGGAACCGACGACCGCGACCTTCACGTACTGCTGGGTGATGGTCGAGCCACCACCGGCGCTGTCGCGACCGAGCACGTTGTCGCGGGCAGCGCGCGCGAAACCGGTGATCGAGAAGCCGGGATTGCTGTAGAAATCGCGGTCCTCGGCGGCCAGTACGGCATTGCGGACGTGCACGGGAATCGCATCGAGTTCGACCTCGGTGCGGTTGCCCTCCGGCGGGATCACCTTCGTGATGACGCCCTCACCGTCGGAATTGAAGATGGTCGCGGCCTGGTTCGTCTGAAGCTCACCCGGACGCGGCACGTCCTGGACGACGTACGCCAGCATGAACATGAGGATCGGGGCGAGGATGCCCGCGGCGACCACGCCGTAACCGACCCGGCGGATCGTGCGCCAGTGGTTGCTCCTGCCGTCGCCCTTTCCGCCACCGGCCCCGCCGCCGGAACCGCCACCGGGCGGAACGGTGGGAGGACCACCCGCAGGCGGGCCCCCGGCGACGCGGGTCGTGGGCGCCTCACCCGCACGATCGGCACCGCCGACGGGTGTCGACGCGGCAACCCGCTGGGTCGGGGCGTCCGCTCCGGGACGCTGTGCCGGGGCGTCCGCTCCGGAACGCTGTGCCGGGGCGTCCGCTCCGGGACGCATCGCAACGGTCGGATCGGCCTGCGGCGAGCGCTGGACGGGGGGCAACGTGCCGGGACGCGGCATCGGCTGGTCGGGATTACGCGGCGGGTTCGCACCCGGGGCGGGCATCGGTCCGCGCGGCGGGTAAGGCTGCCCCGGCCGGCCCTGCTGGGGACCCGGTCCCTGCGGTCCCTGACCTTGTCCGGGACCTTGGGGACGCGGCCCCTGACCGGGAGCTTGCGGCGGGTACGGCGGGCGTGCGCCGGGACGCGGCGGCGGGCCGGCGGGACCGCTCGGCTGTCCTTGACCCCCCGGGCGACCCGGCTGCCCCGGTGCTCCCGGTTGCCCCGGTGCTCCCGGTTGACCCTGCGGTCGGGGCTGCGGAGGCAACGGGCGACCCTGCACCGGGCCCGGAGCAGGGCGCTGCTGTCCCTGACCGGCAGGAGGACCGGGGCGTTGCGGCCCGGGCTGCGGTCCGGCAGGACCACCGCGCCGGGGCGGAACGACCTTGTTGTCCTCGGGTTCGTTGTCGGGGGAACTCACGTACTCATCTCCAACTGTTCTCGCGACGCATCACGCCGCGGCCTCGACACTGCTCCACGGACAGCCGATCGACGACGCCGGTGGACGGCAGCCGTTCGACGATGTGCGCAGCGGACGACGCGACGATCAGGTCGTGCGGGTCGGACCCAGGAGCGAACTCCAGAGGAAAGCGTACGGGCACGTCGCCGGTGCCCCTTCACTCGCTGGCGGTACGACGGCTCGATCCCGTCGACCGGCGACGCGGGCTCTTGGGGGCAGGTTGCGAGCCCAGGACGTACGACTGCACCAGGTGGTTCCAGCTACAGGTACGGCACACCTCGACCAGATGGACCGAGAATTCCTCCTGGCTGGCGGCCAGACGCACCAGCTCCTCGGGAGTGCGCGCCGACCCGGACACCGGACCGAGCTTGTCGCCGAAGACCCACGAGACGAGGGTCAACTGCTCCTTACGGCAGATGGGGCACACCACATCGCTGCCCCGTCCGTGGAATTTCGCCGCCCGCAGCAGATAGGGGCTCGCGTCGCAGACCTCGCTGACTCCGCGCCGCCCCGAGTAGACCTCCGCGAGCAGCGAGCGCCGCTGCAACGCGTAGTCCACCACCTGCCGCTGAATTCGCACGGCTTCCAGAGTACGTGCGGGCGATGGGGCGATGGGCGTGGAGTCGCCCACTCGATACGAACCCGTGTGGTCCCGGTCGACTCCGGAGAGGGATGTCCGTCCGGAACGTCGTGTGACATCCAGCCCGTGCGGCGTATCGTCGAATATATCGGCACGATATAGTTCTGCGTCGTATCAATCGGTTGGTTCGAACGGAAACAGGAGGTGACCCGTGCTGGAATTGGCGATACTCGGGCTCCTCCTCGAGTCGCCCATGCACGGCTACGAGCTGCGCAAGCGTCTGACCGGGCTCCTCGGGGCCTTCCGTGCCTTCTCCTACGGGTCGCTCTATCCGACCCTGCGGAGGATGCAGGCGGACGGCCTCATCGAAGAGGATTCGGGAACTCCCGGTCCCGTGAAGCGACGTGCCCGCCGCGTCTACCAGCTCACCCCGAAGGGGCGAGAACGCTTCACCGAGCTGGTCGCCGACACGGGACCGCAGAACTACACCGATGACGGATTCGGCGTGCACCTCGCCTTCTTCGGTCGCACCCCCGCCGAAGCGCGGATGCGAATTCTCGAAGGCAGGCGCCGCCAGGTCGAGGAGCGCAGAGAAGCGCTCCGCGATGCGATCGGACGGGCCAGCGGCACTCTCGATCGTTACACCCGTCAGCTCCATCAGCTCGGCCTCGAGTCGAGCGAGCGCGAAGTGCGCTGGCTCAACGAACTCATCGCCGCCGAGCAGTCGTCAGCAGCACGCAACAAAGAAGGAGAACCCGACCATGGGTGAGAACAGCACCGCGGTGCGCGTGGCCATTGTGGGCGTGGGGAACTGTGCCTCCTCCCTGGTCCAGGGCGTCGAGTACTACAAGGATGCGGACGCCGAGACCACCGTCCCCGGTCTGATGCACGTCGAATTCGGTCGCTACCACGTGCGCGACGTCAAGTTCGTCGCCGCGTTCGATGTGGACGCCAAGAAGGTCGGCTTCGACCTGTCCGAGGCGATCCTCGCGAGCGAGAACAACACCATCAAGATCGCAGACGTGCCGCCGCTCGGCGTGCCCGTCCAGCGCGGCCACACGCTCGACGGTATCGGCAAGTACTACTCCGAGACCATCGAGCTCTCCGACGCCGAGCCCGTCGACGTGGTCAAGGCACTGAAGGACGCCGAGGTCGACGTTCTCGTCTCCTACCTCCCCGTGGGTTCCGAAGAGGCCGACAAGTTCTACGCGCAGTGCGCCATCGACGCCGGTGTCGCCTTCGTCAACGCCCTCCCCGTGTTCATCGCCTCCGATCCCGAGTGGGCGCAGAAGTTCACCGACGCCGGTGTCCCGATCGTCGGCGACGACATCAAGTCGCAGGTCGGCGCCACCATCACCCACCGCGTGATGGCGAAGCTCTTCGAGGACCGCGGTGTCGTGCTCGACCGCACGTACCAGCTCAACGTCGGCGGCAACATGGACTTCAAGAACATGCTCGAGCGTGAGCGTCTCGAGTCCAAGAAGGTCTCCAAGACCCAGGCCGTCACCTCGAACCTCAACGGCCCGCTGGCCGGCAAGGTCCACGACCGCGACGTGCACATCGGTCCCTCCGACTACGTGCAGTGGCTCGACGACCGCAAGTGGGCGTACGTCCGCCTCGAGGGTCGCGCCTTCGGCGATGCCCCGCTCAACCTCGAGTACAAGCTCGAGGTGTGGGACTCCCCGAACTCCGCCGGCATCATCATCGACGCCATCCGCGCGGCGAAGATCGCCAAGGACCGCGGCATCGGTGGCCCGATCCTCCCGGCTTCGGCCTACCTGATGAAGTCCCCGCCGGTCCAGATGGCCGACGACACGGCACGCGCCGAGCTCGAGGCGTTCATCATCGGAGCCGACGCGTAGAGCCGCTCTCCGGAGCGATTTCCGACGAAGGCCGCATCCTTTCGGGATGCGGCCTTCGTCGTTGTCGCTCTGCGGGTTCCGACCCCGTCTACGCCATCTTCCGGATCACCGACAGCGGCAGCACCTTCATGGCGTAACCGAGCGGAATCCACGGCCATCCCGGCACATACGCCTTGGCAGGCTCCTTTTCGATCGCAGCAGCCAGTGCGCGACAACCTGTTTCGGTGTCGACGATGAACGGGACCTTTTTCACCTTCTCGTTGATCTCCGACCGGATGTATCCGGGGAAGATCGTGCTCACCGAGATATCGGTGTCGGCGAGATCGGCACGCATCCCCTCACCGAGAGAGTCGACGGCGGCCTTCGACGCGGCATAGGTCGTCAGGTTGCGCGGCATGCCGCGGAGCGCACTCATCGACGAGATCAGCACGACGTGGCCGCGCCCGCGGGGGCGCATGAGTTCGAGCGCCGCTTCACTCTGCGCGAGCGCACCGAGGAAGTTGGTGTTCGCAGTCTGGGCATTGGCACGGAAGTAACCGGTGCCCAGGGGCTGCCCCTTGCCGAGACCGGCATTGACGATCACCCGGTCGAGACCGCCGAGCTCGTCGTCGAACTCACGGAAGACGGTGAACACGTCGTCGTGCCGGTTCACGTCGAGGGCGCGCACGCTCACGGTGATGCCCGGGTGCGCGGCGAGCAGTTCGTCCCGCAACTCCTCGAGCCGTTCGACGCGACGGGCGGCGAGCGCGAGATTCCTTCCACGCGCCGCGAACTCACGCGCCATACCGGCACCGAGCCCGGAACTCGCACCGGTGATGAGGATGTTCCGTCGCTGCGGGCGGCTCATCGGTTCTCCTTCTCGTATCGATCGATCAATGCACTGCAACGGGATTCGAGGTAGCCGACCACGATCCAGAAGTCCTCGAAGGCCGGATTGGTGGTGTGGCCGTGGTGGTAGCGGTAGTAGATCTGCTGGGCGATCACGGCGAGGCGGAACAGTCCGAACACCTCGTAGAATCCCCAGCCGTCCACCGGTAATCCGGTTCGCTCGGAATAATATTCGACGATCTCCTGCCGGGTGAGCATGCCGGGCAGGTCGGACGGTTGCCGCTTCGTGAGCAGCAGCATGTCGTCGTCGTCCGCCTGCACCCAGTAGGCGAGCGACGATCCGAGATCCATCAGGGGGTCGCCGATGGTGGCCAGTTCCCAGTCGAGCACCGCGACCGGCTTCAGCGGGTCGTTCTCGTCGAGAACGATGTTGTCGAGGCGGAAGTCGCCGTGGATCACGGTCTGTGCGACGTCCTCGGGTTGCCGCGCCGCCAACCACGCGGTGACACGGGCGAAGTCGGGGACGTTGTCGGTGCGGGCCTTGGTGTAGCGCGACGTCCAGCCCGCGACCTGCCGTGCGACGTAGCCGGAACCGCGACCCAGTTCGGACAGTCCTGCGGACTCCGGATCGATGCCGTGCAGTTCGACGAGCAGGTCGACGATGCGCAGGCACAATGTGCGGGTGTCCGCCTCGGTGAGGTCGAGGTCGGTGGGCGGATTCGTCCGCAGGATGGTGCCGGGAACCCGGTCCATGACGTAGAAGTCGCTGCCGAGCACACCGCGATCGGTGCACAGGCCGACCATGGTGGGAACGTACGGGTAGACCGGTGCGAGCATCGACTGGATGCGGTACTCGCGTGCCATGTCGTGCCCCGACGACGGCTTCGCCCCCGCCGGCGGGCGACGCAGCACGAGATCGCGGTCCGGATACCGCAGCAGATAGGTGAGATTGGATGCGCCGCCGGAGAACTGGCGGACCTCCGGGACCCCTCGGATACCGGCGTTCTCGTCGAGCCAGGCGGCGACCGCGTCGACGTCGAAGGCGTCCTCGTCGCGAACGGTGCGGGCGTTGTCGGGAAGTGCGGTCATCGTCGGAATCTCCCGTCTCACGCGTACTTGCCGAGTTCGAACCGGGCGACGAGCCCCTGGTGCACCTCGTCGGGCCCGTCCGCCAGCCGCAGTGCGCGTGCCGCCGTCCATGCACCGGCGAGGGGGAAGTCGTCGGAGAGCCCACCGCCGCCGTGGATCTGGATGGCGAAGTCGGCGATCTGCTGGGTCACGCGCGGTGCGACCACCTTGATCTCGGAGACCGCCGAGCGTGCCCCGGCGAGTCCCTGTGTGTCGAGCAGCCATGCCGCGTGCAGGACGAGCAGACGCAGCTGGTTGATCGCGATGCGCGCGTCGGCGATCCGTTCCCGGTTGCCGCCGAGATCGATGATCGGCTTGCCGAAGGCGGTGCGTTCGAGACCGCGACGGCACGCGAGCTCGAGAGTGCGCTCGGCGAGCCCGACGAGGCGCATGCAGTGGTGGATGCGTCCCGGTCCGAGGCGTCCCTGCGCGATCTCGAATCCCCTTCCGGGTCCCGCGATGACGGCGTCGAGCGGCAGGCGCACGTCGGAGAAGGACACCTCGCCGTGGCCGCTGGGCTCGTCGAAGAAGCCCATCGTCGGGAGCATGCGCTCGACCTCGACGCCCGGCGTGTCGATGGGCACGAGCACCATCGAATGTCTTTGGTACTTGTGGGCTTCCGGATCGGTCAGGCCCATGAAGATGAGCACCTTGCAGTCGGGGTGGCCGATGCCGGTGCTCCACCATTTGCGGCCGTCGAGGACGATCTCGTCGCCGTCGACCACGGCGGTCGCGGCCATGTTGGTGGCGTCCGACGAGGCGACCCCGGGTTCGGTCATGCAGAAAGCCGAGCGGATCTCGCCGTCGAGCAGGGGCCGCAGCCACTGCTCCTTCTGCGCGGCGCTGCCGTAGTGATAGAGCACCTCCATGTTACCGGTGTCGGGCGCGTCGCAGTTGAACACCGCGGAGACGAACGGCGAGCGGCCCATCTCCTCGGCGAGCGGGGCGTAGTCGACGTTCGACAATCCGGCACCGAGTTCGGCGTCGGGAAGGAAGAGGTTCCACAGCCCCTCGGCGCGGGCCTTGCGCTGCAGCTCGCGGAATTCGGGGGAGACGGCCCACCTCTCGGCGGCGTCGATGTCGCGTCGTCCTTCACCCGCCGTGCGTCGCGCGGCCCGCAGTTGCTGCTCGACAGGCGTGACCTCGCCTGCGATGAACGCCCGCAGACGTTCGAGATAGTCGCGACTGCGCTCGGACTGTGCGAAATCCATCGGGTGCCTTCCGTCGAGTCGACCGGGAACTGCCCGGCCGGGCGGCCTTAACTGAGCGATGCTCAGTTAGGCTATCGGTGTGAGCACCCCGCGACAAGAGGCATCCACAGGCCGGCGTCGTCTGCCGCCGGAGGAACGTCGCCGGCAACTCGTCGCCATCGGACTGCAGGAACTGTCGACCCGGCCCATCCACGCCCTGTCCATCGACCGCGTCGCCGAGATCGCCGGTATCTCCCGCGGCCTGCTGTTCCGTTATTTCCCCACCAAGCAGGACTTCTACGTCGCGGTCGTCGGCGCCGCGTCACGCCGGTTGCTCCGCGCCGCGGATCCCGACCCGGACGAGCAGGATCCGCTCCGGGCCGTAGTGCACCCGTTCGTCTCGTTCATCGACCGCCACGGCGACAACTATCAGGCCTTCTTCCACAGCGGCGTCGGATCCGACCCCCAGATCCGCGATATCCACGACTCTATGCGCGACACCATGGTCGGGCGAGTCGTCGCGGCGCTGGGCTGCGACGACACCCGCGTGACCCGAATGCGGCTGCGGGCCTGGTGGGCACTCGTGGAGTCGCTGGCGATCGACCGGTTCCGCGACGGGACGCCGAGCATCGACGAGGTCGTCGACTATTCGGCCGCCCTGCTGCCGACGGTGCTGACGGGGCCGTAGTCCCCGGCCGGCTCGTCGACGACGAAGGGGTGGAGTACATGTCTACAAGCCGGGGATCTGGATCGTGACGCCGGGGAACACCTCGATCTGCGAGGGCACCGGAACGGGGAGATCGACCGGCGGTGCGGGAATCGTGATCGGCGGCAGGTTCGACAGGTCGGGCAGCCTGAAGGTCGGCGGCGGGGGGGTGCTGGTCTCGATACCGGCGTCCTTGGGGACACCCGCCTGTCCACCGATGGGCGCCGGCCACGGGAAGCTCTCGACCGGCGTGCCCTCGAGGGCGCCGTCCATCGTTCCCTTCCAGATGTCCGAGGGCAGACCGGAGCCGTAGATCGACCCACCCCAGCTGTTGGTGATCGGCCCGGCGTCGGGTGTGCCCATCCACACGGCCGTCGACAGCGACGGGGTGTACCCGACCATCCAGGCATCCTTGTTCAGGCCGGTGTCGCCGAGCTGCGTGGTACCGGTCTTCGCCGCCGACGGCCGGCCACCGGCGAGCGCGTGCCCGCGCGAATACGCGGCGATCGGCATCATGGCCTGGGTCGTGTTGTCGGCGACCGCGGCGTCGAGGCGCTGCTCGCCGGGTGACGCCGGTCGATCGAGGAGCACGACCCCGTCGGCCGTCACGACCTTCTGCACGAAGTACGGCTCGTGGAAGACACCGGACGCGGCGATCGTCGCGTAGGCCGACGCCATGTCGATCACCCGCGCCTGGTACTGACCGAGAACGATGCCGCCCTCCGGGGAACCGCCGTTCTCGCTCAGCGTCTGCCCCTCGACGCCGGGGATCGTCAGGGGGATTCCCGCGGCGTGCGCGGCGTCGGCGATCTTCTGGGGACCGTTCGACATGGACATCATGAGCCGGTAGAAGCTCGTGTTCAGCGACCGCTTGAGCGCCTCGGCGATCGTGCACCGCCCGCACGACTCGCCTTCGACGTTGCCGATGCGGACAGTGCCGACCGTCAGCGGCGAGCTGTCGAAGCGCGCGTTCAGGCCGATCCCGTCGTCGAGCGCGGCGAGCAGGCCGAACACCTTGAACGCCGACCCGGTCTGGACGGGCGCCTGCGCGAAGTCGAAGCCGGCGCCGTCCTCACCGCCGTAGTAGGCGCGCACGGCCCCCGAGCGGGGGTCCACCGAGACCACCGCGGTGCGCAATTCGCCGGGTTCCCCCGACAGCGTGGACCGGGCGGAGTCGATCGCCGCCTGCTGTGCCCTCGGGTCGATCGTGGTGGTGATCCGCAGACCCTCGGTGTTGAGGGTCTGTTCACTGATCCCCGCCGCGGACAGCTCGCGCAACACCTGCGTGCGGATGTGGCCTTCCGGCCCCGTCGCCTCCGTGGCCAGCACGAGGGTGTTCGACGGCACCGTCGGGGGGAACACCTGGGCCGACCTCTCCGACGGGTCGAGGACGTCCATGTCGACCATGCCGTCGAGTACGTAGTTCCAGCGCTCTTCGATCGCCGGCAGGTTGTACTCGGGATCGAGCGAGGACGGTGTCCGGATCACCCCGGCCAGGACGGCACCCTCGGAGACCGACAGCTCCTCGACGGGCTTGCCGAAGTACGCCTGGGACGCCGCGCCGATGCCGTAGGCACCCCGGCCGAAGTAGATGGTGTTGAGGTACGCCTCGAGGATCTCGTCCTTCGACCACTGCCGCGCCATCTTGGTGGAGATGACGAGTTCGCGCATCTTGCGTTCGAGCGTGCGGTCGGCGCCGACGAGCACGTTCTTGACGTACTGCTGGGTGATCGTGGAACCACCACCGGCGGTGTCCTTGCCCATGACGTTGTCGCGGGCCGCACGAGCGAAACCGGTGATCGAGAAGCCGGGGTTGCTGTAGAAGTTGCGGTCCTCCGCCGACAGCACGGCGTTGCGGACGTGCTCGGGGATCTGCGCGATCCCGACCTCGAGACGGTTGCCCTCCGGCGGGACCACCCGGGTGATCTCGGTGGCGTCGTCGGCCGCGTAGACCCGCGCGAGCTGGTTCGTCTTCATGTCCGACGGGGTCGGCACGTCCGCCGAGTAGTACGCGGTGGCGAAGACGCCGAGCGGTACGAGCACGGCGAGAACGAACGCGACGAGTACGGCGTAGCGGACGATGTGTCCCCTGCTCTTCTTCGCTGCGGCCGCAGCGGCACGCGAGGAGGTAGACCTCTTGGGGCTCGTCACTCGTTCCACCTTCTCCGTACCGGACATCCGAGCGGGAGGGTCTCCCGCCCACCGTATGGTACGGAAACGACCGAGGGACACCTCCGGACCACCGTTCCGGTGCTTCTCACGCCACGTGCGTGGTCATCCCGATCGGCGCCACGCGCGGAACGCGAGCCCCCACATCACGACGAATGCGAGCAGCACGAGAGACGGCACGACACCGGGTTGCGGCGACGTCAGCTCGGCGACTGCGGCGATCACGGCCATCGCCGTGAACACCGTGAGGAGGCCGAGGAGCATCTCGAGTCGGTTCCGGCGCGGAACCTTCCTCACGACTTGACGCCACCCGCGGTCAGGCCCGAGATGATGCGCCGCTGGAAGATCAGCACCATCACCACGAGCGGCACCATGACGAGGGTGCCACCGGCCATGATCGATGCATACGGGGTGACGTACGGATCGGTGCCGGTGAATCGTGCCATCGCGACCGTCACCGGGGCCGTGCTCTCGTTCGACAGCTGCGACATCAGCAGATACTCGTTGACGGTCGCGATGAAGGCGAGGATCGCTGTGGTGAACAGGGCGGGGGCGGCGAGCGGCAGCATGACCAGACGGAACGCCTGCCCCCGCGTCGCACCGTCCATGCGGGCGGCCTCCTCGAGTTCCCACGGCAGTTCCGAGAAGAACGAGGTGAGCGTGTAGATGGTCAGCGGCAGCACGAACGAGATGTTCGGGATGATCAGCGCCTGGTACTTGCCGATCCAGCCGATGTCGGTGAACAACTGGAACAGCGGCGTCACGAGCGCGACGACGGGGAACATCGACGCGCCGAGGATGATGCCGGTGACGAAGTACTTGCCGCGGAAATCGAAGCGCGACAGTGCGTAGGCGGTGAACACGCCCAGCAGCAGCGCGACCGCCGTGGTGGCACCGGCGATGATGACGCTGTTGAGCAGCGCCCGCGAGAAGTTGACCTTGGCGTCGGGGTCGAGTGCGTCGGCGAAGTTCTGCAGCGTCGGGTTCGACGGCCACAGGGTCGTGCTGAACGTCTCCGACGGGTCGCGCAGAGCCGTGACGACCATCCAGTAGCAGGGGGCCAGACCCCACACGACGATCAGCGCGACGCCCGCATAGGTGCCGACCGTGCTCAATCGGCGCTTCATCGGCACCTTGCGGACCTGCACCGGATCCGGCTCGGTGCGGGGTGCCTCGGTGGTGGTGACGGTCATACGACTTCCCCCTTACGCTGCTTCTCCTGCGTGCTCACCGCGTTGGCGCCGAGGAACCGCACCAGCACGAAGGCGACGGCGAAGATGAGCAGGAAGGTGATCGTGGACAGGGCGGACGCGGAGTTCGCACCCTGACGCATCTGGTCGACGACGAGCACCGAGATCGTCGACGTCGCGGGATTCGAACCCATCATGATCGCGGGCAGGTCGTACATGCGCAGCGCATCCATGGTGCGGAACAGGATCGCCACCATGAGGGCGGGCTTCACCAGCGGCAGGGTGATCATCTTGAACCGCTGCCAGGCGTTCGCGCCGTCGACCTTCGCCGCCTCGTAGACGTCCTGCGGGATCATCTGCAGTCCGGCGAGGATGAGCAGCGCCATGAACGGCGCCGTCTTCCACACGTCGGCGACGATGATCGCGACCCGGGCGGGCCACGGATCGGCGGTCCACAGGTAGTCGGTGCCGAGCAGCTTGTTGGCGGCACCGTCGTTGGCGAAGATGAAGAACCACAGCTTGGCGGTGACGGCGGTGGGGATCGCCCACGGCACGAGCACCGAGGCACGCAGCAGACCGCGACCCCGGAACGACTTGGCCATCACGACCGCCATGGCGAAACCGATCACCGTCTCGAGCGAGACCGTGACGACGGTGAAGAAGAAAGTGTTGAAGATCGACTGCCAGAACTGCGAGCCGAGGGTGCCCGGAGGGCAGGGGATCGAACCGGTGGCGGTACCGCAGGTCTGGGTGATCCAGCGCGTGTAGTTCTCGATCCCGACGAAGCCTCCGGTGACGAACCGTCCGGTCTCGGGATCGAGCCGCTTCGCGTCACCCTGCAGCGACATCCACATCGCTCGACCGAGCGGATACAGGATGATCACGGCCAGGACGAGCATCGACGGTGCGACGAACATCCATACCGGGACCTTGCGCCGCGTCTTCACCTCCGCGGCGGGAGGCGCGGGCACGCGGTGACGTCCGCCGACACGTCCGCGGTCGGGACCGGACACGGTCCCGACCGCGGAGGCGTGTGACGGATCCGCGGGATTATCGACCTGCGGGTCAGCCATGTACTTGCTCCTGGAGCATCAGTTGCCGGCGGTCTCGATGCCGGCCTCGGTGTCGTCCAGCGCCTGCTGGACGGTCTTCTCGCCACGGATCGCAGCGTAGGCGTTGTCGGCGATCGCCTTCGACACGGCCGAGTAGTACGGCGACGCCGGACGCGGCTTCGCGGCCTCGAGGGCTTCCTTCAACGTCGAGAAGTAGGGGTACTGCTCGAGGATCGACGCGTCGTCGTAGACCTCGGCGAGAACCGGGGCGCCGCCCGCCTCCGCGTAGTGCATCTGCGACTGGCGGGTCTGCATGAACTCGAGGAAGTCGCGCGCGGTGGCGGGAGCATCCGAGAATGCGCTGATGCCGACGTTGTACCCGCCGAGCGTCGAGACGCCGGGACCGTCGACGCCGGGCAGGACGGCGATGCCGTACTTGCCGGCGACCGACGACGTCTCGCCGTCGGTGTAGAAGCCCGGCCACGTGCGCAGGAACAGCGCCTCACCGTTGCCGAAGGCGGTCTGCGACTCACCCTCGGTGTAGGTCTGGGCGGCGGCCGGGATGATGCCGTCCTCGAAATTGTCCACGAGGAACTGCAGGCCTTCGGCCGTCTTGTCGTCGACGGCCGGGGTCAGGCCGTCCTCGGAGACGAAGGAGCCGCCGAAGGCATTGACGATCTCGGTGACGTTGACCGTCAGGCCCTCGTAGTTCTTGAACTGACCGATGTAGCAGGCGATGCCCGCCTCCTCCGCCTTCGGGCACTCGGCCTTCAGGTCGTCCCAGGTCGCGGGCGCCTTGTCGACGAGATCGGTGCGGTAGTACAGGAACGCGCCGTTGGTGTTCTTCGGGGCGGCGTAGAGGGTGCCGTTGTAGGTACCCGACTCGACGGTCGCGGGCAGCACGCCCTCGGTGTCGATCGCCAGGTCGCCCTCGAGGGGAAGCAGCCAGCCGTTCGCGGCGAACTCCGCCGTGTTGGTGACATCGACGGCGATGAGGTCGTACTCGTCGCTCTTGGCCTGCATCCGCTGGGCGATATCGGCGTACTGGTCGTTGGCCTCCTTGGCGAGCGGCTTGAACGTCACCTGCTCGTCGGGATGCTCGGCGTTCCAGTCGGCGATGATGCTCTCGAGCGCCGTGTTCAGGGGATCCTGCCCCTCGACGATCGTGATGGGGCCGCGGCCCTCACCGGAAGCAGCGGTGCCCTCACCGCCGGTCGAGGTGTCGTCGCCCCCGCTGTCCGACGAGCAACCCGCGAGAACGAGCGCGGTCGCGGCCGTTGCGGCGATCGCAGCCCTCCGCATCGCCTTCGTATTCAGAACCATCAACAACTCCCCATTTCGAGGTCGAAGAACACACGTCGGTGACCAGGTGCACCGACACCGGCCACTACTGTGGCACGCACCACCGGTAAAAGTCGGCATTCCGCCCATCCTGAATCGGTCGAGTGTCGACTCCGCGGCCCGATTCCGGAGCGGGGGTCAGCCGATTCGCTTCCCGTCCGACGTTCCGAAGACGTGCACGTGCTCGGGGTCGAAGCGCAGGTACAGCCGGTCGCCCTTCTGCGGAGGGTTGCGCCAGTCGCTGCGCGCGACGATCTGCTGCACGATGCCGCCGACGTCGGCCCGGCCGTAGACGTACGCCTCGGATCCGAGTTCCTCGACCACATCGACGTCCATGGCCAGGCCGTCGTTCGAGATCTCGAGGTGTTCGGGGCGGATGCCGAGCACGACCTCCTTCTCGGTGACCTGGCCGACCACGTCGCGTGGGATCGGGACGTGCGTGTCGCCGAGCAACGCGCCGCGGTCGAACACGGGGAGGCGGAAGAGGTTCATGGCGGGCGAGCCCATGAAGCCGGCGACGAAGACGTTCGCGGGCCTGTTGTAGAGCACGCGCGGCGACGCGCACTGCTGCAGGATGCCCTTCTCGAGCACCGCGACGCGGTCGCCCATCGTCATGGCCTCGACCTGGTCGTGGGTGACGTAGACGGTGGTGGTGGCGAGCCGTCGCTGCAGCTGCGCGATCTGCGTGCGGGTCTGGACGCGGAGCTTGGCGTCGAGGTTCGACAACGGCTCGTCCATGAGGAAGACCTGTGGCTGACGGACGATGGCACGTCCCATCGCCACACGCTGACGCTGACCACCGGACAGCGCCTTGGGCTTGCGGTCGAGGAACTGTTCGAGGTCGAGCATCTTCGCGACCTCGACGACCCGCTCGCGGATCTCGTTCTTGGGTGTCTTGGCGAGCTTGAGCGCGAAGCCCATGTTCTCGGCGACCGACATGTGCGGGTACAGCGCGTAGTTCTGGAACACCATCGCGATGTCGCGTTCCTTCGGATCCTGCCCGGTGACGTCGTCGTCGCCGATGAGGATGCGCCCGCTGTGCACCTCCTCGAGGCCGGCGAGCATGCGCAGCGAGGTCGACTTGCCGCAGCCCGACGGCCCGACCAGGACGAGGAACTCACCGTCCTCGATCTCAAGGTCGAGCGCGTCGACCGCGGGCGTACTCGAGCCGGGGAACAGGCATGTGGCCTTGTCGAAGGTCACCGACGCCATTTCGCAGATCCTTTCCGAAGCGGAACACGCTCGTGCGGTAGGGGAATCTACCGTGTCCTGTCCGCATCACGGTCGACCGGCGCGAGGTCCTCGTCCGTCCACACCTGGATTCCACGCACCCCCGGTACGTCGCCCGCGTGGAAGACCGGGTCGCGTCCCTGCTTGCGCTGCGCGGAGTAATGGTGGAACAACGCGTAGGCGATACCCGACAGCGGGATCAACGCGATGAGGTTCACCGTGGCCATGATTCCCATGGCGAGGTCGGCCAGCGCCCACACGAGGGGGAGGGAGCCGACGGCTCCGAGGAACACGCACACCACGACCGCCGCCCGCAGGTAGGGGAGGATTCGGCGCGAACCGGTGAGGAACTCCATGTTCGATTCGCTGTAGTAGTAGTTGCCGATCACGGAGGTGAACGCGAGGAAGAAGATCAGCACCGCCAGGAAGTGGACCGTCCAGTCGCCGAGTTGCAGGGCGAGCGCATTCTGCGTCAGGGCCGCGCCTTCGAGGCCGCTGCCGAACTCGGGCTCGGACAACAGGATGATGAAGGCCGTGATCGAACACACCAGCAGGGTGTCGAAGTAGACACCGAGGCTCTGAACCAGACCCTGCTTCACCGGATGCGAAACTGCCGCGGTGGCACCGGCGTTCGGCGCCGACCCCATGCCCGCCTCGTTGGAGAACAACCCGCGGCGGATGCCGTTCATGAAGGCTGCGGCGAAGCCTCCACCGACGATCTCCTCGAGGCCGAACGCGTTCTCGACGATCAACCGGAACATCGCGGGAACCTCACCGATGTTGAGGATCACGACGATGACGCCGATCACGAGATAGGCGATCGCCAGGATCGGCACCAGCACCTGCGACACTCCGGAGATGCGGCGGATTCCGCCGAAGATCACCACGGCCACGAGGACGGCGACGACGAGGCCCACACCCACCTGCAACCCCGTGGACTTCTCGCCCACGGAACTCGAGACCGCGTCGACGATGGAATTGGTCTGCACCGCGTTGAACACGAAGCCGTAGGTGATCGTGATGATCACCGCGAAGATCATGCCCATCCACCGTTTTCCGAGTCCGTACTGCATGTAGTAGGCGGGTCCGCCGCGGAAGGAATCCTTGTCGCGCACCTTGTACAACTGGGCGAGGGTGGACTCGAGGAATGCGGTGGCCGCGCCGATCGATGCCATCACCCACATCCAGAACACCGCGCCCGGTCCGCCGAGGCTGATCGCGATCGCGACACCTGCCACGTTGCCGGTGCCCACACGCGAGGCCGCGGATACCGAGAACGCCCGGAAGGGCGAGATCCCCTTCGTGCCGTCGGGCATCGTCGTCGGTTTCTCGACCACGGAACGCAGCATGTCCGGCACGAGCCGGATCTGGATGAATCGCGAGCGCACGGTGTAGTACAGGCCGGAGCCGACGAGCAACGCGATCACCGCGTACCAGAAGGTGTCGTTGATATCGGTGACGAAATCGACCGCAGTGTCCATCTGCACGATCTTGCTGGGTAGTAGGCGGTTCTGCAGGAATTTCGGGACGTGTTCTCGCTCTCGTGGGTGGAGTCGGTGTCGCGTTCTACGCTCGCGGGGTGAGTTCGGACAAGATGTTGAGTCGTATCGGCGGGTTGCTCCGCCAGGCGGAGTCCACCGACAACCCTCACGAGGCCGACGCCTTCCTCGCCGCAGCGCAGCGACTCGCGACGTCCGCCTCGATCGATCTGGCGGTCGCGCGCAGCCACACCGCGGCGAAGGAACGCCGTGCCGCCCCCGTCCAGCGACTGATCACCATCGGTGAGACGGGCAAGAAGGGACTGCGTACCTACGCACAGTTGTTCATCGCGATCGCCGCGGCCAACGACGTGCAGTGCGACATCACCGCGAACTCCACCGTCATCTACGCCTACGGCTTCGCCGACGACATCGACGTCTGCGAGGCCCTGTACTCCTCCCTGCTGGTGCAGATGGTCCGGGCGTCCGATGCGTATCTGCGTGAGGGCACATACCGGGCCGAGACCACGGTGCGTACCGTCGTGGAGGAACGCGGCGACCGGCGTGTGCGCACACGCGTACGCAAACCCGTTGCCCCGGTCACGGCCCGACTGAACTTCCAGTCGGCGTTCGCCGCCCGGATCGGCGCCAGGCTGGCCGAGGCGAAGCAGCAGATCGAACGCGAGGCGGAAACATCCGCGCCGGGCACGGCGTTGGTGTTGCGTGGGAAGAATCTGGAACTCCAGGACTTCTACAGCAGTACGTCGCAGGCGCGGGGCAGTTGGCGGGGCAACCGGGCGCCGTCGGCGCGCTCGGCCGACGCCCAGCGCGCGGGCGATCGCGCCGGCCGGGCGGCACGACTGGGAACGGCACCCGAACTGCCGTCGGCTCCGAGGAGGCTGGAACGGTGACCAAGGTGCGCGACACCCGCAGAACCGCTGTGTACGAAGCGGAGTCGATCGTACGGAAGATGCTCGACCGCGCCGACGAACGAGGTCTGAGAACGGTCGAGGTCGCCGGTTCCCACGTCACGCTTCCGGTCGAGAGACGATTCGCCTCCATCGCCTCCGTCCAGGACTACATCGATGCCGTGCTCGGCCTCGACTGGGTGATCATGCGGTGGGAACGCGCCGCCGTGCCCGTGCGCGTGCGGGCCCGGGCCGGCAACGCGGCCGCGCACTACGAACGCGACTGCGCGACGATCGCCCTTCCCGAGCACCGCGCGAACACCGCATGGGCGTTCCGGGAGATGGTGGTGCTCCACGAACTCGCGCACCATCTCGATCCACAGAATCCGGACGACGCCACCGAGGGTGCCCATGGTCCCGCTTTCGTCGACCGGTTCCTCGTCCTCGTCGGCGAGATCATCGGCCCGGAAGCGGCATTCGCGTTGCAGGCCACGGGGATCACCGCTCCGGCCGGGCCGGGGCGATAGATCCGTTTTCCGAATGCATTGCCGGTACGAGAACTGTTCTTTGGGAACAGCGCGCTGCGCGGACCGAATATGTAGCAACACTCGTATCCTGCTGTAGAACATACTGATTGGTACTCTACCGACTCTCGTCATCTGCCCGGATCCGCAGGGCGGCGAAGCATGCGAATCACGGTCCCGAGTGACGTACTGTGGTTTGCATCACATAAATACACGCGTCGGCTGCGTACCGTACCGAGACCTTCCGGCCACCTTCCGAGCACGCCTACACGACGCGCGGCAGATGAAGGAGAACGGTGATGAAACCCGGAGCACGAGTCGCCCTCGGTGTGGGCATCGGATATTTCCTGGGCCGAACCAAGAAGATGCGGTTGGCCATGATGCTCGCCGGTGCCGGAGTCACCGGCAAACTGCCCAGCAACCCGCAGGAACTCCTGCAGCGAAGCGCCTCGATGCTCGGTTCGTCTCCCGAGGTCAGCAAGATCACCGAATCCGTTCGCGGAGAACTCATGCACGCGGCGCGTGCCGCAGCCGTGACCGCGGCCAGCCACCGCATCGATGCCCTCAACGAGCGTCTGCAGGCGCGGGCCGGGGGCGGAGCGGACGAAGAGCCCGAGGACGCGGAATACGAAGACGAATACGACGAATCACGCGAGGGGGAAGAAAGTCGCGGCGGCAGGAGTCGCGGCAGCAGGACTCGCGACGAGGAACCGGATTACGACGAGACGGACGAAGAGGGTGCCGACGAGGAGGATTCGGGCGACGACGAGGAACCGGAACCCGAGCGCCCCGCACCCCGGCGCCGCGCCGCCCGCGCCACGTCCCGTCCGCGGGCTTCCCGCAGCAAGAAGACATCCGACAGCGACGACTCGGACGATTCGGAAGAGGCATCTCCCAAGCCGCGCAAGCGCGCAGCGCGTAGCAGTGCGTCGTCCTCCGGTCGTGCGCCCGTACGTCGAACGAAGCGGTGAGAGCGATGGCCGGATCGAGTGATGTATCGAGTGGAGTCACCGACGCGGTGGGCAAGGCCGGGAAGACCGCGACCGATACCGCCGGTAAGGCCGGCCGCACCGCCACGGATACGGCGGGGAAGGCCACGGGCGGACTGACCGGTGGTCTGCAGCAATCGTTGCAGGGCCTCGCGGGAACCGTCGCGCAGAATGCGTTGTCGAGCCTGTCGGACAGAGTCACCGGCACGGCGGGACGATTACAGGATTACTCCGAGGGCAAGGGCGGAAATCTGGCCAGCGCGCTGACCGGTGTCGACAAGCTCGCTCAGGGCGAGTCGCCGTTGAAGGCGGCGGCGAGCTCGGGGTTCGAGAACCTGAAGAACACCGCGAAGGACAAGTTCCAGGACGTCAAGGAGGCCGTCACCGGCGGGGGCAAGGGCGGCGGTGGTGGCAACAAGAAGATCAAGCTCACCAACATCGTCGAGAGCATCGACGTAGGAGTGCCGATCGACCTTGCCTACGATCTGTGGACCCAGTTCGCCGACTGGCCGAAGTTCATGAAGAAGGTCGAACAGGTCGAACAGGTCGAGGACGAGAAACTTCACTGGACCGGCAAGGTCTTCTGGTCGCGCCGGAACTGGGAGTCCACGATCCTCGAACAGGTGCCGTTCGAACGGATCGTGTGGCGCTCCACGGGCGGAAAGGGTTACATCGACGGCGCGGTGACCTTCCACGAACTCACACCGGATCTCACCCGGATCCTCCTGGTCCTCGAATATCACCCCCGGGGCCTGTTCGAGCGCACCGCGAACCTGTGGCGGGCAGTGGGTCGCCGGTCCCGCCTGGAACTGAAGCACTTCCGGCGCCACGTCATGACCGAAGCCGTACTGCATCCCGACGACATCATGGGCTGGCACGGAGAGATCCGCGACAGCGAAGTCGTCAAGGACGACGAGACGGCGCGCAGAGAGGAAGAGGAACGGGAACAGGAGGAGGACACCGGCGAGGAGACCGAGGAGGACTCCGCCGGAACAGGTGACGAAGAAGACGCCGACACGTCCGGCGACGAGGACGAGATCCGCGACGAGGACGAAGATTTCGACGAAGGCGAAGGTGAAGACGAGGAAGAGGGCGAGGAGTCGCCGGACGACGAGGACCTCCGGGACGAGGAGGAGGACCTCGAGGACGAGTATCCGGATGAGGAGGACGAGGAACCCGACGAAGAGTCCGGCGAAGAGGAAGACGAAGAAGAGGACGAACCCGAACCGCCTCGGAAACGTGCCCCCGCGAAACGAACCCGGGCGGCGAAGTCCACCGGCACGCGTTCGGCACGCTCGAGAGGATCCCGCTCATGACCATCCAACCTGCAGGGGGCGGTGGCGGCGGTGGCGGTGGGGGCGGCATGGCCCGCCCCAACTCGTCCGGCCTCGCCGACGTCATCGATACGATCCTGGACAAGGGACTCGTCATCGACGCATTCGTGCGAGTCTCACTCGTCGGTATCGAACTGCTCACCATCGACGCCCGCGTCGTCGTCGCCAGCGTCGACACCTATCTGCGGTTCGCGGAAGCGGTCAACCGGCTGGAGATCTCCGACAACGAACCGAAAGGTCTTCCGGATCTGGTCGGCGACATCACCTCCGGTGGATCCAAGCACAAGACGAAAGGAGCTCTCGAGGCCGCTGGGGAGAAGGTCAGCGAGTTTCTCGGGGACGTGCAGGAACAACGGCAGCCTGCTCGACGATCACGCAGGGGTGATGATTGATGTCCACCGAACAGACCGAACGATCCGGTCAGGGTGACAATGACGAAACCGCCACGACCACTGCAGTATACGTGTACGGAATCGTGCCGTCCGATGTGGAACCGGAAGATCATGCGGAGGGCGTGGGTAACCCACCCGCGCAGATCTCCGTCGTCCGCTCCGGAGGTATCGCCGCTCTGGTGAGCGAGATCCCGACCGACCGGGCACTGGGCACACCGGACGATCTCAAGGCACATGCCGCACTGCTCGACGGGACCGTGGCCGTCGCACCGGTCCTGCCTCTCCGGTTCGGCGCTGTTCTCACCGACCGCGACGCGGTGGCCGAGGAGTTGCTCGAGGGGCACGAGGACGAACTCGCCTCGGCGCTGGAGCAACTCGAGGGTCTCGCCCAGTTCGTCGTGAAGGGACGATACGACGAGAGGGCCATCCTGCAGGAGATTCTCGAAGAGAACTCCGACGCAGCACAATTGCGGGAGCAGATCAGAGGACAGTCCGAGGACGCGACCCGTGAGGCCCGGATGGCGCTCGGAGAGATCATCAACGCGACGATCGAAGCCAAACGGAACGAGGACACGCGGCGCACGGTCGAGGCTCTGTCCTCCCTCGATCCGATGGTCAACGAGCGGCAACCCACCCACGAGCAGGATGCCGTGCACATCGCCATCCTCGTCGAGCTCGAGCGGCAGGACGAACTCGAGCAGATTCTCCGCGAGCTGGGCCAGGAATGGGAGGACCGGGTCGACATCTCCTTGCTCGGCCCGATGGCGGCCTACGACTTCGTGGCGAAATCCGATCCGGGGGAGGAGGGTTGACGCATGGGACTGTTGTCCTCCCTGTTCACGTTGCCTCTCGCTCCGGTGAAGGGCGTGATGTGGCTCGGAGAGATCATCCAGGAGCAGGTCGAGCAGCAACTGCACGATCCGGCCAACGTACGACGCGAGCTCGAGCAGATCGAGGAGGCGGCGGAGGCCGGTGAACTGACTCCCGAGGAGAAGGACGAGGCGCAACAGGCCGTGCTCAACCGGATGATCTCCCGCGGTGGTTCCGCTCCCGGCGAGGGAGAGGGGTGATCCCGTGGCAAGAGATACCGGCCCGCCCGCGATCTCGGCGGCCGAGGCCGCATCGGCGGCCCTCACCCACCTGAAGGAGCTGACCTCGAAGGAAGCTCAGGGCGTCACCTCGATCGAACCCACCGAGGACGGATGGGTCGTCGAGGTGGAAGTCGTCGAGGACAGGCGGATACCGTCGTCGGCCGACATGCTCGCGCTCTACGAGGTGGAGATCGATCTGGACGGGGGTCTGCTCGCGTATCGGCGGACCCGGCGCTACGGACGCGGAAGCAGCGATATCGGAGCGAGGGCCGGGACATGACGGTCGTGGGTGGAGGCGGCACGTCGTCGCCGCAACCCTACGGGGGCGGCGGACGATCGACCAATCTCGGCGACATCCTCGAACGGGTCCTCGACAAGGGACTGGTGATCGCCGGCGACATCCAGGTGAATCTGCTCGACATCGAACTCCTCACCATCAAACTCCGCCTCGTCATCGCCTCGCTCGAGACGGCCAAGGCCGTCGGAATCGACTGGTGGGAGAGCGATCCGTGGTTGACGAGCAAGCCGCGTACACCCGAGGTCGATTCGGGCCGGGCGGAACTCGAGCTGGAGAACAGGCAACTGCGCGAGCGGTTGGCCGCACTCGAGGCGGCCACGGAAGCGGAACCGGCGGAGATCGTGGACGAGGAGGACCGTGACTGAGACGACCGGTGTGTGGATGTACGCCGTGACCGACGGGGCGCTCGCCGGTGACGAGACCGAGGCCGCCTCCGGTGTGGCCGGAGAACATGTCCGTGCGGTGCACGAGGGGGGATTGACCGCCGTGGTCGGAACGGTACCTCTGGACGATTTCGGCGAGGCCGCGCTGGCACGCAATCTCGAGGACCTGGACTGGCTGGAAAGGGTGGCGCGTGCCCATGATTCGGTTGTCGCCGGCCTGGCGCGGCACGTATCGGTCGTACCGCTCCGGCTTGCGACCGTCTGCCTCGACGACGCTCGGGTCCGTGCGCTCCTGACCGAACACGAGGAGCAGTTCTCGTCGGCGCTGACCCTCGTCGCGGGACGCACCGAGTGGGGTGTCAAAGCGTTCGCGGACCGGAAGACGCTGACCGCAGCCGTCGCCGAATCCGACTCGGGCGAAGCAGATTCCGGAAGCGGCACGGCCTATCTGCTCCGTCGTCGCGCGCAACTCGCAGCACAGGAGAACGTCGAACGCGACGCGGCGGCACGCGCGAACGAGATCCACGACCGATTGTTGCGCACGTCCGCGGCGGGTCGCCGGGGCGCGCCGACCGATCCGGCACTGAGCGGAAGCCACGAATGGATGGTGCTCAACGGCACGTATCTCGTCGACGACGACCGGACGGACGAATTCCGTTCCGAAGTGGAAGAACTCGGATCGCAATTCTCGGGGATCCGCCTCGAGACGAGTGGGCCGTGGCCGCCCTATTCGTTCGCGGGAGCAGAACGGATATCACCATGAGGTACGCCGACGGGTCGGTGGACGAGGAGCGGCGGATCGCCCTGATCGATCTGCTGGATCGGGTGCTGTCCGGAGGTGTGGTCATCACCGGCGACATCACCCTCTCGATCGCGGAGATCGATCTGGTGCGGATCTCGCTGCGTGCGCTCATCTCGTCGATCAGCACGCTGTCCGTACCGGGGATCGATGCCCCCGTTCCGCGTGGAGCGCGGGAGGGCACGTGAGCGAGTCCGCACACATCCCCTCCCGCATCGACGCCGACCCCGAATCCGTGGAGCGGGGCCTGGTGACGCTGGTGCTCACACTCGTCGAATTGCTCCGGCAACTCATGGAACGTCAGGCACTGCACCGCGTGGACGCAGGCGACCTCAGCGACGAACAGATCGAACGTCTCGGAACGACTCTGATGTTGCTCGAACAGCGCATGGCGGAACTGCGCGACCATTTCGGGCTCACCCCCGAGGATCTCAACATCGATCTCGGTCCGCTGGGGACACTGCTGCCCCGGGAGTGAGCCCGAGCGGTCACATTCCGGCGATCTCCACGAGCTCGTAGTCCTTCAGGCCGCCGGCGAGCACCCGCAGGTGATCGTCCATGGTGCCGAGGGTGTGCTCGATCGCGGTCAGGCGGCTGAGGTAGTGACCGATGGAGTGCTCGGCCGTGACACCGATGCCACCGTGCATCTGTACCGCCTCCTGACCGATCTTGCGTGCGGACCGACCGACCTGCAGCTTGGCACGCGACGCGATCGCCGGATCGACGATGCCGTCGGCGAGTGCCATCGTCGCGTACAGGCTCATGCTCGACGCCAGCTCGTACAGCACGTACATGTCGGCGGCGCGGTGGGTGAGCGCTTGGAACATCGACAGCGGCACACCGAACTGCTTGCGCTGCTTCAGGTAACCCGTCGTCAGCTGCACCGAGGAGTCGAGAGCTCCGACCACCTCGGCGCACAGCGCCGCCTGCGCGTGCACCTGAGCTGCGGTGATCGCTGCCGACGCGTCGACCGCCTCACCGAGCGGGGTGGCCGCGACGTTCTCGAGCACGACCTGCGCGCCGCGACGCCCGTCGTGGGTGCGGTAGGGCGTACGGGTGAGACCGTCGGCTCCGGCGTCGACGACGAACAGGCCGATGCCGCCTTCGGGGAGCTTCGCGGAGACGATCAGCGTGTCGGCGCAATCACCGTGCAGCACAGGGTTCTTACGTCCGGACAACGTCCAGGAGTCGCCGTCGCGCGCTGCGGTGGTGGCCACCTCGGTGTGCGGCCAGCGGCTGCCCGGTTCGTCGTGTGCGAACGCCAGCAGCGCGGTGCCCTCGGACAGTCGCGGAACGATATCCGAGCGCTGCGCGTCGCTGCCGATCTCGGCGACGAGGCGGCCGGGCAGGTAGACGCAGTCGAGCACGGGCTCCGGCGCGAGGGCACGACCGATCTCGGTCATGACGGCCATGACCTCCACCGGTCCGGCCCCCATACCGCCGTGTTCCTCGGCGAAGGGCAGACCGAGCACGCCGAGTTCGGCGAGCTGCTTCCACACGTCGCGGTTCCATCCCAGGTCGCTCTCGGCCACCCGGTTGCGCGACTCGACGTCGTACGCGCCCGAGAGCAGGTCGCGGACGGTCGCGCGAAGCATGTCCTGTTCGGTGTCGAGTTCGAAATTCATGTCCGGGGCCTCACAGTCCGAGAATCGAGGAAGCGATGATCGAACGCTGGACCTCGTTCGATCCACCGTAGATGGTGACCTTGCGGTTGTTGAGGTAGGTCGGCGTCGTGAGCCGGGCCCAGTCGGGCGAGTCGATATCGGCTTCACCGGCGGGTAGCGAATCGGGGCCGGCGATGTCGACGAGCAGCTCGGTCGCGGCCTGCTGCAGCTCGGAACCGCGCATCTTGAGCAGCGACGACGCCGGGTTGGGCTTGCCGTCGGCCGACCCGGCGACGACGCGCAGCTGGGTGAGCTCGAGAGCCAGCAGTTCGTTCTCGAGTTCGGCCAGACGTGCCGCGAAGATCGGATCGTCGAGCAGTGATCCGCCCCCGAGGCGGGTCTCGGCCGCGAGGGACTTCGCACGGGCGAGCTTCACCTTGGTGGCGCCGACGCGGGCGATGCCGGTGCGCTCGTTGCCGAGCAGGAACTTCGCCTGTGTCCAGCCGGTGTTCTCCTCGCCGACGAGGTTCTCTGCGGGAACCCGCACGTCTTCGAAGAAGACCTCGTTGACCTCGTAGCTTCCGTCGATCAACTTGATCGGGCGACGGGTGACACCGGGGGTGTCCATCGGGAAGAGCAGCATCGAGATACCGGCCTGCTTCTTCGCGTTCGGATCGGTGCGCACGAGGCAGAAGATCCAGTCGGCGTGCTGGGCGAGCGTCGTCCACGTCTTCTGCCCGTTGACGATGTAGTCGTCACCGTCGCGGACGGCGCGGGTCTTGAGGGAGGCGAGATCGGAGCCGGCCTCGGGCTCGGAGAAGCCTTGGCACCACCAGATGTCGAGGTTCGCGGTGGCGGGAAGGAAGCGTTCCTTCATCTCCTGCGAACCGAACTGGGCGATGACCGGGCCGATCATCGACGCGTTGAACGGCAGCGGATCGGGCACCGAGGCGAGTTGCAGCTCGCTGAGCCAGATATTGCGCTGCATCGGCGTCCAGTCCTGGCCACCCCATTCGACGGGCCAGTTGGGAACGGCGAGGCCCCGCGAATGCAGGATGCGCTGGACGGCAACGAAGTCGTCCTTGCCCAGCGGGGTGCCGGACGCGGTCTTCGCGCGCACGTCGGCGGGGATCTCGGTGGTGAAGAAGGTGCGCAGCTCGTCGCGGAACGCGCGCTCCTCCTCGGTGAGCTTCAGGTTCATGGAGAGACCTTCCAGGGATGCCGGCGCCGTAGCGCTTCTCGCGATTCCAAACTAACCTTACATCGTTAGTTCGTCCAGGCCTGCCCGTAAGGAGGACCACGGATGGCGCGCCCCCGCACGCCTCTGCTCAGCCGTGAACTCATCCGCGACGTCACGCTGCGACTCGTGGACGAACACGGCCTCGACGCCGTGTCGATGCGCCGGATCGCCACCGAACTCGGTGTGCGCGCCCCGTCGCTCTACAGCCACTACTCCACCAAGGAACAGCTGCTCGACGACATCGCCGATGCCATCGGCGAATCGGTCGACGTCAGCGCGTTCGCCGGGGACGACTGGCAGGAAGCGCTACGCCGGTGGGCCCGTACCTACCGGGACGCGCTCGCCGCGCACCCGAACATGGTTCCCTTCCTCGCCGCGAGCCCCGGCACCCGGCCCGTCTCCCTCCAGGCGTCCGACGCCATCCACGGCGGTCTCACGCGCGCCGGCTGGCCACCACGGTTCGCGACGATGATCGGCGCCTCGATCAAGTACATCGTCATCGGCTCCGCGATCACGTCGTTCGCGGGGGGGTTCGACGATCACATCGACACCTACAACGAGCGGTATCCGCATCTGTCACAGGCGCATCGGCTCCGCGAGTACGCAGCCGAGATCGACGCCGAGAGCTTCGACCTCGTTCTCGAGTCCTTCCTGCGAGAACTCGGGCGACGATACGAGATGTTGCCCTAACGTGGACTCCATGACGCGCCCCATTCGCATCGGACTCCAACTTCAGCCCCAGCAGCAACCCGACTACGGCGTCATCCGCGACACCGTGCTCCGCGCCGAGGACGCCGGCGTCGACATCGTGTTCAACTGGGACCACTTCTACCCGCTCTACGGCGACCCCGACGGCGCCCACTTCGAATGTTGGACGATGCTCGGCGCCTGGGCCGAGCAGACCGAACGCGTGGAGATCGGCGCCCTGGTCACCGGAGGCGGCTACCGCAACCCCGACCTGCTCGCCGACATGGCCCGCACCGTCGACCACATCAGCGGCGGCCGTCTCATCCTCGGCATCGGCTCGGGCTGGTTCGAGAAGGACTACGACGAGTACGGCTACGAATTCGGCACCAAGGGTTCCCGCCTCGACCTGCTCGCCGAGTACATGCCCCGCATCGTGAACCGCCTCGGCAAGCTGAACCCACAGCCCACCCGGCACATTCCCATCCTGATCGGTGGCGGCGGCCCGAAGAAGACACTGCCGATGGTCGCGAAGTACGCCGACATCTGGCACAGCTTCGGCGAGATGGAGACGCACGCCGAGAAGTCCGAGATCCTCGCGCAGCGCTGCGCCGACGCCGGTCGTCGTCCCGAGGAGATCGAACGGTCCACCTCGTGGCCCGGCGCCGAGGCCGCACCGTCCTATGTCGATCTCGGTATCACCCAGTTCACCGTGGGTGTCGGCGGTCCCGACTACGACCTCGACGAATTGCGGGAAGCGATCGCATGGCGCGACGAGAACTCCGCACCGCCGCTGACAGGGCTCAGCTGATCCCGGCCCGTACCGACGGGCCCTGAGCCGAGCACCGTGCGTCGGTAGCATCGGTGGTGCATGTCGAACGCACCATGGCTTCCGCCCTGCACCGCCGACGACTGGGACGACAGTCGCCGGCGGCGCCGTCTCCGCGACACTCGCACCGGACATCACTGGGTCCGGTTCGGCCGGCTCCGGCGAGCTCTCGCACGCACGGCCGTCGCGGCGCTCCCACTCGTCGCCCTGTTCACCCAGTACTGGGCGTGGGACGTCGCGCCGGTCCGTGAGCGGCTCGCCCTCACCCGACCTCAGCTGCATCCGATATACGACGCGGCGGCACGGGAGGATCGCGACACGGCCGTGGTCGATCTCGTGGGTCTCGGCAACCTCGACGCGACCGACACCGCCACGGCGCTGCCCGCACTGAGCGAACTCGGACAGGTGTGGGCGGTCGAGTACGACAACAGTGGTCTCGACACCGCCGTCGTCAGCCGCCTGATCCAGGAGCGTGCGGCGTGGACCGGCATAGAGAAGATCGTGCTCACGGGGCACAGCATGGGCGGGATCATCGCGCTCGAGGTCGCCCAGCATCTGTACCAGGACACCTCGCTGGAGGTGACCGGTGTGATCCTGGACTGCACGCCGCTGGACCTGCACGCCGTCCGGGCCGGCGCACGCGATGCCGGTGAGGATCTGCTGCGCTGGATCGGCTGGTTGCCGGGTGCGCGGGAGAGCCGCAGCATGCGGATGCTCGTCGAGATCGTCGCCCGGAAGGATCGCTTCGTCGTTCCTTCCGAGCGGCGGTACCGCCGGATCGACACCGAGGAATTGAGGAAGGCCGCGACCGAGGTGCTGCACGACAAGATCTTCTCGACGGACGCGGCGAGCAACGGGTTGATCGAGTCGCAGTTCCGGGCGATCGTCGCGTCCGGCGCGGTGGACAACCTGAAGGCACTGGCCGACGAGCGCGGCGACAAGATCCGGCCCGCCGTGGTGTTCCTCCGACCACGGAATGCATCGGCCGACACTGTCGTGGACGTCGAGTACAGTCACCGGATTCTCGTCGACCAGTCGGGTGGTATCGACGGCACCCTTCTGGTGTCGAAACTCGACCGCACCGGGCACGCCGATCCCATCCGGGCACCCGACTCGTACAACGACGCGATCGCCGACCGGGTGGTGCCGTTCGTCGACGCGAGACCCGGCGAGATGCAGGACGAGGACGAGCAACCACCGGACGAGTTCTTCGACGGCGAACGTCCCGGCGTACGGCCGATCATGGACCTGGACCGCATCGCCCCGGGCTGAGTTCGCTCCCCTTCTGTGATTGCCGTCTCACGGCAGCCGAATGCTCATCGGGTGTTCACCTTCTCGTTCCGTCCGACTCGCCTGATGCTCCTACGGTTCCCGCGTCGAACCGATTCCGAGGAGATAGTCGTGGCCCGTAGGATCCTGCCCCTGTTCGTCACGCACGACGGCATATCGTCGCGCTCGAACATCACCTGCAAGTACAAGTGCGGGGACGCCTGTTCGCACGCAGTTCCCAACACCTCGCGCGGTGAGTACTTCGGCGACATCGTTCGAGCCGCCGTCTCGCGTCGCGGGGTACTGCGGGGTGGTGCCATGGCGGTGCTCGCCGTCGGTGCCGGTGGTGTACTGACGGCCTGCGCGGACGATTCCGCCGCGGCTGCCGGCAGCGACGCAGCGGGCGCGGATGATCTCGGTCCGGTGCCGGACGGCACGAACTTCACCGCCGTGGCCCCGAACACCGATGACGCGGTGACGGTTCCGGACGGTTACGAGCAGGAGGTCGTCATCCGCTGGGGCGACCCGGTGTTGCCCGACGCTCCGGCCTTCGACATCGGCAGTCAGACGGCCGCCGCTCAGGAGAAGCAGTTCGGGTTCAACAACGACTTCGCCGGTCTGCTGCCGGTGGACGGCAGGCCCGACACCCATCTGCTCGTCGTCAATCACGAATACACCACCGAGCCTTTCATGTTCGCCGACTACGACGCGGATTCCCCCACCGAGGAACAGGTACGCATCGGCATCGCGGGTCACGGACTGTCGGTGGTCCAAGTGAAGGGTGAGCCAGGGACCGGTCGTCTGACACCGGAATTCGGTGAGTACAACCGTCGAATCACCGGGACCACAACATTTCTCCTCACGGGACCGGCCGCGGGCAGCGACCTGCTGAAGACCTCCGCCGACCCGACCGGCACGCGGGTCGCCGGGACGTTCAACAACTGCGCCGGTGGTCTCACTCCCTGGGGCACCGTGCTGTCCGGCGAGGAGAATTTCGATCAGTACTTCGCCAACGCCGAGAGCGTGACGGACCCGGTCGCCGCCGAACGTCTCGCCCGGTACGGACTCGAGGGCACGGAGACCGAACGGAAGTGGGAACGTTTCGACCCCCGCTTCGACATCGCAGCAGAACCCAACGAGGTCAACCGGTTCGGATGGATCGTCGAGATCGACCCGTGGGATGCGAACTCGGTACCCGTCAAGCACACCGCCCTCGGACGGTTCAAGCACGAAGCGGCCACCGTTCACGTCACCGGTGACGGCACCGTCGTCTCCTACAGCGGCGACGACGAACGCTTCGACTACATGTACAAGTTCGTGTCGTCGCGGAGGATCCAACCCGGAAGATCCCGGGCTGCCATGCGGCACAACATGACCCTACTCGACGCGGGAACACTGTACGTCGCGAAGCTCAGCGGCGACCATCCGGACGCGATCGACGGATCCGGAACTCTGCCGAGCGGCGGCGAGTTCCGCGGTAAGGGCGAGTGGATCGCGTTGCTGCGCACGAACGAGGACGGCAGCGCCGAGTCACTGGTCGACGGCATGAGCGCCGAGGAGGTCGCGGTGTTCACGCGACTCGCGGGCGACAAGGTGGGCGCGACGAAGATGGATCGTCCCGAGGACTTCGAACCGAACCCGGTCACCGGCAAGGTCTACGTCGCGCTCACCAACAACACCAAGCGCGGTGTCGACGGAGCGGCGCCGGCGGACGAGGCGAATCCGCGCGAGAACAACAAGAACGGTCAGGTTCTCGAGATCGACGACGACCACGCGGGTACGTCCTTCACCTGGACCCTGCTGCTCGTGTGCGGCGATCCGAACGAGGCCGACACCTACTTCGGCGGTTTCGACAAGTCGCAGGTCAGCCCGATCTCGTGCCCGGACAACCTGGCCTTCGATTCGTACGGCAACCTGTGGATCTCCACGGACGGCAACGCACTCGGCTCCAACGACGGGTTGTTCAGCGTCGTCCTCGACGGACCGCGCCGCGGGGAGACGAAGCAGTTCCTCACCGTGCCGATCGGCGCGGAGACGTGCGGTCCGATCGTGCAGGACGGCCGTGTCGTGGTGTGCGTCCAGCATCCCGGGGAGACCGACGACGCGTCGTGGGCGTCGCCGGCTTCGCACTGGCCCGACGGAGGCGACTCCCAGCCGCGTCCTTCCGTGGTCGCGGCGTGGAAGTCGGACGGCGGCCGGATCGGAGTCTGATGCCCCTCGTGCGTGGTTTCGGTGGTCGCGGTTGCCGAAACCACGCACGGGCCGCGGAGCGGCCTAACCCAGCCAGTCCAATACCGCTGCGGCGGTCCACGACTGCTGCATACTGCCGAGCGGGTCGCCGGTGAACGGTTCGTAGTACTCGGCGAAGGTGCCGTCGCTCGCCTGCCGGAGTCCTTCCGCGCGAAGCACGTTCGCGCGTTCGGCCCAACCTCGACGAGCAAAGGCCCACGAGAACAGCCAGGTCATCACGGGCCACACCGGTCCGCGCCAGTACTCGCGCGGCCGGAAGTCGCCCGAGACGGGGGAGGTGGACGGCGGTACCGCGTAGCGCAGATCCGGATGCCCGCAGAACTTCGGTCCTTCGAAGGTGCGCAACAGTGCCCGTTCGGCCTGCCGGTCGAGCCCACCGCACAGCAGCGGGGCGAACATCGCGAGAGTGTCGGTGGCGACCCACTTCCCGCTGCGCAGATCGAAGTCCTTCGCCGCTCCCGTCCGGGAGTCGGTCGTGGCGATCACCCCCTTCCGGAATCGGTCCGACCATGAATACAACTCGCGCACATCGGCGTTGGGACGGGCGTGCTCTTCGCCGATGGTCGCGAGCACCTCACACGACAACGAGAACACCGCACTGACGAAGACGTCCTCCACCGCGAAGCTCATGGCCTTCGCGAGCACGCCGTCTTCGTAGCGCGCCGTCTTCATCTCCTCGAGCAACCACAGATAACGCGTGTATTCACGATCGCTGGGTCGCTGGGTGGCGTCGGCGACGTGCTCGAGATCCTCACGGTGGAAGGGTGGTACCGGACCTGCGACGACGTTGGCGTACGCCGCATCCCAGCGTGGCGAGTTGTCCATGCCCGACTCCCATCCGTGGTACAGCGCGATCCGGCCGTTGCCGTCGAGATCGCGCGCGTGGGCGAGCCAGCGGTGCCAGCGCACCAGATCCGCCCACCGGCGGTCCAGGAACTCCTCGGCGACAGCACGCGTCGAGCGACCGTGCCGCCTCGAATGTTCGAGGATGCGCTGCACGGCGACGGCGTGCACGGGAGGCTGGGTGATGCCCGAGGTCTGCACCTGACCCGGTGCGTGCGCGGCCAGCTCGGAGACCGCCCAGCGCGACGGGCCGGGGAAGTAGCCGTCGACGCCGTTGGCGAAGACGATGTGCGGGATCATCCCGTTCTTCCACTGCGCCGACAGCAAGGTGTCGAGTTCGACCACTGCTCGTTCGACACTCAGCGGCGCGAGGCCCACGGCGACGAACGCCGCATCCCAGCTCCACATGTGTGGATAGAGCTTGGGAGCGGCACTCGTCATGGTGCCCAGGTCGTTGCCACGCAGCAAGTACGCCGCGCGGGCGGCGAGCTGCGTGGATGTGAATCCTCGGTCCGGCATGGCCCCATTCTCGGTCGTGCGGACGGATTCGCACGACGAGGGCCGTAGCTGTAACAGCGTCGACACATTCGGCGCGACCCGCGGTCGGTGGCTCGCCTGCGGTGATCTCGCCCTCACGCCCGTCATCAGCGTCGTTGCGACCTCGATGATGCACAAGGAGGAGCTCCACCTCTGCTCGGACACCGGGCGGGTGGTACTAGGCTCGTCCTATGAGCAGGCAACGAGGTGGCCGCGCCGCATCGTCGCCGCGCAAGGAGAAGACGGGTGCCCCGGGCGGCCCGGTCGAGGGGTTGTACGACATCGACACGGGCACGTGCGAGCTCGTCAAGGACCGCTATCTCGCCGACGGATGGGTGCTCGAGATCAACGGGGTGCCCAGCTCGCACATCGACCTGAGCGACCCCGCGCTGCTCGAGTTCGAGTACATGCGGTGGATCGCGATGCTCGTCGAGAGCAGGTTCGACCGCGACTCGAGACTGCGCGTGCTGCATCTGGGCGGAGGCGCGTGCACGATGGCGCGCTACTTCGCCGCGGTCCACCCCGACGCGCGGCAGGTCGTCGTCGAGATAGACGGCCGCCTCGCCGAACTCGTCCGCCACTGGTTCGACCTGCCGCGCGCACCGCTGCTGCGCATCCGGGTGGGGGAGGCCCGCCAGGTACTCACCTCGCTCTCCGATGCGAGCCGTGATGTGATCGTGCGCGATGTCTTCGCCTACAACCGCACTCCCGTCGCGCTCACGACCGTCCAGTTCACGCAGCACGCCCGGCGGGTGCTCGCACCCGGCGGTGTCTACGTCGTCAACTGCGGCGACTTCCGCGATCTGGCCGTCGCGAAACGTGAGGCCGCGACGATCGGCGAGGTCTTCGAGCACACGGTGATCATCGCCGACCCCGCGATGCTCAAGGGACGTCGCTACGGCAACGTCGTCATCGCCGGCAGCGACCTGCCGCTCGGCGAGTCCCCGGCCCTTGCCCGCGACCTGCTCGGCGGGGCCGTACCCGCACAGATACGCCTGGGTGACCAGGTGGTGAAGTTCGCCGCCGGGTCGCGGGTACTCGACGACAGTGAGGCCACCACACCCCCCGGAACAAAGAGCACGGGTACAGAGTTGCACCGGTCATGACCTCAGCAGCCTCCACTCCGGTACTCCAGGTGTTCCGGTTGGGTTCGCCCTGGCAGACGCTCGATCCGTTCCTGTTCGCCGTGCACCACCTCGACGCCTATCCGGCGGGCAACGACGATCTCGGACCCGACGCATCGCTCGACGGCCGCCCGCTCGGCCAGGACTTCGGCAATCCGGCGGGCTGGAGCATGTACCACGGCACCACCGTCCCCGGCTTCCCCGGACATCCGCACCGCGGCTTCGAGACGGTGACCTTCGTCCGCTCGGGTTTCGTCGACCACTCCGATTCGGTGGGTGCGGCGGCGCGTTTCGGTGAGGGCGACACGCAGTGGCTCACCGCCGGCAACGGCATCGTGCACAGCGAGATGTTCCCTCTGCTGAACAAGGATTCGGGAAACCCGCTCGAGTTGTTCCAGATCTGGTTGAACCTGCCGGCCGAATCGAAGACCGCCGACCCGCACTTCTCGATGCTGTGGAACGAGGACACTCCCACGGTGACGGTCGCAGACGAGGACGGACGCACGGTCTCCGTCCGGGTCCTGGCCGGTGAACTCGACGGCTCCACTCCGCCTCCGCCCCCGCCGAATTCGTGGGCGTCCCGACCCGACACCGACGTGGCGATCTGGAACATCGACCTGTCGTCCGGCGCGTGCCGGGAGCTGCCGGCCGCACGCGGCGACCGGACGCAGCGGGTCCTGTACGTGTACAGCGGCTCCCCGGTGCGGATCGGCGACCGGACGATCGAGTCCGGACACGGGATCGTTGTCGACGCGTCGGTGCCGGTACACCTCACCGGCGGCGACGAGGGCACGCAGATCCTGATGCTGCAGGGCCGACCGATCGGCGAACCCGTCGTCTCGTACGGCCCGTTCGTGCTCGACGACGAGGCCGGCATCCGCCAGGCGTTCGAGGACTACCGTCGCACCGGATTCGGTGGATGGCCCTGGGACAGCGACGGTCCCGTGCACGACCGCGACGCCGGGCGGTTCGCCCGGTATCCCGACGAGAAGCTCGAGCAACGCTGACCGCGTGCGCAGATCCTGTCGATCTCCCGCAGGATCTGCGACGAGAACTACTCGTTCGACGGTTGCACATCCGGGACGCGGTATTCGGCCACCGCCATCGACCGGATCCAGCGGGCCTGATCGTCGCCGGGCCCGCTGCCGCGGAAGGTGTCGAGGTGTGCCTGCGACTTCCACCGTTCGTAGATGCAGACGCGGTCGGGTTCGAGCAGGTCCGCGGTGACGGCGAAGTCGAGGCAGCCCGGTGCTCTGCGCGCGGCCTCGACGACGGCCTCACAGGTCGCCAGGTAGGACTCGCGCCGCTCGGCGTCGACGGTGAGATGTCCTGCGACGATGATCATGGATCCCTCCCGCGGTAACCGATTCGTCGTCGGTAGGACCTGTGAACGGGGTCGAACTCATCGCGGCCCGTCGTACCATGCCGGAGTGACCCAGCCCGGATACGACGCTCTCGCGGATCTGTACGTCGAACTGTTCCCCGATCCTTACCTGACGCCGCTCGAACGCCACACGGTCGCCGCCTTCGCCGAGATGGTGCGGCACAGCCCGGTGCAGGGCGTCGTGCTGGACGTGGGGTGCGGACCCGGATACGTGGCCGCGGACCTCGCCGAACGCGGACTCGACGTGGTCGGCCTCGATCCCAGCACGGAGATGCTGCGCATCGCGCGGGGTGCTCATCCCGCCCTGCGATTCGTCCGGGACGATGCACGACTCGGATCCGGCGAGCTGCGCGGAGTGGTTCCGAGCGCGATCATCGCGCGGTACAGCCTCATCCACGTTGCGCCGTCCGAGATCCTCGGGATCCTCGACGGGTGGGCGGAAAGGATCCCGTCCGGGGGCGTGGTGCTCATCGCGGGCCAGACCACCGACACCCCCGGCGAGGTGGTCGAGTTCGATCACGCGGTGGCGCCGGCATGGCGGTGGCACCCGGATCGTCTCGCCGCGGCATTGTCCGATGCCGGTTTCGACGAGGTGTGGCGGACGGTCGGCCGTCCCGACGCCGGCCATCGCTTCCCCGACGTCCATCTGGCGGCGCGCCGGCGCTGACGGTCAGGGTGTGAACACCATCGACTCGTCGATGCGCCCGAACCGCATGGTGGGCAGGTCGAGCAGATAGTTCTGGCGCATGAGCCACGGACTGCGCGAACCTTGCTTGGGGAGAGCACCTTCCGCCCGGTGGATGTAGCCCGAGTCGAGACCGAGAAGCGGACGGGTGCGTCCGTCGCCCGAATATCTCGGAACCGCCGAGCGGTAGCCGTTGCGGCGCATGTGCCGCAGCACCCGACACACGTAGAGGGACGCGAGATCGGCACGCAATGTCCACGACGCATTGGTGTAGCCCAGGCACATCGCGGCATTGGGAACGCCGTCGAGCATCATGCCCCGGTAGATGAACCGGGTGGAGAGGTCGATCTTCTCGCCGTCGACGACGAATTCGATTCCCCCGGCCGGCACCAACCGCAGACCGGTTGCGGGAATCAGGATCTCGGCCTCGAGTTCTCGTCCGGACTCCAGCCGCACACTCTTCTCGGTGACGGTGTCGATCCGGTCGGTGACGATCTCGGCCTTCCCGGCGCGCAGGGTGCGGAACAGGTCGGAATCGGGGACCACGCACAGCCGCTGATCCCACGGGTCGTAGCGCGGCGAGAAGTGCGGATCGACCGGGACGCGGCCACGCAGACGACGCGCGACGAGCGTGCGCAGCACGCGCTTCGCCGCCGAGGGAAATCTCTGGCAGAACTGGTAGAAGCCGAGATTGAGCACCACGTTCTTCGCCCGCACCGCACGGTGGGCCACCGGATCCGGCAGGGCACGCCGTATCCGCGCGGCGATCGGGTCGCGCGCAGGCAGCGACATCACGTAGGTGGGGGAGCGCTGCAGCATCGTCACGTGCTCGGCCTTCTCCGCGAGAGCGGGCACGAGCGTCACAGCCGTGGCGCCGCTGCCGATCACCACGACCTTCCTGCCCTCGTAGTCGAGATCGTCGGGCCAGAACTGCGGGTGCACGATGGTTCCGGCGAAATCCTGCAGACCGGGGATGTCGGGGAGATGACCGGACTCGTAGCTGTAGTAGCCGCTGCAGATGTAGAGGAAGGTACAGGAGATCTCGACGGTACCGCTCCCGGTCGTGGCGCGGACCGTCCAGCGGGCGTCCTCCGAGGACCAGGATGCGTCGATAACCTTGTGGCCGAACCGGATCCGTTTGTCGATGCCGAACTCGGCGGCGGTGTCGCGGATGTACTGCAGGATGTCGGGACCGTCGGCGATGGACTTCTCGCCCCGCCACGGGCGGAACGGGAAACCGAGCGTGTACATGTCGCTGTCCGACCGGATTCCGGGGTACCGGAACAGATCCCACGTACCGCCGATCGCCTCTCGACTCTCGAGGATCGCGTACTCGAGATCCGGGCAGCGTGTCTGCAGCCGGTAACCGGCACCGATGCCGGACAGTCCGGCTCCGACGATCAGTACGTCGATGTGTTCCACGTGCATCCCCTACCTGTCGGTCCACGCCAGCAGGTCGTCGACCCCCCAGGTGTTGATCACCTGTTCGGGTTCGACACCCCGCTCGGCGGCACGTTCGCAACCGTACCCGAGCCAGTCGAGCTGCCCGGGTGCGTGCGCGTCGGTGTCGATGGAGAACAGGCACCCGATCTCGAGTGCCAGATCGACGAGACGCGAGGGCGGGTCGCGTCGTTCGGGCCGGCAGTTGATCTCGACGGCGGTGTCGTGGTCGCGACATGCGGCGAAGACCTTCTCGGCGTCGAACTTCGATTCGGGCCGGCTCCCACGGCCACCGGCGACGAGCCTCCCCGTACAGTGCCCGAGGACGTCGACGTGGGGGTTCGCTGCCGCACGCAGCATGCGTTTCGTCATCACCGACCGGTCGGCCCGCAGGTTCGAGTGCACGCTCGCGACGACGACATCGAGTTCGGCGAGCAGCGCCTCGTCCTGATCGAGCGAACCGTCGTCGAGGATGTCGACCTCGATCCCGGTGAGAATCCTTGCACCGCCGTTCTTCTCATTGATCTGCGCGACGATGCCGAGCTGCTGACGCAATCGCTCCGCGGTCAGGCCGTTCGCCACCTTCAGCCGAGGGGAGTGGTCGGTGAGGGCGAAGTACTCGTGCCCGATCATCGTCGACGCGACACGGTGCATCTCGTCGATCGGGCTGCCACCGTCGGACCAGTTCGAATGGGTGTGCAGATCGCCGCGCAGCGACCCGAGCAGGTCGCGGGCGCCGCACCCGATCGGCTCGGCCTCCTCACGCAACTGCGCGAGATAGGCGGGCACTCCGTCGAACGACTCGCGAACGATCGTCGCGGTCTTCTTCCCGACGCCCGGCAGGTCGGTCCACGAGTCGGTCTTCCGCAAGACCTCGCGCTTGTGTTCGCTCACGTCGGCGAGCACCTCGGCCGCACGGCGGTAGGCCTGCACGCGATAGGTGTCGGCACGGTCGCGTTCGAGCCGGAAAGCGACTTCACGGAGGGCGTCGACGGGGTCCACCCCTCCATTGTGGCCGTGGGGCGTCCGTAATCTGGGACGCATGCTCGAATCCGTCAGGTCGTCGTCTCCTCTCGGTGCGGTCTCCGCACTGGCCGTCGGTGCGGTGTCCGCGCTGACACTCGTCTCCGCGCGTGTGGCGGCCGAGGCGAAGGACCTCGTATACGAGGTGGACGATGCGCCGGCGGCGCCGGTGGTGATCGTGCCGGGTGCGCGGGTGCACCGAGGACGTCCCATGCGGGTGCTCCGCAGCCGCCTCGACGTCGCGGTCTCGCTGATGGAGCGGGGACGGGTGCAGGCCGTGCTCGTCTCGGGTGATGCGGCGGGAAACTCGGGCGACGAGATCGAGGCGATGATCTCGTATCTCGTCGAGCAGGGCGTGAACCGCGAGCGGATCGTCGCCGATCCGTACGGTCTCGACACCTACGACACCGCCCGGCGTGCCGTCGCCACCTACGGAGTGCGACAGGCACTGATCACGACCCAGTCGTTCCACCTGCCGCGCGCGGTGGCGTTGTGCAGGCGGGTGGGGATCGACATCGCCGGGGTTCGCGCTGCGAACGACGTGCGGCCGCGCACGCGGATCAGGAATCTGGCGCGCGAGTACGTGCTGTCGCGGCCCAAGGCATTTCTCGAGCTCCGGTTTCCCCGCGACCCGGCGGTGTCGACGCCGCCGGACGACCGGCTGGCCGAGATCCTGTCCGGTCTCGAGCACGGTGTGGTGGCCACCCCGCCGTCGGATTCCTAGGCTCGTGTCCATGCGCCCCACAGCTCTCGTCACCGGAGGGGGTCGCGGTCTCGGCGCCGCGATCGCCCACGAACTCGCACCCACCCACGATCTGCTCCTCGGCGGCCGACGTCGCGAGTCGCTCGATGCGATCCTCGAGGAACTCCCCGACGCCACGCCGTGGCCGGTGGATCTGCTCGATCACGACGCCGTCGCCGCGGCCGTGGCGGACATCGACCGGCTCGACGTGCTCGTCCACAACGCCGGTGTCGCCGAGCTCGGCACCGTCGCCGACACCGAACCACGGCAGTGGCGCGAGACGTTCGAGGCGAACGTGGTCGCCGTCGTCGCACTGACCCAGCTGCTGCTGCCGGCCCTGCGGGCCGCGAGCGGGCACGTGGTGCTCATCAATTCGGGGGCCGGTCTGCGCGCCCGTCCCGGCTGGGGTGCCTATGCCGCGAGCAAGTTCGCGCTGCGCGCGTTCGGCGATGTGCTCCGTGAGGAGGAGCCCGCTCTGCGGGTCACCTCGATCCACCCGGGCCGGATCGACACCGACATGCAGCGCGCGATCGTCGCGTCGGAGGGTCGCGAGTACGACCCGTCGCAGTTCCTCACCCCCGGATCGGTCGCCCGCGCGGTGCGGCAGGTGGTCGAAGCGCCCGTGGATGCGCATCCCACCGAGATCGTTCTGCGCCCGCGCTGATCCGGTCAGAACGGTAGCGGGATCACCACCGGAGGGCCTCCCGGAATCTGGATCTGGATCTGTGGTGGGGGCGGTGGTGCAGGTGCGGGGGGTGCCGGCGCCGGAGGAGGTGCCGGGGCCGGAGGCGGCGGCGGTTCGGGTGCGGGCGGCGGTGGCGGCGGTGGTTCCGGAGCCGGTGGCGGCGGTGGCGGTGGCGGGGCGACTTCCGGCACGGGGTCGCGCCGCGGCTGGGGAACGTCGGGAACGGGTGCCTGCAACGCCTCGGTCTGTGGCAGCGATTCCTCCGAAGTTTCCGGGGCCGGCGACGTGGTCTTCGGCAGAGCGTCACCGACCGGCACCGGGACCATCGCACCCGTCGTGATGTCGACGACCCTCAGTTCTCGCACGGGCGCCGCGGCGGGTTGGACGACGAACAACCGCTCGGCGTTCAGCCCGGGCCACTTCGGGCCTTCGAGTTCGTCGTTCCCGGTGAGCACCGGCGCGGACAGCGGGTTGCCGCGCACACATCGCACGCGGGGGACGCCGAGTTCGTCGACGAGCACGATCGTGCCGCGCTCGAGCAGCGACTGCACGGGGCGCGCGGCACCGTCGCGGTATTCGTACATGGTGACCCGGGTGTCGGCGCGCAACAGGACCGCGGTGAGGGTGTCGGTGTAGCCGCGGACATCGGCGACGTCCAGGACACCGCGCCACGCTTCGGCCTTGGCCGGATCCTCCTCGAGGTGAACGATGAGCGCTTCGCGGTCGCACAGGGGCCGGTCGAGACTTCCCCCGTAGAGCGCGGTGCGATCACCCGGGACCGCCGGCGTTCCGGAGACAGCGGTGACGGGGTCGCCGCCGGCCTCGACCGCCTCCGGGGGAGGGGGCGGCACCGCGACCGGCACCTGCGGCGGCACGAGCCGCGGCGTCCACGGATCGTCCTGCGCGGTGGCGACCTGCAGGTGTACCGGCGTCGACGTATCGACCGAACCGCCCGACGAGCAGGCACCCGCCACCAGTGCCGTCAGTGCGAGTGCCAGCCCGAGTCCACGAATCGTGTCGCTGGTCACGCCGCCATGCTAGGTCGATGATCGTCGGCAAAAGGGCTGTTCGGCGGTTCTCGTCGGTATCGCGATGCCGGAGACGACGTGTACGAGCAGCTCGTTCACCTCGTCCCGGCGCTCCATCTGCACGAAATGCCGTGACCCTTCGAGCAGGTGCACCCCTCGTGGATCGGGACCGAGGTCGGGGAATCCGGGGCACATCGGCGACCGCGGTTTCTTCGCCGCGCTCGTCGATGTTCCACGTGAAACCGTCGACTTCGACGATGCGGCTTCCCGTCAGGAAGCGGGGACGCTCTGCATGTCCTCCTGGCTCCAGAACGCCCTCATGCTCGTGATCTTCGCGTCGTCGTCGAAGGTCATCACGTCGACGACCTCCATCACGAGATCCTGCTCACCCAGGTGTGTGACCAGGCGGAACACGAAGGCCGCGTTGTTCTCCGCGATCTTGAGGGTGATCACTCCAGCGGTCTGCGTGAGCGGTTCGACCACTTTGTAGAACTCGCGGATCTCGGCCTCGGTGGTGCGAACGGGCGTGCCGACCGGATCCTCGACCGTGGCGCCCGCCGCATACAAGGCGAGCACGTCGTCCACGGTGCCCGTGGCGACAGCCTTGACGTAGTTCTCGACGGTGGTACGGATCGCGTCCCTGCTCGCTGCCATGAGGTCCCCTTCGCTGGGTCGAATCCGGAACACGTTTCAATTCGACGATAGTGACGCGGATCTGCGGATGCACTCGCGATTCCCACTCGGAGGACCCCGCGCCGGAGGACGATGACATCGCCATCAACCGGAACGATCGGAGACCCGATGATCGACGCTGTCGCCTTCACCCTCGACGGACACGCCGGCGCTCTCGCAGCGCGGAACTGGGTCGGCGAGACCCCGCGCTACGTGGCACTGGTGTGCCACGGCTACGGCGAGCACTGCGGACGCTACGAATACGTGGCCACGCGCCTCGTCGCCGACGGAGCCGCCGTCTACGCGATGGACCACGTCGGTCACGGCCTCAGCGACGGCGAACGCGTACTGATCGACGACTTCGAGAAGGTGGTCGACGACTTCCGGCTGCTCGATCTCACGGCGCGACGCGAACATCCCGACGTGCCGGTCGTGCTCATCGGGCACTCGATGGGCGGCATGATCGCCGCCCGATACGCCCAGAGATACGGCTCGGAGCTGGCGGCCGTCGTCCTGTCCGGTCCGGTGCTCGGCAGCTGGGCGGCCGTCGACGCACTGCTCGCGGCAGAGGAGATCCCGGACACCCCCATCGATCCGTCGACCCTCTCCCGCGACCCCGAGGTGGGCCGCGCGTACGTGGCCGACCCACTCGTCTGGCACGGGCCGTTCAAGCGCACCACCGTGCAGGCGCTGAAGAGCTGTCTCGACACCATCGCCGCCGGTGGCGCCGTCGACGACGTGCCCGTGCTGTGGCTGCACGGCGAGGACGACCGGCTCGTTCCCCTGGACGGCAGCGCGACCGGATGGTCGTCGTTCGCAGGCCGCGGGTCGTCGTCGAAGACCTATCCCGAGGCGCGGCACGAGATCTTCAACGAGACCAACCGCGACGAGGTCCTGGGCGATGTCGTCAACTTCGTCGGCACACACATCCACCCTCTCGAGTCTCTCGAGGATTGAAGCCCGGCGCGGCGGGCTACCCCTTCTCACGGGGCCGTCCCCTTCGTGTCCCGTACGGAAGGAGATGATCCATGGCCGAAGACAACGCATCCGACAGGGCTCGCCCCGGTGCATCCGACAAGGCACGCCTCGGGTTGAAGCAGACCGTGGTCGGCAAGGCGAAGGAGGTCGCCGGAGCCCTGACCGGCAACGATTCCCTCACCACCGAAGGCCGTCTCGAGCAGGAGCAGGCGCGGCAGACCAGGAAGGCCGACACCCTCTCCCACATGGCGGAGGCCGAGAGCGACGAGGCCGTGGAACAACTCGACGCCGTGCGCCGAGCCGGACAGCAGGAACGCGAAGCCGTGCAGCACCGGACCGAGGTGGCGCAGTCGCAGGCCGAGCGGGAGGCACAGATCCGCAAGCAGGCCGCCGAACTCGAACACCAGGAGAATGTGGTCCGGGAGCAGTCCGACGCCGCCCGCGAGGCCACGGCTGCGGAAGCGCAGGCACGTCGCGAGGAGAACGCCCAGGCCATGGATGCCGCTGCGGAGGTCTCGGCGGCACAGGACGACCACCGCGCTGCCTCCCACGACGCCGAACGTGCCCGTCTCCAGGCCGAACAGGAACGGCGCAAGGCCGAAGCCCTCGATCACGCCCTGACCGAGCAGGACACCGACGAGCGGGATCGCTGACGAACCCACCACCGACATTCCCTACCGGAGCTGTACCCCCATCGAAGTTGGAGATGCGCCCATGAACCTCACCACCCTGCCCAAGAGTGTTCTGCGATTGCAGTACAAGATCGCCCGTTTCCCGTTGGGATTGATCGAGCAGCAGTTGCGGTTCCTGCCCACCGACGCCCCGCCACGGCTGATGTACGAGCGGGGACTGGGCATGCTGGACGGCATCGTCGGCAGCGTGCTCGACGATCGGGAGATCGCCACGCGCGGGGCGCTCGCCACCGAACGCGCCGACGCGGTGAAGCGCGCGGAGAAACTCGACGCGCAGGCCGCTGCCGAGAAGCGCGCGGCAGACGCCGAACTCCGTCGAACGCGTGAACGTGCCGCTGCCGAGCAGGAAGCCGCGCGACGCGACCGCGAGAACGAAGTCCGGCAGGCCCGGGAGCGTGCGCAGGAACGCGCGAAGCAGGTGGAGAAGGAGGCCGAGCAGAAGAAGGCCGCCGAGACCGCGAAGGCCGACCAGGAGGCCGCCGCGAAGCGCCAGGCCGCCGAGACCGCGAAGAAGAAGGACGAGGAGCGGATCCGCAAGGCCGAGCAGGAGGCCGCCGAGCCCGCCAAGGTCTCCCTCAAGGAGGCCGTCGCCAAGCAGCTCGAGGCGAAGGAAGCGGAGGAGCGCGCACACGATGCGGGCGAGGTCGCCGAGTTCGAGAAGATCGAGCACAAGCACCCCTGATCCCGGCTGTGAATCGACGAGACCCCGGTGCTCCCTGTGCACCGGGGTCTCGTCCGTCGGAAGAATTTGCTACTTCACGACATTGACCATCTTGCCGGGAACCACGATCACCTTGCGCGGTGCGGCACCGCCGAGCAGTTCGGTGATCTTCTCATCGGCGAGCGCGGCCGCCTCGATCGCATCCGGAGCGGCATCGGCCGGGACGGTGATGCGGCTGCGCACCTTGCCGTTGACCTGGATCGGGTACTCGACGCTGTCCTCGACGAGCCACTTCTCGTCGGCGACCGGGAACGGGCCGTGCGCGAGCGATTCCGTGTGTCCGAGTCGCGACCACAACTCCTCGGCGAGGTGCGGGGCGACCGGCGCGAGCATCAGCACGAGCGGTTCGACGGCACCGCGCGGAGCACCCGAGGGGTACTGCTTGGTCAGGTGGTTCGTGTATTCGATCAGCTTGGCGATCGCCGTGTTGTCGCGCAGGTGGGCGTAATCGTCGGACACACCTGCCACCGCTTTGTTGAGCGCCCGCAGAGTGTCGTCGCCCGGGGTCTCGTCGGTGACGCGCAGGTCGCCGCTCTCCTCGTCGACGACCAGACGCCACGCACGCTGCAGGAACCGCTGCGCACCGACGACGTCCTTGGTCGCCCACGGGCGCGACTGGTCGAGCGGACCCATCGACATCTCGTAGACGCGCAGGGTGTCGGCACCGTAGTCGTCGCAGATCCGGTCGGGACCGACCGAGTTCTTGAGCGACTTGCCCATCTTCCCGTACTCGCGGGCGACTTCCTGCTCACCGTCCGGGCCCGTCCAGTAGAACGTGCCGTCGCGTTCGACGACCTCGTCGGCCGGCACGTACACACCGCGCGAGTCGGTGTAGGCGTAGGCCTGGATGTAGCCCTGGTTGAACAGGCGCCGGTAGGGCTCCGAGGAGGTGACGTAGCCGAGGTCGAAGAGCACCTTGTGCCAGAACCGCGCGTACAGCAGGTGCAGCACCGCGTGCTCGACGCCGCCGACGTACAGGTCGACACCGCCCGGATCGTTCGGGCCGTGCACGTCCGGCCGGGGGCCTGTCCAGTAGGCCTCGTTCTCCTTGTCGCAGAAGGCATCCGAGTTGGTGGGGTCGATGTAACGCAGTTGGTACCACGAACTGCCGGCCCACTGCGGCATGACGTTCGTGTCGCGCGTGTAGCGCTGCAGGCCGTCGCCGAGGTCGAGTTCGACGTTCACCCAGTCGGTGGCCTTCGCGAGCGGCGGGGACGGCTCGGAGTCGGCGTCGTCCGGATCGAAGGAGACCGGCGCGTAGTCCTCCACCTCGGGAAGTTCCACCGGCAGAGCGGATTCGGGCAGCGGGTGCGCACGTCCCTGCTCGTCGTAGACGATCGGGAACGGCTCGCCCCAGTACCGCTGCCGCGCGAACAGCCAGTCGCGCAGCTTGTACTGGATGGTGCCGCGACCGGCGCCGTCCGCCTCGAGCTTCGCGACGATCGTCTTCTTCGCCTCGGCGACGTCGAGACCGTCGAGCAGGCCGGAGTTCACCAGCACACCGTCGCCGGTGTAGGCCTCGGCGGTGACGTCGCCCCCGGAGATGACCTCGCGGATCGGCAGACCGAAAGCGGTCGCGAACTCCCAGTCGCGCTGGTCGTGGGCGGGCACGGCCATGATCGCGCCGGTGCCGTAGCCGGTGAGGACGTAGTCGGCGATGAAGATCGGCAGCTTCTCGCCGTTGACCGGGTTCACGGCGTAGGCGCCGAGGAAGACACCGGTCTTCTCCTTCGACTCCTGACGCTCGAGGTCGGACTTCGCGGCGATCGACGCGCGGTAGGCCGCGACGGCGGCGACGGGATCGGCCGCACCGCCGGTCCACCGCTCGTCCACGCCCTCGGGCCACGACGTACCGGCGATCCGGTCGACGAGCTCGTGCTCGGGAGCGAGGGTCACGTAACTGGCCCCGAACAGGGTGTCGGGCCGGGTGGTGAACACCTCGATCGCCGAATCGTGGTCGGCGACAGCGAACTTCACCTGAGCGCCGTGCGAGCGCCCGATCCAGTTGCGCTGCATCGACTTGACCTTCTCGGGCCAGTCGAGGTGCTCGAGATCGTCGATGAGGCGGTCGGAGTAGGCGGTGATCCGCATCATCCACTGCCGCAGGTTCTTCCGGAAGACGGGGAAGTTGCCGCGCTCGGAGCGGCCGTCGGCGGTGACCTCCTCGTTGGCGAGCACCGTGCCCAGACCCGGGCACCAGTTGACGAGCGAATCCGAGCGGTACACCAGACGGTAGGAGTCGATCACGGCGGCGCGCTCGTCCTCCGACAGCGACGCCCAGTCACGGCCGTCGCCGAGGCTGCGGGTGCCGTCCGCGAACTCGGCTTCGAGTTCGGAGATGCGGCGGGCGCGGCCGGCCTCGCGGTCGTACCAGGCGTTGTAGATCGTCAGGAAGATCCACTGCGTCCAGCGGTAGAAGTCGACGTCGGTCGTCGCGACCGAGCGGCGGTCGTCGTGCCCGAGCCCGAGGCGGCCGAGCTGACGCTTCATGTTCGTGATGTTGGCCTCGGTGGTCGTGCGCGGATGCGTGCCCGTCTGCACGGCGTACTGCTCGGCCGGCAGACCGAAGGCGTCGTAGCCGAGGGTGTGCAGCACGTTGCGGCCCTGCATGCGGTGGAACCGGGCGTACACGTCGGTGGCGATGTAGCCGAGCGGATGGCCCACATGCAGACCCGAACCCGACGGATACGGGAACATGTCCTGCACGAACAGCTTGTCGGCGGGCACGTCGCCGGCGAGATCGCCCACCGGATTGGGGGCGTGGAAGGTGCCGCGCTCGCGCCACAGCTCCTGCCAGCGCTGCTCGATCCGCCCCGCGAGTTCGGCGGTGTACCGATGCTGCGGCGTGCTGCCGGGTTCGGGCTGGGAGGTCTGTTCGGGACGGGTCACGGGGATCACTATCTACTCGGCCGGACGTGTGAGGGCTCCCACCAGGGTAGAACGTGCCCCCACCCGCGCAGACCGGTGGCACCGCCCGACGCGTATCCTGGTCGGGTGCTCATCGTCGCTGTCCTGCTCTTCGTGCTCGCTCTCGTCGTCGGCGCGGTGGGTGTCGCGGCACTGACCGGCAAACTGCCGCGCAACCGCTGGGCCGGTGTGCGCACCCCGGAGTCGCTGCGCGACGACGCCGCGTTCGCGCTGGCCAACAAGGTCGCCGCACCCAGCATGCTGGGTTCTGCGGTGCTGCTCGCCGTGGGTGCAGTCGCGTCGCTGACCCTGCCCACCGTTGCCGGGATCATCGCGGTGGTCGTCACCGTGGTGGCCGCCCTGATCACCGCCGGTGCCGGTGGATCCGTCGCAGCGCGGGTCGCCGCAGCGACGAAGCCGGAGGAGACGGCCGGCTGCGGTACCTCGTGCGGCGCGTGCAGCCTGCGCGGGGCGTGCGAGCCGACCGCCTGACCGGGCTGTTCACTCCCAGCGGCGTGCCCGCGCGTAACGCGGGGTCCACCAGAACCGGTTGAGCACCCGCACCGGTACCGGGAGGCTCTTCAGCACGACGGACACGCGGTCCTTCGGTGCCCCCTCGAAGATGTACGGCAGCAGTTCGGAGACCTCGTCCTTGTCCAGCTGCTCGAACGCACGCATCGAGAGGTCGTGCCATTCCTCCTTGGTGAAGGACCGTTCGATCAAGGGGAAGGCGTCACGCTCCTCGTGCGCGAGGTGAGCACCCAGCGACGTCACGAGACCGTCGAGCAGACCGCCGAGCCGCTCGGTCGCCGTCTCCCGGTCGTCGAGCGCGTTCTCGATCTCCGCCAGCGCCGGATCGATCACGGAATGTTCGGCCTCCATCGCATCGAGCACCTCCATCGCCCCCGCATCGTCGGCGAGCCGCGGCCGCATGAACGGCCAGACGTAGACGTCTTCGATGGAATGGTGCGTGTGCAGTTCGGTGCTGAAGCCGTGCCAGCCGAGGAGCAGCGCATCGTGCGTGCCGGGGTCCGCGGTCCGCCACTTCTGTGCGAAGTCGGCGAGACGTTCGGTGTCCCGGCGTAGAGCGGCGTGGATCAGATGCACGACCTCCAGGTCCTCGGCGGACAACGGGGTGGCGTGAGCGGTGGTCATGACGGGCACCTCGACTTTCGGATGAATCTCCCCGTGCTACGAGCCTCGCCACCTCGCGAGGTGTTCTCAATCCCACATTCGAGGGGGATACTTCGAGGCATGCGCTCTGCGCAGCGGTTGAGAGCAGGCATCCATGACGCAGCGTCCGCAGCTGCGGACGGGGCGCAGTTCCGCGAGTTCGTGATGGATGTGCTCGGCGCTTTCGTTCCGTACGACGGTGGTTGTGTCGCGCCCGTGGACCCGGCCGTCGGGGTTCCCACCGGCTTCACCACCCGCGGCCTCGACGACCCCGCCGAGGTACTCCGGTTGTCGATCGAGTTCGAGTACGGTCCGGACCTCGATCCGGACAGTCTCTACGCGCTCATGCAGCACCGGTCCGGAGTACGGCGGATCGGAGAACCCTCCGGCCGCGGACCGGGATACGACAACAGGCGTTATCTCGAACTCGTGTCGCATCTGGGCATGGGACACGAAGTGCAACTGGTCTTCCGGGACGGAGACCGTAGATGCTGGGGTGTCGGTGATCTGCTCCGCGGGCCGGGCCGAGGTTTCTCCGACGCCGAACTCGCGATGCTCGACGACGTTCTCGACGACATCGCGAACGGATTCCGCACCACGTTGATCCGGCACGCATCCGCACGAACACGGAGCACGGACGCCGAGAGCACCGCCTGCGGATGCTCGGGCCCGGCCGTGGTGGTGATCGGGGCGGACGGCGAATTCGATTCCGTCACTGCCGCAGCGACGATCTTCTTCGAACGCCTCGGCTGGGAGAGTCCCGCTCGGGGGCGCCCCGGCCCGGCGCACGTGATCGCCCGCCAGGTCCGCAGAACACGACCCGTGCCCGCGGATGTGCGTGTTCGCACCCTCGACGGCGAATGGCTCGTACTGCGCGCCGCGATCTTCGACGAGACCGGCCGCGTCGTCATGACCTTCGAGCGGGCACGTCTACCCGAGATCGTCGCCCTGGTCACCGCCGCCCACGGCCTCACGCCACGCGAATCGGAAGTACTCGTCGAAGTTCTCGCCGGACGGTCGCGCAACGAGATCGCGAGCCGGTTGTTCATCAGCCCGTACACGGTGCAGGACCATCTGAAGAACATCTTCACCAAGACCGGCGTGAACAGCCGTCGCACCCTCGTCTCGCGACTCGCGTGTACCGAATACATGCCCCGGTTCGGTGGGGACCTGCGCCCCGACGGATGGTTCGACGAGAACGGAACGAAGACGGCAGCGGTGGAGGCCCACCCCTAGGCTGACCCCATGACGACGACGCGTCGGATCGACCCTGTGGGGGTGCTGCTCGGACTGGCCGTTCCGGTGCTGTGCGCCGTGGCCGTGCTCGTATTCACCCGCTCGTGGCTCCCACGATTGCCCGGTGAGATCGCGACGCACTGGTCGGGCACGACCCCCGACTCGTTCGGCTCGCCCATGACCTCGGCGTGGACCGCCGCCCTGCTGATCGTGCTCGTCGGGGGTGGCTGCTGTGCGATCGCCGCGCTCGCGCAGGCGCAGCTGCTCATGCGCCGCTACATGCTCGCGATCGGTCTCGGCGTGACCGGCACGATCACCACGCTGTTCCTCGCCGGTCTCACGGGACAGCTCGACACGACCGACGCCACGCGGGCACCGCTGGAAGGGTGGCCCGCGGTATTCGGAATGTGGGCGGGTATCGCGGTGGGCTGGTTCGGCGGTCGGCACCTGCGCGACGGCCGGGAACGGAAGGTGGCGACCACCGCTCCGGATCCGGCACTGCCGCGCGGCCGGGCCGACCTGCCGATCGTCGAACAGGTGGGTACCGGTGCGGGCACGACGGCGGCACTGTCGCTGCTCGTCCTGATCCCGGCGTTCATCGTGTGTGCCGCTGTGCAGAGCTGGTGGCCCCTGGGCCTGATCGCTCCCGTCGTTCTGCTCGTCCTGGGTCTGCTGCGCTACACCGTGGTGGTCGACGCGGACGGGATCCGGGTGTCGAACCTGGCGACCGACGCGCTCGGCTACGACCTCGACGAGATCGTCGGCGCGAAGGTCACCGAGACCCGGCCCTTCCAGGACTGGGGTGGCTGGGGACTACGCGCCAAGGGTGGCAAGCGGTACGGCCTGGTCACCCGCACCGGACCCGCCGTCGTGGTGACCACGGCCTCGGGATACGAGTTGACCGTGACCGCAGCGAGGGCCGAGGAGATGGCCGGCGCGCTCAACACCTTCGCCGACGCCCGCTGACGGAGCTCAGTTGCGCTCGACCTCGATGGGGTGGGTCGCGAGCAGAGCCATCGGCAGCGGCTGGCGCCGCAACACCCTCGCCCACAGGTCGAGATGCGCGGGCGCGAGCACGTCGCCGGGCAGTGCCGAGACCACCATCCAGTCGTCGTTGCGCAGTTCGCCGTCGAGCTGACCGGCACTCCATCCCGCATAGCCCGCGAAGATCCGCACGCCCTCGACGTAGTGGGCGATGTGCCCGGGATCGGCGTCGAGGTCGATCATCGCGACGCGGCCGTCGACGTGGCGGATACCCGGCACGTCGGTGATGTCGGCCCCCACCCGCAAGGTGCCGAGGCACAGTGCGGAACTGCGGTGGACGGGACCACCGACGAACAGGGACTTCGGTTCGGTGGCGAGCCACGACCACTGCGGCAGCATGGCGTCGACCGAGGTGTCGCTGATGCGGTTCAGGACGACGCCGAAGCTGCCCGCATCGGTGTGCTCGATGATGTAGACGACGGTGCGGCGGAAGGTCGGCTCGGTGAGGTCGGTGGCGGAGACCAGCAGGCTGCCCGCCCGCACCCTGGGTGTCGAGGGTGCGGTGCGATCCTCGGGTTCGTCCTGATGTTGCGCCACGTCAGCCATTCTGTCACCGCCGTCACCGGCGCGTGGGGCGGAACCCGACGGTATGTGCCCACAGGGCGAGATGATGCTCGAACAGGACCCCGCGGTCCGGAGAAGTGTCGGGTCCGTACTGCCCGAAGACCTCGGAACCCACGACTCCGAACAACGACGGTCATGCCCGGATGCCGCGTGCCGGTACGGAATCCGGGCGGTGAGGGACCGCACGGATACCGGGCGCGGTGGTGCACTCGGCGGGGCGGTGCAAACCGGACACCGAATTGCCGAACGAGGCCTGCCCGCGGAGCCGCTAGTGTCGTGCTCGTGCGAGACTCCGGGCAGCCGTCGAGGCAGCGGGCGTGGCGATCGACCGCGATCGCCCTGCGGCACTCGCCGGGCCTCGTCCGTCTGACGGTGGTGCGCTTCGCGAGCCAGTTCGGCGACGGACTGTTCCAGGCCGCACTCGGCGGGGCGATCCTGTTCAACCCGGAACGTCACACCGACCCCGTCGCCATCGCGGCCGGCTTCGCGGTGCTGCTGTTGCCGTACTCGGTGATCGGCCCGTTCGCCGGCGCCCTGCTCGACCGATGGGACCGACGTCTCGTCCTCGTGTGGGCCGCTCTGCTGCGCGGAGTGTTCATCGCGGCGGCCGCGGCCGTCCTGCTCCTCGGAGGGCCGCAGATCCCGCTCATGCTGCTCGCGCTCGCCGCCGTCGGCGTGAGCAGATTCGTCCTGGCCGGTGTATCGGCCTCACTCCCGCATGTGGCGTCCCGATCATGGCTCGTCCCTGTCAATTCCGTTCTGGCCACGGTCGGTTCGGGTGTCTCGGCGGTCGGGGCCGCCGTGGCGGTCGCGACCATCGGATTCGTGGGTGCGGGAGACACCGGCTCGGGCACGGCCGTCCTTCTCGGCGTGAGTGGTTCGATCGTCGGAGCGGTCGCCGCATCCGGATTCGCCGCGAATGTGCTCGGTCCCGAGGGAATACGGCCCCGGACGGTGATCCGCACCGTCCTGTCGGGTCTGCGGACCGGTGCGCGTGCCGTGCTCGACGCGCCGGGTGTCACCGTCGCGATGCTCGGAATCGGCGCGCACCGCATCGTGTTCGGCATCGACACACTCATCATGGTGCTCGTACTGCGCGCCGCGGGCGACAACTCCGGTGCTCCGGCCGGGGACAGAGGCTCCGATCTGCTGACGGGCTTCTCCGGATTCGGTGTCGCGGTCGCCTGCACCGCGGCCGGCATGCTCCTCGCAGCGGTACTCGCACCGATCCTGATCCCCAGGCTGGGCCGTCCACGCACCGTCACGCTCGGCTTGATCGCCGCCGCGATCGTCCAGTTCACGCTCGTCACCACCGTGGCGGCCGGACCACTGCTCGCCGCGGCATTCCTGCTCGGTCTCGCCGGTCAGACCATCAAACTCACCGGCGATGCGGCGATGCAGATCGACATCGACGACGCCCGCAGAGGACGCGTCTTCGCATTGCAGGACACCGTCTTCAACATCGCCTTCCTCGGCGCGATCGTCGTGACGGCCTTCATGATCGATCCCGACGGACGCACGCCCGCACTGGCCGTCGCAGGCGGGGTCGTGTACCTGATCGGACTCGCCGCCGTGCTCGCGGTGCGCCGCGCGCGGTGCTGATCACGCGTGCAGCGTGGTATCGCTCACGAGCGCAGCGCGGCCGGATGGATCCCCACCTCCGTGGCCTTCACGACGAACCACACGACGTCGCCCGGGTGGACGTCCAGGTCGGCGAGTGCCGCCGTCGTGATCTCCGCGGCGATACCCGTACCCGACCGCACGAGCACCGTCGATCCCTGCGCCTCGAGTTCTGCGATCCTCACGCGCAGGGCGTTGCGAGGGCTCCCGTGCGGGGCATCGGTGTAGACGGCCACCGCCGACGGCGCGAAGACGGCGACGGCTGCCGTGCCCGGAACGCAGTCGTCGTGGACGCGACCGTGGACGACACCGTCCGCGGATTCCAGCGCGTCCTGTCGTACGGTTCCGGTCACGAGATTGGTCCCCGCGATGCGGGCGGCGAAGGCGCTGCGCGGTCGCGTCAGCACCCGGCGTACCGGTCCGTCCTCGACGATGCGGCCGGCCTCGATCACGATCACCCGATCGGCGAGTGCGAGCACGTCCAGCGGGTCGTGGGTGACGAGCAGGGCCGTGCGGCCGCTGTCGCGCAGGACGCGCCGCAGCAACGACCGCAGCACCGGCGTCGCGGTGACGTCGAGCGCGGCCATCGGCTCGTCGAGCAACAACAGGTGCGGCTCGGCCGCCAGGGCACGCGCGAGCGCGACCCGCTGTGCCTGTCCACCCGACAGTTCGTGCGGGCGGCGATCGGCGAGATCCGCCGCATCGACCTCCCGGAGCCATCTCTCAGCGCGGGCACGGGCTTCACGCCGGCCCACACCCGCACTGCGTGGCGCGAACTCCACGTTGCCCGCGACGGTCAGGTGCGGGAAGAGCAGGGCCTGCTGGGCGAGCAGCACCACCGACCGGTCGTGCGGAGCCACAGCGACACCGGTCGCGGTGTCGGTGAGGACGCGGCCGTCCAGTTCGACGCGACCGTCATCGGGACGCAGCAGCCCGGACACCACACCCAGGAGGGTCGACTTTCCGGCACCGTTCGGGCCGAGCACCGCGACGATCTCACCCTGCGCGACCTCCAGTTCGACGTCGACATCGCGTGCGGCGACCCGGGCCCGCACCGTGAGGCTCACAGCGGCCGCTCCTTCCGCCGCGAGTACACGGCCACGACGATCACGACGGCCACCAGGATCAGTACCAGCGACAGGGCGACGGCGGCGTCCGGGTCGGTTTCCCGCTGCAGATAGATCTCGAGCGGCAGCGTGCGGGTCACGCCCTGCAGGCTGCCGGCGAAGGTGAGGGTCGCGCCGAATTCACCCAGGGCACGGGCGAATGCGAGCACCGAACCCGAGACGAGACCGGGTAGCACGAGAGGCAGGGTGATGCGCCGGAAGACCGTCGTGGGGCGCGCCCCGAGCGTGGCTGCGACGTCCTCATAGCGTGAACCGGCGCTGCGCAGCGCCCCTTCGAGACTCGTGACGAGGAAGGGCAGCGCGACGAAGGTCTGCGCGAGCACGACCGCCGTGGTGGTGAAGGCGATCTGCACGCCGAGCGCGTGGAGATGCTCACCGATCAGCCCCCGGCGTCCGAAGGTGTAGAGCAGGGCGATGCCACCCACGACCGGTGGCAGCACGAGCGGCAGCAGGACGAACCCGCGGATCACGGATATCCAGCGGAAGGGGCTGCGCGCGAGCACCACCGCGAGAGGCACGCCGAGCACGAGGCACAATGCCGTAGCGGCCGCGGAGGTGCGCAGGCTCAATGCGAGCGCGTCGAGGGACGCCGGAGACGTCACGAGCGACGGGAACGTCGTCCAGTCGACGGTGAGCAGCATCGCCACCAGGGGCACGACGACGAACAGCAACCCGAGCGCGGCGGGGACGAACAACCACCGGGGCAGTCCCGTCGCGGTCACGGTATACCGAAGCCCGCATCGGCGAGGACTGCCCGGCCGTCCGCACCGGTGACGAAGCGCACGAAATCATCGGCGCGAGTGGCGTTGCCGGAATCCGACAGCCTTGCGATGGGATAGACGTTGACGATCTCCGCAGCCTCCGGAACGGAGACGACGGAGACGGTCTCGCCGGCTCTCGTCGCGTCGGTGACGTAGACCAGACCGGCATCGGCTTGACCCGAGGTGACCTTGCCGAGCACGTCGGTCACCGACGACTCCTCGGACACCGGCTCGAGGTCGGTACCGGCAGCCTCCTCGAGTCGCGTGGTGGCCGCACCGCACGGCACCTGAGGCGCACACACGACCACCGAGACACCCTTTCCGGTGAGATCGGCGAACGACGTGATGTTCTCGGGGTTCCCGGGTTCGGTGACGATCGTGAGCGTGTTGGTCGCGAACGGGATCGGTTCACCGGTAACGAGTCCGGCCTCGACGGCGGAATCCATCGTGCGGGTGTCGGCGGAGGCGAAGACGTCTGCCGGTGCGCCCTGCTCGAGTTGGGTCTCGAGATCGGACGAGCCGGCGAAGGAGAACTCCACCGTCACTCCGGGGTTCGTCTGCTCGAATCGTTCTGCGATCTCGGTGAACGGAGCCCGAAGCGAGGCCGCCGCGTAGACCGTGAGGACCTCCGAGTCCCCTCCACCGCTGCCGCACGACGTCAGCGCCGCAGCGGCAGCGAGCACGGCGAGCGCCCGGCGCCTCATTCGGACCCTCCGGGTGTCTCGACGATGACGGTGGTCGCCTTCACGACGGCCACACCGATGCTGCCCGGCTCGAGACCGAGTTCGGTCACGGCCTCGGTGCTCATGAGCGAGACGACCCGGTGCGGACCGCACTGCATCTCCACCTGCGACATGACGGTGTCGGACACGACGCGCGTGACGAGTCCGACGAAGCGGTTGCGGGCGGAGCTGCCCACCCCGAGCAGGTCGGGGCCGGAGGCCGCCTGGGTGCGCGCGAACTCGGCCAGTTCGCCGCCGTCGACGGTCTTGCGTCCGGCGGAGTCCTTGCCGGCCTGCAGCAGCCCTTGGTCGATCCAGCGGCGGACCGTGTCGTCGCTGACTCCCAGCAGCGACGCGGCCTCGCGGATCCGGATCGCAGTCACTCTCGACTCCGCATATACGTCATGAACGACACGTTATATCCGCGTCTGCGGACAAACAAGGGAATCAGTAGACGTCGCGGACGTACCGCTTGTCGGCGGCCATCTGGTCGACGTACGCCGCGGCGGCGTCCCGGTCGAGCCGTCCGTGGGTCTGCACCACCTCGCGCAGGGCCGCGTCGACGTCCTTCGCCATACGTCCGGCATCGCCGCACACGTAGAAGTGAGCGCCGTCCTGCAGCCACTTCCACACCTGCGCGCCGTGCTCGCGCATCCGGTCCTGCACGTAGATCTTCTGCCGCTGGTCGCGGGAGAACGCCAGGGCCAGTTCGGTGAGGAAGCCGCCCTCGTGCATCGACTCGATCTCGTCGCGGTAGAGATAGTCGGTCTCGGCTCGCTGGTCACCGAAGAACAGCCAGTTGCGGCCCGTGTGCCCGGCCTCGCGACGATCGTGGAGGAAACCACGGAACGGCGCGATGCCCGTGCCCGGACCGACCATGATCATGTCGGTCTCCGCCGCCGGCGGCCGGAAGTGTTCGTTACGCTGCACGAAGATCGGAATGTCCATGCCCTTGCTGTGATCGGCGAGAAAGGACGAGCACACGCCCGCCCGGGAGCGACCCTCGAACTCGTAGCGCACCACCGACACCGTCAGCTGCACCTCGCGGGGATTCGTCCTGGGGCTCGACGAGATCGAGTACAGGCGCGGGCGAAGACGACCGAGCAGCTCCTTCCATTCGACCCAGGGTGCCTTGAACGGGTACTCGGCGATGACGTCCATCGCCTGCCGCCCGTACAGCCACTGCTGCAGCTCGATCTTGTTGCCCGGTCGCAGCAGCTTCGCGAGTTCGGCACTGCCGCTCTGCTTCTGCACGAACCGGAGCAGTTCCGGTGTCACCCGGGTGATGTCGAGGTGACGCGTCGCGGCCTCCCGCAGCGGCACGGTGGGACGGTCGCCGAGTTCGACGGCGGTCTCCGCGTCGAGGGCCGTGACCTGGAGCCATTCGTCGACGGCTTCCGGGCCGTTCGTCGGCATCACCCCGAGGGCGTCGCCGGCCTCGTATTCGAATGCGGGATCGAAGATCTCGAATCCGAACTGGCGCACGTCCTTCGCCGAACCCGCGCCGCTGAGTGCGATATTGCGGGTGATCCGCGTGACGAGCGGCGAGTTGCGGGTGTAGACGGGAGAGACCGGAGCCGGCGCGGCCGAGGCAACCGGGGCCGTCGAGCCTCCCAGCATCGGTACGAGCGACTCGAGCCAGTTCTGTGCGCGCTCGTCCTCTCCGGGTTCGCAGTCGACACGCCCGGTCAGGCGGGTCGCGCCGAGAACACTCAGACGGTCGTCGACGCGACGTCCGAATCCGCAGAAATCGTCGTAACTCGAGTCACCGAAAGCCAGTACCGCGTAGCGCATTCCGGACAGAGCGGGTGCGGTGTCGGCGTCGAGTGCCCGCCAGAACGAACCGCCGTTGTCGGGCGGGTCGCCGTCGCCGAAGGTGCTCGTGACGACCACGAATTCCTCGATGTCCGCCAGCGTCGCGATGTCGAGTTCGTTCAGTCCCACCGAGCGCACCGCTCGACCGGCATCGCGGAGCCGCTGTGCGCAACTCGCCGCGAAGGATTCGGCGTTGCCGGTCTGCGACGCCCAGGCCACCACGACGGCCGGCCCGTCCGGCACCGTCTCGCCGGGGGCCGCGCCGGGAACCGGAACCGAGTGCACGTACATTCCGGCGAGCAACCCGTCGACCCAGGCGCGCTTGTCGGCCGGGAACGGCGCGGTCGTGGGAAGTACCGGTGTCGCAGTGACATCCGTAGTTCTGAGTCCGGCGAGCAACCCGGCGAGATAACCGCGTTCGGCGTCGTCGAAGGTCGGCGCGGGAATGCTCTCGAGCCCCAGCACCGTCTCGAGGCGATCGATCACCGAGCCGCCCTCGAGTACCGGTTCGATTCCGCCCGCGCCCTTCCGCACCGATACGGCGCAGACCTTGAACTCGGGTTGCAGCGAGGCCGGGTCGACGGCGTCGTTCGTCACGGCGTTGACGGCGAGCTCGTCGCCGAACAGGTCGTTCCAGTGGAAGGGCGCGAAACAGTTCCCGGGCAGCACCCGATCGGTGACGACGGCCGGCAGCACGGCCCGGCCGCGACGCGACACGATCTCGACGCGATCATCCTCGACGATCGACAGGCGTCGGGCGTCCTCGGGATTGATCTCGACGAACGGCCCGGAATTCAGCTTGGTGAGTTTCTCGACCTTCCCCGTCTTGGTGAGGGTGTGCCACTGGTGCTGGACCCGCCCGGTATTCAGGACGAACGGGTGGTCGTCGTCCGGCATCTCCGCGGCGGGCATGTGCGGGCGCGGGAAGAAACGGGCACGGCCTCCGGGGGTCGCGAACGCCAGGCGCGGTCCGGAACCGTCCTCGCGCACCACCGGCGTCCGGCTTGCCCCGTCGTTGAGATAGCGGACGGGGTGCCGGGTCTCGGTCGACTGCGGCGGGCACGGCCACTGCACCGGCCCTTCCCGCAGGCGGTCGTAGGTCATGCCGCGCAGGTCGTATCCGGTCTGAGGGTTCGCGAATCCGGTGATCTCCTCGAAGATCTCCTCGGCACTCGAATAGTCGAAGGCATCGCCGAAACCCATCTCCTGCGCGACCCGCGCGATGATCTTCCAGTCGGGCAGCGACTCGCCGACGGGTTCGACGGCCTGCTGCAGGAGATTGACGGTGCGGTCGGATCCCACGGTGACGTACTCGGATTCGGCCCACAGAGCAGCGGGGAGGAGAACATCTGCGTACGAAGCCGTTTCGGTCTCACGATAGACGTCCTGCACGATCACCAGGTCGGCCTTCCCGAGCGCCTCGAGAACGGTGGACCGATTCGCTATCGACGCCACGGGATTGGTGCAGATGATCCAGCACGCCTTGATCTCTCCGGCCGCCATCCGTTCGAACATGTCGACGGTGCCGCCGCCGCCCGCGGTGCGCAGCGTGCCGCGCGGCAGCGACCAGCGGTCCTCGACGAACGCGCGGTCGTCGTCGGAGAGGACACTGCGCTGCCCCGGCAGGCCCGGCCCCATGTATCCCATCTCGCGGCCACCCATGGCGTTGGGCTGGCCGGTGAGGGAGAACGGCCCACTGCCGGTGCGGCAGATCGCCCCGGTCGCGAGGTGCAGATTGCAGATCGCGTTGGTGTTCCACGTGCCGTGGGTGCTCTGGTTCAGACCCATCGTCCAGCAACTCATCCACTCGCCGGCCTCGCCGATCCACTGCGCCGCCGTGCGGATGTCGGCCTCGGCCAGACCGGTGACCTCGGCGACGAGGTGCGGTGGGTAGTCGACGAGGAAGGACTCCATGGCGTCCCAGCCGTCGGTGAACTCCTCGACGAAGGCGCGGTCGACGTGCCCGTTCTCGACGATCAGGTGCAGCAGTCCGTTGAGCAACGCCAGGTCGGTGCCCGGCGTGATCTGCAGGAACAGGTCGGCCTTGTCGGCGGTCGCGCTGCGTCGCGGATCGACGACGATCAGTCGCGCTCCCGCCTTGACCCGATCCATCATGCGGAGGAAGAGGATGGGATGGCAGTCGGCCATGTTGGAACCCGACACGAAGAAGACGTCGGCATGGTCGAAGTCCTCGTACGAGCCGGGCGGGCCGTCGGATCCGAGCGACTGCTTGTAGCCGGTCGCGGCGCCGGCCATGCACAGTCTCGAGTTCGACTCCATGTACGAGGTGCGCAGGTATCCCTTCGCGAGCTTGGTCGCGAGGTACTGGGCCTCGAGGGACATCTGTCCCGAGACGTAGAGGGACACCGCATCGGGGCCGTGGGCCGCGACGATGCCGCTCAGGCGCCGCGCGGTTTCGGCGATCGCATCGTCGAGAGGAAACGGTGCGAGGTCGGCTGCGTGCTCGGAAGGTAGGGCGTCGGACCGCTCGCTGCGCAGCCACGCCGTCTCGAGCCGCCCCCCGGCGGCGAGCATCTCGGCGCTCGTCGCGCCCTTCGTGCACAACCGTCCCCTGTTGGCCGGATGATCCTTGTCTCCGTATGCCCTCACCACTCGTCGATCGCCCGTCACCGGATCGACGGCGACGTCGAGGAGCATCCCGCATCCCACACCGCAGTAGGAGCAGGTGGATTTCACCGTGGTGATCTCGTCCTGCATCCCGCAACTCCTCGACACCGTCTCGACTACGCCGGTGTCCATGCTGGAGAACAGGTGTTGCCGTGGCGTCACCCGCGGTGAGCACACGGTGACATCTGGCTCACCTCGCCGTCACGGCGGTGTGAGATGACGCCGTCACGGCGGTGTGAGGTCAGGCCTTCTGCTGGTGCGCCCACCACTCGAGCAGGGCGGCCTCGGCCTCGTCGCGCTCGAGCGGACCGCGATCGAGCCGGAGCTCCTTGAGATAGGTCCACGCCTTGCCGACCGTCGGGCCTGCGGGGATCCCGAGAAGCTCCATGATCGCGTTGCCGTCGAGATCGGGCCGCACCTTGGCGAGATCCTCTTCGGCGGCGATCCGCTCGATCCGTTCCTCGAGTCCGTCGTAGGTGGACCGCAGGGCAGCGGCACGACGCTTGTTGCGGGTCGTGCAGTCGGCGCGCACGAGCTTGTGGAGCTTCGGCAGCAGCGGCCCGGCATCGTGCACGTATCGGCGGACCGCCGAATCCGTCCACTGGCCCTTGCCGTATCCGTGGAAGCGCAGGTGCAGGAACACCAGGCGGCTCACGTCCTCGATCATCTGCTTCGAGTACTTGAGCGCGCGCATGCGCTTGCGCACGAGTTTCGCGCCGACCACCTCGTGATGATGGAAGCTGACGCCGCCGTGCGGCTCGTTGCGCTTGGTGCCGGGCTTGCCGATGTCGTGCAGCAGCGCGGCCCATCGTAGGACGAGATCGGGGTCGCCGTCCTCGAGGTCGATGGCCTGCTTCAGCACGGTCAGCGAATGCCAGTAGACGTCCTTGTGCTGGTGGTGCTCGTCGATCTCGAGTTTCATCGCGGGGATCTCGGGGATCACCCGCTGCGCGAGCCCCGTCTCGACCATCGTGTCGATGCCTTCGATCGGGTAGTCGCCGAGGATCAGCTTGTCGAGCTCGGCCTGCACCCGTTCCGCGCTGATCCGCAGGATCTCGTCGGCCATGGCGACGATCGCGGTGTGCACGCGCTCGGTGAGGGCGAATCCGAGCTGGGAGACGAAGCGCGCCGCACGGAGCATGCGCAACGGGTCGTCGTGGAAGGAGTCCTCGGGCTTCGCGGGGGTGTCGAGCACGCCGGCGAGCAAGGCGTCCATGCCGCCGAGGGGGTCGACGAACTCGCCCGCGCCGTCCGCTCCGATGCGCACGGCCATCGCGTTGACGGTGAAGTCGCGGCGCACGAGATCGTCCTCGAGACTCGTGCCGTACTTCACGATGGGGTGGCGCGTGACACGGTCGTAGGCGTCGCTGCGGAAGGTGGTGATCTCGAGTTGCTCGAGTCCCTTCACCGCACTGATCGTGCCGAAGTCGATGCCGGTGTCCCACTGATGGTCGACGAATCCGCGCAGCAGCTCCTGCACGACCTCCGGACGCGCGTCGGTGGTGAAGTCGAGATCGGTGCCGAGGCGACCGAGCAGCGCGTCGCGCACGCTGCCACCGACGAGATACAGCTCGTGTCCGGCGTCGGCGAACCGCGCACCCAGCGGGGCGAGGATGTCGGACAGATCACGCAGAGTGGCCTCGGCTCCGGCGAGCAGCCGGGTACGACGGTCGGTGTCCGCGGTGGGGGAGTTCACGTCTTTGCACCTTACCGAGCAGCACGTTCGTGTGGTTGAGCCGGGACCGACGTCGGTCCATCTACTATCTATGAGGTGTCGCCCGCCGAACGTGCCAACCGTAACCGCCGCAGCTCGCGGCGGCGTGGCGCGGGCACCAAGAAGACCGCTCACGGCGCTTCACCCGGTTCGTCCGCTTCGCCCGGACCCCGCATGCGGACCGTCCGCGAGACCTCCGCGGGAGGTCTGGTGGTCGACGGACTCGGCGGTCCGCCCGAGAAACTCTGTGCCGCGCTGATCGGCCGCACCGACCGCCGGGGCCGCCTGCTGTGGTCGTTGCCGAAGGGTCACATCGAGCAGGGTGAGACCGCCGAGGAAACCGCGATGCGCGAGGTCCACGAGGAGACCGGGGTGCGCAGTACGGTCCTGGCCGAGCTGGGCAGCATCGACTACTGGTTCGTCACCGAGGGGCGCCGGGTCCACAAGACCGTGCACCACTACCTGCTGCGCTATCTGGGCGGAGAACTCTCCGACGCGGACGTCGAGGTCACCGAGGTGGCGTGGGTGCCGCTGCGGGAACTGCGGAACCGTCTGGCATACGCCGACGAGCGCAAACTCGCGGACATCGCCGATCGGCTCATCGCCGAGATGGATCAGAAGCGACTTCCCGACGTCGACGAACCGGGGGCCCCACGCGGATGACGGTGGTGGTGTCCCGGGCGGGCGCCGCGGTGCTCGCCGTGCTCGTACTCGTCCTCACAACGGCAGGCGTGACGCCTTTCCTGCCGGCGGCTCTTCTCCCGACGGCGACGGCGGATCCGGCGGCGGCGCAGACCGACCCCGACCAGCCGCGTTTCCTCGAGCTGAGCATCGACGAGGTGACGCCGCAGACCGTCACGCTCACGAGTGGGTCCGTCGTCAGGGTCCGCGGCACGGTGACGAACATCGGCGACCGGGACGTCGAGGACGTCTGGGTGCGGCTGCAGCGCGCACCGGTGATCTCGGATTCTGCGGCCCTGCGCACCTCGCTGTCCCTCGACCAGGCCGGATTCGACACCGTCGGCGAGTTCGAGGAGGTCGCCGACCGGCTGGAACAAGGTGAGCGCACCGACTTCGAACTCGAACTGCCGCTGCGCTCCGACCTGGTTCCCTCGCTCGACATCGACACTCCCGGCGTCTACCCGCTGCTGGTGAACGTCAACGGGGTCCCCGAGTACGGCGGCGCGGCCCGGCTCGACGATGCACGCTTCCTGCTGCCCGTCCTCGCGGTTCCCGCGAGCGACGAGATCGCCGAGGAGACCGAAACAGGGAACGGCGGGTCGCGGGGCACGACCCGCTCGTCCGACGGCGGTCTGCTCGACAGCGACGAGAAGTCGTTCCCCGCCGTGCCTCCCGATGTGTCCCGCCCCGCCGCGGTCACGATGCTGTGGCCGTTGGCCGACCGGCCCCGGCTCGCCGCCGGCGTGGCCGGTTCCGGCGCCGAACCTGTACGGCTGATCGACGACGACCTCGCGGTCTCGCTCGCCGAGGGCGGGCGGCTGGACGGCCTGCTGCGCGCCGTCGAAGACACCGCTCGCACCGAGCCCCGCGTCCTCGAGGGACTGTGCCTGGCCGTCGATCCGGATCTCCTCGTGACCGTGGCGAACATGACACGCGACTATCTGGTGGTCGACGACCCGAGCGAACCGACCGGCGACGCACGGCCGGGAACGGGCACGGACGCCGCGGTCGCCTGGCTCGGGCGGTTGCGCGCCCTCGCTGCGACGACCTGCACGATGGCGGTGCCGTTCGCCCAGGCCGATCTCACCGCCCTCGCCGATCTCGCCGACTCGTCGCTCACCGAATCGGCGCTCGGGTCACCGGCAGCGATCGTCGATTCGATCCTCGGCATCACCTCCACCCCGGGCGTGGTGTGGCCCGACGCCGGTGTCCTCACCGAGAAGACCGGATCGATGCTCACCGCCGACGGCCCGGTGACCGCCCTGCTGTCCGACAACGCCGTCGAAGGCGGTCGCGCCCTGCTCGCCGGCACCACATCGGCGTCCACCGCGCCGGGTGGCAACGGCTTCCGGATCTCCGGTGTCTCCGGCCTCACCGCCGCCCTGTTCGACTCGTCCGGTTCCGCGGCGCTGGCGGGAATGGGCACCGACCCGCAGACACCCTCCTTCGTTCCCGCCGCGGCGCGCTACGACCTGACCCGCGATTCCTCCACGGCCCGCCTGCAGGATTCCCTCGGGGCGCTGGCCTGGCCCGCCCTGGTGCCGACGGTCAGCGAGGCCACCGGGGAGGCACCGCCGGCCGCGGGCCGATCGGTGCTGTTCGCGCCGCCGCAGAACTGGTCGGCGTCACCGGACGACGCCGCCGCCGTGCTGTCCATGCTCTCCACGCTCGTCCGGTCGGGTCTGACCACGCCCCGCCCCTTCGCCGCGCTCGTCGACGCGGCCGCGAGCACCGCGAACGATCCGACCGCCTCGCTGCTCGTCTATCCCGAGCAGGCGATCACCGACGGTGCCTCGGCTGCCGTCGTGTCCGAGGCCGAGGAACAGATCCACCGCCTCGACGCGATCCAGACCGCGCTGGTCGAGGACCCGCAGGCCCAGCTCACCCCGCAGCAGTTCACCGCCCCGCTGCGCGAGGACCTGCTGCGCGCGATGACCCTGGCCGGTCGTCGCGGCGACGACGCCGACGGCGCCTATGCGACCGGCGAGCACCGTGCCGCCGAGGTGCGCGAGGCCGTCGACGACATCTACGACGCCGTGACGGTGATCTCCACCGGCGGTGTCTACACCCTCACGTCCGAACAGAGTCCGCTGCTGCTGACGGCCCGCAACGACCTGCCCGTGGGCATCACCGTGCGCCTGCAGGTGGACGTGCCCGCCGCGGTGGACGTCACCGATATCGGGCCCACCCAGCTCCCGCCGCGCGGCAGCCGCACCCTCACCGTGCCGGCGCAGATCAGCGACTCGCGGAAACTCGAACTGGAGTTCGCGCTCACCACCGAGTCCGGCCTGCCGCTCGGCAGCCCGACGACGGTGACGGTACGTTCCAATGCGTACGGCCGGATCCTCGCCGTCGTCACGGGGTGTGCAGGAGCGCTTCTGCTGTTCCTGGCGGGCAGGCGACTTCTGCACCGGTTCCGGGGAGAGCCGGACCCAGCCGACGAAGGGTATGAGAAATGACCGGGAACTCCACACGGGACGACGTGGAGACACACCCGAACCCGGGGCCACCCGACTCGCCCACCACGTCACCGGACGTCACGGGTGCCGGTGCGGGTCGCCGCAAGCCGCAGAGTCTGCTGGCGGCGACCGGCTCCATCGCCGTCGCGACCCTGGTCAGCCGTATCACCGGCTTCCTCAAGCAGCTGCTCGTCCTCACCCTGCTCGGTGCGAGCGTCGCGTCGTCCTTCACCGTGGCGCACCAGATCCCCAACATGATCTCCGAGCTGGTACTCGGTGCCGTCCTGACCTCGATCGTCGTTCCGGTGCTGGTGCGGGCCGAGAGGGAGGACCCCGACGGCGGTGAGGCCTTCGTCCGCCGGTTGTTCACCGCGGCGCTCGTGCTGCTCGGTACCGCCACGGTTCTCGCCGTGGCCGCGGCACCGGTCCTCACCACCCACGTCTTCCTCGACGAGTCCGGCAAGGTGTCGACGTCGCTGACCACGGCGCTGTCGTACCTGCTCCTGCCCGCGATCATGTTCTACGGGTTGTCGGGCCTGTTCACGGGCATCCTCAACACCCGGCAGGTGTTCAAGCCGGGCGCGTGGGCCCCGGTGTGCAACAACCTCGTGGTGCTCACCGTGCTGGTGATCTACTACCTGATGCCGGGTGAGATCACCCTCGATCCGGTCCGGATGAGCGATCCGAAACTGCTCGTCCTCGGTGTCGGTGTGCTGCTCGGCGTGATGACGCAGGCGATGTGCCTGGTACCCGCGCTCCGCCGCGAGGGCATCGATCTCAGGCCGCTGTGGGGTCTCGACGACCGGCTCCGGCAGTTCGGTGGCATGGCCGCCGCGATCGTGCTGTACGTGCTGATCAGCCAGGCCGGCATGGTCTTCGCGACCCGCGTGTCGTCGGGCGCCGACGAAGCCGGTCCCGCGATCTACAACAACGCGTGGCTGCTGCTGCAGCTGCCCTACGGCGTCCTCGGTGTCACCGTGCTCACCGCGATCATGCCGCGGCTGAGCCGCAACGCCGCCGCGGACGACACCCCGGCCGTCGTCGACGACCTGTCCGTCGCGACCCGTCTCACCATGATCTCGCTCATCCCGATCGTCACCTTCCTGACGATCGCGGGCTCGCAGGTCGGCGCCGCGCTGTACGGCTACGGCAACTTCGGCGGCAGCAACGCCGAACGTCTCGGCCAGGCGGTGAGCTGGTCGGCGTTCACCCTCATCCCGTACGCCCTGGTCCTCATCCACCTGCGCGTGTTCTACGCACGTGAACAGGCCTGGACCCCCACCTGGATCATCCTCGGCATCACCGCCGTCAAGATCGGTCTGTCCGCACTGGCGCCCGTCGTGGCGGCGAACGACGAACAGGTGGTGCTGCTCCTCGGCGCGGCCACCGGCATCGCGTTCACCGTCGGAGCGTTCATCGGCGGCTATCTGCTGCACCGCACGCTCGGCGACCTGCAGATGGCGAACGTCGGCCGGACGGTCTGGCATGTCGTGCTCGCGTCGCTGGCCGCGGCGATCGTGGTCCTGATGACCGACCGTCTCCTACAGCTCGACGCACTCGCCGACCGCTTCGGGGGCATCGGCTCACTGGTGCGGGTCGGGCTCGACGGTGTGCTGATGGTGCTCGTCGCCCTGGTCGGGATGTACCTGCTCAAGGTGCCGGAGATCCTCGCGATCGAGGCCGCCGTCCGCCGGAAGGTCGCGGCGCTGCGCGGTACCGCCCCGGCCGAGGAGGCACCGGCCGAACCCGACACCGGAACGACCGCCGGCGAAGCACCCGCCCGCGTCCCGCGCCCGCGCTACCCCGAATCGGATGCCGAGAAGACCGTCGTCCTGCCGCGTATCGACTACGGCGAGTACGGCGTCGGACCTTATGACGCCATCACAGAGGTCATGCCCGTCATCAGGGACGTGCCCGGTCGCAGCAATGCACACGGACAACTCCCGTACCCTGATCAGCAGCAGGTACGGTCCGGGAGCCGGCGACCACGGTTCTTCGCGGCCCCCAGCGGCGACCCGCGTCTGCACACCGGAAGTGGACGAGTCGACAACGAAGGAGTGAGGGTGAGCGACGACCACGCTGCCGGCAAGTCCACCATCGATGCCGCCACGCGGCAGACACCTGCCGATGCCGCCGCACGGCAGAAACCTGCCGGCAAGGACGGTGGCCGTCCGCCGCGCGATCCGAACCTCGACACGGGTGTCATCCCGGTCGGATCCCCGCAGCTCCCGCCGATGCGCGTCACGGGTCCGGCCTCCCAGCCGCGCCGCCCGATGCGCGGCCCCGACCTCATCGCCGGCGCCTCGGTCGCCGGTGGTCGCTACCGGCTTCTCGCGCCGCACGGCGGAGCGCGCGGCCTGCGCTTCTGGCAGGCACTCGACGTCAAGCTCGACCGTGAGGTAGCGCTGACCTTCGTCGACGCCGAACAGCGTGCAGCCGACGGCACCGGCCCCGATTCCCCGCAGGCCGTGCTCTCGCGCACCCTGCGTCTCGGCCGGATCAACTCGCCCGGCCTCGCCCGCGTCCTCGACGTGGTGCGCGGCAGCTCCGGCGGCATCGTCGTCTCGGAGTGGACCCCCGGCCGGTCGTTGAAGGAGATGTCCACCACCGAGCCGTCGCCGATCGGTGCGGCCCGCGCGATCCGCGCACTCGCGGCCGCGGCCGAGGCGACGCACCGTGCGGGCAGCGCCCTGTCGATCGACCACCCGGACCGTATCCGGATCAGCGTCGCCGGCGACGCCGTGCTGGCCTTCCCCGCGACGTTCTCCGATGCCGACGCGATGGCCGACGTCCGCGGACTGGGTGCGAGCCTCTACGGACTCATGACCGGGCGGTGGCCGCTGGGTGAGCCGACGGCTCCGGGCGGTGCCCCCGCCCCGCACCACAGCGGTGCCACCATCGGCGGGATGCCGGAGGCCGACCGCAACGCGGACGGTGTCCCTGTGGAACCGCGCATCCTGCGTCCCGATGTCCCGTTCGAGATCTCGGCGGTCGCGGTGCGCGCCCTGTCCGAGGACGGCGGCATCCGTACCGCCGCCACCGTGCAGCACATCCTCGATCAGGCCTCGGTCGTCGACCAGAAGACCGAGATGATCCCGGCGCTGCGGATCGGGCAGCGCGCTGCCGCCGCCGAGTCCCATGCGCTCGCGGATCCCGAGGCGCTGGAACAGAAGAAGAAGCACTCCCAGCGGATGCTCATCGCGCTCGCCGCGCTCGGTGTCACGACGGTGCTGCTGCTCGCGCTCATCGGATGGTGGATCGCGAACCTGCTCGCCGGCGACGCCGACGATGCCCCGCTGACGAGTCAGGAGTTCGGCCTGACCTCCACGGCCGAGGCACCCGCAGAGGACGGGCCGGGTGACGGGCAGGCCGAGGCTGCGCCGCCGCGGCCCGCCGCGACCGCTCCGGTCTCGGCGCGCTCCGTGTCGGTGTTCTCCCCGCAGGGCACACCCGACTCGCCGGCCACCGCGTCGCAGGCGATCGACGGCGATCCGTCCACCTCGTGGAGCACCGACGCCTATTTCGATCCGTTTCCGTCGCTGAAGAACGGTGTCGGACTTCTGTTCACGCTCGCCGACGCATCGGAACTCTCCTCGGTGACCGTGACCACCGACATGCCGGGCACCGTTCTCGAGGTCCGCAGCGCTCCCTCCGAGTCGACGTCGCTCGATCAGACGCAGGTGATCGGTTCGGGCACACTGGCTTCCGGTGAGACCACCATCCCGGTCGAGTCGGACGGGCAGACCTCGCACGTGCTGCTGTGGATCACCGATCTGAGCTCGAGCGGCGGAAGCAACAAGAGTTCCATCTCCGAAGTGGAATTCACCACCGCAGGCTGACCGCGGACAGCCGGGCGGAACCGTCCGGATCGGCTACCATCCGCGCGTGCGAATTTTCGGGGGGATCGCAAAACTCGCCGTGCCCGACGGGGGTATGAACGACGGCTGTGCTGTGCCGGACGGGGTGTCGGCGGACGGGGTGGCGTCCGATCGTGTGGTGTCGGATGTCGAACTGCTCGCAGCACACGTCGCGGGCGACCGGCACGCCTTCTCCACCTTGCTGGCACGACATCACGACCATCTGTGGCAGGTCGCGCGGCGGACCAGTTACTCGAACGAGGACGCAGCCGACGCCTTGCAGGAGGCGCTGCTGGCGGCGCATCGGCGGGCGTCGAGCTTCCGGGAGGACGCCGCGGTACGCAGCTGGTTGCATTCGATCGTCGTCAACGCGTGCCTCGATCGCATCCGCCGCAATCGCGTACGCGTGACGGTCCCGCTGTTCGAGGACGATTCGCACGACCTGCGTACGGCCCGCGACCCCATCCGCGACGCCGAGGTCGCACTCGACATCGAGTCCGCCCTGTTCGCACTGCCACCCGAGCAACGAGCGGCTGTCGTCGCGGTCGACGTCGAAGGTTTCTCCGTCCGGGAGGCCGCGCGGCGCCTCGGCATCCCGGAGGGCACGGTGAAGAGCCGGTGCGCCCGCGCGCGGAGCCGGCTCGCGGTCCTTCTCGACGACCTTCGCGCCGACGGGAACCGATTGTGATCCGCCTCCGTCTTACTCTGGTGAGAGATGCCGAGCCGCGGAGGAGAGTCGCGCATGAACGAGGACGATATGCGCCCGTCGTACTCGGCCGAGGTGCCTCCGTCGTACTCTGCCGGGATGCGTCCGCCGTTCTCCGCCGAGTTGCTCGCCGATCTGCATGCGGGTGTCCTCGAGGAGGCGTTCGCGGACCGGTTGTGGCCGCTCGTACGTCGCGATCCCCAGGCCGTCGCGTATCTGGCGCGGCTCGATGCGACGCAGGCGCGGTTGTCGGCCCTGCGCGACGCTCCGTCGAAGGGAGCGATTCCGCCCGAGATCGCCGCGCGGATCGAGTCGGCGCTCGCGGAAGACCGGCCCACCCCGTCCCGGACGCTCGCGCAGCGTCGAGGGTGGGCGATGGCCGGTGTGGGGGTGGCTGCCGCGGTGGCGGTGATGCTCGTGATGGTCGTGCGCGGAACTGTTCTCGGCAACGATGATCCGGCCCGGATTCCCGTCGCGGCCGCGGAGGACGAGACCCTGCTCGAGCCCTCCGCTCTGCGGACGATGATCGGTGAGACCGAGCCCGGTCTTCTCGGCGGCCCCGATCGTCTCCGGGAATGTCTGGACGCGAACGGTTTTTCCGGGCAGGCACCTCTCGGTTCACGCACCGTGCGGTTCGGGGACGACGATGCCGTCCTCGTCCTGATGAGCGGCGCCGACGCTCCGGCATTGACGGCGCTGGTGGTCGGAACCGACTGCGACGCAGACAATCCCGCAACGTTGGCCCGGAAGACGATCGGCTGACGGCGCACCGCCTCCGGTCAGCGTTCCGCCACCGTGGAGAGCAGTTCCAGGATCCGGGTGCGCAGGGCGGGCGTGTCGTCCTCCGCGGCGATGAGCCCGGCGAACAGCGCCGACCCCGCCGCCATCACGAGCACTGCCTTGGCATCGATCTCGACGTCCGAATCCTCACCGTCGACGAACAGGGCGGTACTGGGCCCGCTGAACGTGCGCCAGAGCGTGTTGCGGAGGTCGTCGTGGTCGCGCAGTGCCGCGAGGAGCCCTGGCAGCGCTGCGCGGACCTCCGCTCGTGAGAACAGCTCGATGCTCCCGGCGACCACCCATTCGATCCAGCCCTTGCGATCGATGCCGTCGTAGGGCGTCAGGTCGGGTGCGGATCCGAGCAGCGCGTCGAGCACCAGGTGGGCCTTGGTCGGCCATCGGCGGGTGAGAGCGGCGCGGCCGACACCGGCGCGGGCGGCGATGGCACGCAGGCTCAGTCCGTCCCAGCCGTGACTGCGGAGCATGTCGCGGGTGACGGTGAGGACGTCGTTGTCTATTCGGGGGTCGCGAGGACGCCCGGGAGTGGTGGTCGGCATGGGATCCGTGATGTCGCAGGGCTGAGTGGGAATCGATCTGGCGCAGACTGTGACGAGCGTTATAGTCGAAACGTAATTACGGTACCACTGGCATCGAAAGTAGGGGCATGTCTTCGCCGCGACCCACCGTGTTCGAGCCGGCCCGACTCGGGCCGCTCACCCTCCGCAACCGCATCGTGAAGGCAGCGACCTTCGAAGGTGTGATGCCCCGCGGAACCATCACCGACGAACTCGTCGAGTTCCACGCCGAGGTCGCCCGCGGCGGTACCGCCCTCACGACCGTGGCGTACTGCTCGGTCTCCCACGACGGCCGCGTCCACCGCGACACCCTCGTGCTCGACGCCGACGCCGTGCCCGGCCTGACCCGGCTCACCGACGCCGTGCACTCCGCCGGCGGTCTGGCGTCCGCGCAGATCGGCCACGCCGGACTCGTCGCCAACCAGATCTCCAACAAGATGAAGACGCTCGCACCGTCCACGCGCATCAGTGCCCCCGCCATGGGGCTCGTCCGCGGCGCGACACTCGAGCAGCTCGACCGGGTGGTCGAGAACTACGCCCGCGCCGCGCGCTTCGCCGTCGAGGCCGGATTCGATGCCGTCGAGGTCCACCTCGGCCACAACTATCTGCTGAGCTCTTTCATGAGCCCGAATCTCAACAAGCGCTCCGACCAGTACGGCGGCAGCATCGCCAACCGCACCGCCTTCCCGCGTCGTGTGCTCGAGGCCGTCCGCACGGCAGTGGGGGAGAGGGTGGCCGTCATCGCGAAGTTCAACATGACCGACGGCGTACCCCAGGGTCTGTGGCTCGACGAGTCGCTGCCCATGGCCAAGCTCATCGAGTCCGACGGCACCATCGACGCCATGCAGCTCACGGGCGGCAGCTCGCTGCTCAACGGGATGTACTTCTTCCGCGGCGACGTGCCGATGAAGGAGTTCCAGGAGTCGCAGCCGAAGGTCGTCGGCTGGGGACTCAGGGTCTACGGACCGAAGATCTTCCCGAAGCTCCCGTTCGAGGAGGCCTTCTTCCTGCCGATGGCACGTCAGTTCCGGTCCGAGCTGTCCCTGCCACTGATCCTGCTCGGCGGCATCAACCGACTCGACACCATCGAGACGGCACTCGACGAGGGATTCGAGTTCGTCGCCATGGGCCGCGCGCTGCTGCGTGATCCGTATCTCGTGCGCAAGTTCGAGGACAACTCGGCCCGGGAAGGTCTGTGCATCCACTGCAACAAGTGCATGCCGACGATCTACACCGGTACGCACTGTGTGATCCGCGAGACGCTGCGGGACGTACCCGACGCGGTCTGAGCGAGCGGCGGTCGCATCGAGCGCGACCGTCCGAGCTCCGTACAGGACGTCTGTGGCGGGACGCACGGTCGGAGGGGAACAACACCGTTTACCCTGGTGTTGACAGTATCTGTAGGCTGCCGTCCGGTTTCGGCCGGACCGCCGGCAGTTCTTGCGCCCCCGAATCACCCAACCGGAAGGCTTCGCCGCATGACGACCTCGCCCACGATTCACGACCTCATCATCGTCGGTTCGGGACCGGCCGGATACACCGCCGCGGTCTACGCGGCCCGCGCCGAACTCTCCCCGCTCGTCTTCGAGGGAACCCAGTTCGGTGGGGAGCTCATGACCACCACCGAGGTCGAGAACTTCCCGGGTTTCAAGGACGGGATCATGGGCCCGGAGCTCATGGATCAGATGCGCGAGCAGGCACTGCGTTTCGGCGCCGATCTGCGCACCGAGGACGTCGACGAGATGGACCTCACGGGCTCGGTCAAGACGGTCGTTGCCAACGGCGAGACCTACCGCAGCCACGCCGTCATCCTCGCGATGGGTGCCGAACCGCGTTATCTCGGCGTGCCCGGTGAGTCGCAGCTGCTCGGCCGCGGCGTCTCCGCCTGCGCCACCTGCGACGGCTTCTTCTTCCGCGACCAGGACATCGCCGTCGTCGGCGGTGGCGACTCCGCGATGGAGGAAGCGACCTTCCTGACGCGCTTCGCCCGCAGCGTCACCCTCATCCACCGCCGCGAGGAGTTCCGCGCGTCGAAGATCATGCTCGAGCGCGCCCGTGCCAACGAGAAGATCCGCTTCGTCACCAACGCGAGGGTCGCCGAGGTGCAGGGCGAGAACAGCGTCACGAACCTCGTCCTCGAGGACACGGTCACCGGCGAGCGCAGCGACCTCCCGGTCACCGGCCTGTTCGTCGCCGTCGGCCACGACCCGCGCAGCTCGCTCGTCAAGGGTCAGGTCGACCTCGACGACGAGGGCTATGTGAAGGTCTCGGCGCCGTCCACCGCGACGTCCGTGCCGGGTGTCTTCGCCGCCGGCGACCTCGTCGACCACACCTATCGTCAAGCGATCACCGCCGCCGGCACCGGATGCTCGGCGTCCATCGACGCAGAGCGTTGGCTGGTCGCGAATCGCGAGGTCGCCGCCCCCACGCTCGCCGAAGCCTGATCCACCCCCGTTCCACATTCCATCCCCAGATTCAGGAGACCTACGTGGCCGACAACAACGCCAACACCGTCACCATCACCGACTCGTCGTTCGTCGAAGACGTACTGCAGTCCGAGAAGCCCGTCCTTGTCGACTTCTGGGCCACCTGGTGCGGTCCGTGCAAGATGGTCGCTCCGGTTCTCGAGGAGATCGCGGCCGAGCACGGCGACAAGCTGACCGTCGCCAAGCTCGACATCGACGCCAACCCGTCGGCCGCCCGCGACTACCAGGTCATGTCGATCCCTACGATGATCCTCTTCTCCGGCGGCAAGCCCACGAAGACGATCGTGGGGGCCAAGGGTAAGGCGGCGTTGCTTCGGGACCTCGCGGACGTCCTGTAGTACCGTCCCAGGATCAACGCTCGGATGTGCCCGTGAGTCCGTTTGCACGGGCACATCCTTCATCCACCCCCGTTCGATGCTGCCCAGCCCTCATGCCGGGCACCGATCCGGTCAGCACGGAAAGGCCCGATACATGCGCCCTCTTCGTCACGGCGACCACGGTCCGGCTGTCGCCGAGATCCGGAGCACCTTGGCCGGCCTGGGATTCCTTCACAACGAGCCCGAGGAGTCGGGCGACTGGATGGGATCGGACGTCCCGTTCGATCGTGAACTCGACGGAGCTGTGCGTGCATTCCAGCAGCAGCGCGGTCTGCTCGTCGACGGGATCGTCGGACCCGCGACCTATCGCTCGTTGAAGGAAGCGGCGTACAAACTCGGTGCGCGCACCCTGATGTATCAGCTCTCCGCTCCGCTCTACGGAGACGATGTCGCCGCCCTGCAGACCCGTCTGCAAGATCTCGGCTTCTACGTCGACCGCGTGGACGGTTACTTCGGTCCGAAGACCCACGAAGGGCTGTGTTCCTTCCAGCGCGAGATCGGCCTCGCCTCCGACGGCATCTGCGGTGCCGAGACCCTGCGCGCGCTCGAACTGCTCGGCACCCGCGTGTCGGGTGGTTCGCCCCACGCGATCAGCGAGGAAGAAATCGTCCGCCGCTCCGGGCCACAGCTCAGCGGCAAGCGCATCGTCATCGACCCCGGTCTCGGAGGCAACACCCACGGCATCATCGTGCCGAGCCCTCACGGCCCCATTTCGGAGGCCGACATCCTGTGGGATCTCGCGCGGCGACTCGAGGGCCGGATGGCGGCGACGGGCATGGAGACCTTCCTGTCGCGGCCGTACCACGTGAATCCGACCGACGTCGAACGCGCGGGCACGTCCAACGCCTTCGGCGCCGACCTCATGCTTTCGCTGCGCTGCGATGCGAGTCGCAGCCCCGCCGCGAACGGAATCGCGAGCTTCCATTACGGCAACTCGCACGGTTCCGAATCGATGATCGGCCAGGTGCTCTCCGGCTACATCCAGCGCGAGATCGTCGCCCGCACGACCCTGCAGGACTGCCGTAGCCACGGCCGCACCTGGGACCTGCTGCGCCTGACCAACATGCCCACGGTCCAGATCGACCTCGGTTACCTCACCAACGAGCACGACGCCACGTTGCTCGCCGATCCGCGCAGCCGCGACATCATCGCCGAGGCGATCCTCATCGCGGTGAAGCGGCTGTACCTGCTCGGCCAGGACGACCAGCCGACCGGCACCTACACCTTCGCCGAGTTGCTCGCCGAAGAGCTCTCCATCTCGGACAGTCGCTGACCGGACCACACACGAGAAAAGGACCGCTCCGCAGACGCTGCGGAGCGGTCCTTTTCCTCTGTGTCCCGGAGGGCGATCGATGTCCCGGAGGACGTCAGTGGGCGCCCACCGGCGACCCTGCGGTCAGATCCGCGATGGTGAGAGAGGACTCCTCGAGGAGCCTGTCGAGCGCGGCCTCCACGGCGATCTTCCATTCGTGGTCGCGGTCGAGTTCGAGACGCAGACGCGGATATCGGTGGTGCGGTGCGACGACCTCGAAGCCCATGTCCTCGAGGAAGTCGGCGTCGATCATGCACTCCGTGTCGGAGCATCCGAGTGCGGCCGTCGCATGCGGCACATCGCCGGCCTCGGCGTCGGCGCCGTGCCGGATTCCGAAGGCCTCGATGGCACGAACATTGCGCCGAACGAGATCGGCGACGACACCCCGAACAAGGTCGGCACCGACGTTCAGGTCGGCGGCGTGCGGCTCGGTCCGCATCGACGTCAGTAGGATCGCGTCGGCGCTGACGGGTGCGGTGGGGAAGGCCTGTGAGCGGGGAACCATGCCCGGGGGAGCGTAGAGCGCGCACCCCGCGGCCTTGTCGCCGATCGTCGCGATCTGGCCGCACGACCCCCATTCGAGAAGGACCATGGACAGCCATGCTTCCTTCTCGAACTCGGGGTCGGCGAAGTGTTGCAGGTCGGGTGACGCGGTGGGATCGATCTCCCAGAACACGCATCGCCGCGCATGAGCAGGCAACTGCTCGATCGCACTCAGCGTGAGCGGTGACACTCGAGTCGACACGGGATAGTTCGCCTCCACGTCTTTCGTCTACAGACTGTTGTCCTGCCCCGACGAGGAGTCAAGAAAGGTCGGTCTGCGACTCCATCATCTTCACGATGCGTTCGAGGTCGTCGACCGAACCGAACTCCACCACGATCTTGCCCTTGCGCTTGCCGAGACTCACGGTGACGCGCGTATCGAAGGAGTTCGACAGCCGCTCCGCGACATCCTGCAGTCCGGGCATCTGGATGGGTTTCCGGCGCTTCTGCTGCGGAGCGTCGGGGGTGTCGTTGCGGTTGGCGAGCACGACGGCTTCTTCCGTCGCACGCACGGACAGACCCTCGGCGACAATGCGTGCGGCGAGTGCTTCCTGGGCGTCGGCACCGGCCTCGAGCGCCAGCAGGGCGCGCGCATGCCCGGCCGACAGCACCCCGGCCGCCACTCGCCGTTGCACCGCGACCGGCAGCTTGAGCAAGCGGATCATGTTCGTGATGACCGGTCGCGATCGACCGAGCCGGCCGGCAAGTTCCTCGTGGGTGACCTCGAACTCCTCGAGCAACTGCTGATATGCCGCTGCCTCTTCGAGGGGGTTGAGTTGCACCCGGTGGATGTTCTCCAGCAGCGCGTCGCGCAACAGCGACTCGTCCTCGGTGTCGCGAACGATCGCGGGGATCGTGTCGAGCCCGGCTTCCTGGACGGCACGCCAGCGACGTTCGCCCATCACGAGTTGGAAGCGGTCGCCGTCGAGACGGCGGACCACGACCGGTTGCATGAGCCCGAACTCACGGATGGAGTGGACGAGCTCCGCGAGTGCTTCCTCGTCGAAGACCTGACGCGGCTGCTTCGGATTGGGTTCGATCCGGCCGATCGGGATCTCGAGGTATACCGCTCCGGCGGGGGAGGGGAGGGGTTCACTCTCGATGGTCGCTGTGGACGACTCCGCCGAGTCGTCGGACGGCCGGGCCGCCTCGTTCCGGAACACCGGTGTCGTCGGCTTGCCGTCGCCGATGATGACGTCGGCGGCGGCCGTGCCCAGACCGGACGACGGCAGGTTCAGGACCGACGACGCTGCGCGACGCGCAGCGGCCGACTTGGTGGGCTGCCCGCCCCCAGCAGGCTTCGCAGGTGCGGACGCTGCGGGCTTGGTGGACGCAGGGGCAACCGGGTCCGGCTCGGCCGGGGCGGTGGCCGTAGTGGTGGTAGCGGGGGCCGGCTTCTGCTCTGCGTCCACCGGCGGTCCGGTAGGGATGAGAGCTGCCAGACCTCGACCGAGCCCGCCCTTGCGTGTCGCGCTCATCCGTTCCCCTGATTCTCGTGTGCCCCGCGTGCCGCCAACTCGCGCCCGGCGTCGAGGTAGCTCATCGCGCCGCGCGATCCAGGATCGTAGTCGAGAACTGTCATCCCGTAACCGGGAGCTTCGGAGACTTTTACGCTACGGGGGATGACGGCACGCAGCACCGCGCTGCCGAAGTGGGCACGTACCTCTGCAGCGACCTGATCGGCCAGTTTGGTTCGCCCGTCGTACATCGTCAGGAGAACGGTCGAGACGTGCAGTTCGGGGTTGAGATGGGATTGGACGAGCTCGATGTTGCGCAGGAGCTGCCCGACGCCCTCGAGTGCGTAGTACTCGCACTGGATGGGGATGAGGACTTCCTTCGCGGCAACGAGAGCGTTGACCGTGAGCAAGCCGAGCGAGGGCGGGCAGTCGATGATCACGTAGTCGAAGTCGCGATCGCCGAGAGCTTCCTTCGTGAGGGCGTTCCGGAGACGGTTCTCTCGGGCGACCATCGAGACGAGTTCGATTTCGGCGCCCGCGAGGTCGATGGTGGCGGGGATGCAGAAGAGGCGTTCGTTGTGAGGGCTCTGTTGCACGGCCTCGGCGGCACTGATCTCCCCGAGGAGGATCTCGTAGCTCGAGGGAATGCCGGAGTAGTGCGGCACGCCCAATGCGGTGCTCGCATTGCCCTGCGGATCGAGGTCGACGACGAGAACGGAGAGACCCTGGACGGCGAGAGCGGAGGCGATATTCACCGCCGTGGTGGTCTTACCCACCCCGCCCTTCTGATTGGCGATCGTGAAGACGCGACGCTCGCGAGGCTTGGGTAGGGAGTTGGCTTCGCTCGGATGCAGGACCTGGGTGGCGCGATGAGCGGCCGCGCCGATAGGCGTGTCGATAGCGGAGAAACCGTCGAAGGGCACAGGGGAGAAGTCGTCCTCGACGCCTCCGGTTTCACGTGAAACAGCGGATTCAGATCCACCCGTCATCGAACACTCCTTACACGTAGATCCGCTCGGTTCGCACGCTACATCTTCGTCGCTTCCCGGTCCCGGCTTCGAAGCGGGCCGAGGCGCCGACGAGAGAATGCGAGCCCCTGGCCCGGAGCTGTCCCGGCTTCCCGAGCACGCGCACGCATTCTCGGTTGGTCCAGTATTCCATCCGCATTCCAGGTTCCGTCGACGACATGGCCGGGCGCCGTTTCACGTGAAACGACGCGGCGGTTGTTTCACGTGAAACACAGCGAAAGGAATCGCCATGTTTCACGTGAAACGTCGACAGCGGTCAGCGAAGGGGAGAGGACGATAGAAGGAGGAAAATGAATTGCTGTGCATTGCAACAACAGTCATGGCACTCATCTCGAAATTCATTGCGTAGAAGCACTTTCGGAAAATCCTACGCTCGCAGTCGAGCCAAACATCACAGTGACGAAACTACCTGGGGTGAATGGGTCTGGTGTGACAACGATGGAAATGGCCCTTTCATCCCGGAAAAGCACTCGAGTAGATTCCTCGAGTCGTCCCGAAAAGACAACACCCTCCCGACCCGGTGGGGGAGGGAGGGTGATGAGGGGTTGCCGAACGCTCGATCCTGCGTCAGCGCTTCTTGCGACGTCTCGCCGGACGCGGGATCCGCTCGGCCTTGACGACGAGTGTAGGAACGGGAAGAAGATCACCTCCGCACTCGAGCACCTCGAGATTGCCGGCGCCCAAGCGAGTGAGTTCGTCGCGATCCCGCTCGATCTCCTCTCGAGCGGATGAGCCCTTCAATGCCAGCATCCGTCCTCCCTCATGGACGAGGGGCAGTGACCACTTGGCGAGTTTGGCGAGGGGTGCGACTGCACGCGAGGTGACGACATCCGCACCGCCGGCTTCCTGGAGCACGCTCGGCTGCTCGGCTCGGCCGCGGACCACGAGGACATTCTCGATCCCGTTGGATTCCACGAATTCCGCCAGATAGACGGTGCGACGCAGAAGCGGCTCGACGAGAGTGACCTGGAGGTCGGGACGGGCGAGCGCGAGAGGAATACCCGGCAGGCCGGCGCCACTGCCCACGTCGACGACCGTCTCACCCTCCTGGATGAGTTCACCCACCACAGCGCAATTGAGAATGTGCCGCTCCCACAGGCGCGGTACCTCGCGCGGCCCGATGAGTCCCCGCTCGACACCCGCCGTCGACAACGACTGGTGGTATCGCTCGGCAAGGTCGATTCGATCCCCGAACACCTGCTGTGCGATCGCCGACAGTTCCGCCTCGTGCTGTTCCACGTGAAACATCCTTTCCTGTGGACCCACCCGAGACAACATCGGGGCCCACAGCATCGATACGAAAAACGAAGAGGGACCCTGGCGACGCAGAGTCCCTCTTCGGTCGGCGCGGCCGACTCAATCCTTGACGATCACCACACGGCGGTTCGGCTCCGCACCCTCGCTCTCGCTGGACACACCGTCGATCTTCGCCACGGCGTCGTGCACGATCTTGCGCTCGAACGGCGTCATCGGCTCCAGCTCTTCACGCTTACCGGACTCGAGCACGCGCTTCGCGGCCGACGCACCCAGCGAGGACAGTTCGTTACGTTTACCCGCGCGCCACCCCGCGATATCGAGCATGAGCTTGCTGCGCTCACCCGTCGCCTGCTGCACGGCGAGGCGGGTGAGTTCCTGGAGAGCGTCGAGAACCTCACCGTTGCGACCCACCAGCTTGGTGAGATCCTTGCCGCCATCGATACTCACGACAGCGCGGTCGCCCTCGACGTCGAGGTCGATGTCGCCGTCGAAATCGAGAACGTCGAGCAACTGCTCCAGGTAGTCGCCGGCGATTTCGCCTTCCTCGATGAGGTAATCGTCGTCATCGAGATCGGCGTCCGCCGCGGGGTCGCTCTCCTCGGGTGCCACCGCGAGGTCCTCTTCCACCTTGTCCAGGTCACTGGCCATGTTCAGCTCTCTTCTACTTCGGTCAGCGCCGCTTGCGCTTGGAGTTCTTGGGGCGGCTGCCCGGCTTGGGAGCGGTCGCACCGGGCTTCGGAGCCGATGCTGCCGTGTCCGCGTCACCCGCGGAGTCCTTCTGCAGCGACACTTCGCCGGTCTCGTCGACCGGGGCGTCACCGGCATCGGACACTGCCGCTGCGGCCGTGCCCTTCTTCTTGGACTTGTCTGGTCGGGCACCCGGCTTCGGTGCGTTCTCGTTCCGGCGTGCCAGGGCGGCAGCCTTCTTCTCCTCTTCCTCCTTGTCGATACGTCGGAAGACGAGGTGCTGCTGTCCGTAGGTCCAGATGTTGTTACTGACCCAGTAGAGGATGACGGCGATCGGGAGGAACGGGCCACCGACGAGCACACCCAGCGGGAAGACGTACAGGGCCAACTTGTTCATGATCGCGGCCTGCGGATTCGCGGCGGCCTGAGCACTCTGGCGGGCGACGGAGGCGCGCGCATTGAAGTGCGTGGCGATACCGGCGACGACCATCAACGGCACTGCGACGGCGGCGATCTCCCAGCGCGTCGGAATGCCGCCGAACGGCGCGAAGGCTTCGAGCGACGCCATCGGCTGCGTGATCCACGACGAGATCGGAGCACCGAACAGACGGGCACTCAGGAAGGACTGGACGTCTTCCGGGCTGAACGCGTAGTTGCCGAGCTGCGCGTTCTGTTCGGGGCTCAGACCGAGCTGGCCGACACCCGTGCCGGTGCGGTTGAACGAACGCAGCACGTGGAACAGGCCGATGAAGACAGGAACCTGGAGCAGGACGGGCAGGCATCCCATCAGAGGATTGAAGCCGTGCTCCTTCTGGAGCTTCTGCATCTCCAGCGCCTGGCGCTGCCGATCCTTCGAGTACTTCTTCTGGAGCGCCTTGATCTGCGGCTGCAGTTCCTGCATCTGACGCGTCGTGCGGACCTGCTTCACGAACGGCTTGTAGAGGATCGCACGCAGCGTGAACACGAGGAACACCACCGACAGCGCCCATGCCCAGCCGCTGTCGGGCGCCAGCACGAACGAGAACACTTTGTGCCAGACCCACAGGATCCAGGACACGGGATAGTAGATGAAGTCGAGCACGGCTCTATGTACTCCTCTGGTCGTCCATGATCGCCACGAAGAGGCGTCGGTCTCGGGTCTCGGCTCCGGTCAGGTACCCACTGGGGACGACCGAGGTTTCCGTTCGGGTACCGGATCCCACCCACCAGGGTGCCAGGGGCCGCACTTGAGCAGTCTCACCGATGCCAGGACCGAACCGACGACGACACCCCGCGTGCGCAGCGCCTCCACGGCGTACTCGCTACAGGTCGGGGTGAAGCGGCAGGTCGGCATCCGCGTGGGCGACACATAGGTGCGATAGAGCTCGATGCAGAAGATCAGTGCCCGGGCCGGGGCGGACCGCAGCGATCGCCACCACGACCTCGGCTCCGCCTCGTTCATGCGCGGGCACTCCCACTCGGGACCGGAGCAGCGGGGTCGAGCAGCCCGAGGCGAGCGAGACCCGATCGCACCTGCTTGTCGAGTTCGCGGGATTCCGCGGTGGCGGCGCCGGGTAGCGCGCGCAACACGATGTCGGTCTCGGAGGGCAGAGCCTCGACGAGGCCTGCACAGATATGACGAAGCCGGCGTGCGACTCGATGTCGAATCACCGCCGGCCCGACAGCCTTGCTCACGACCAGTCCGAAACGCGGACCGCCGACACTCACCAAGGACTCGGTGCGATCGCGTTCGAGAACGTGAACGACCAGATCCCGCCGCCCCTGACGACGCCCTCGGCGGACGGTGTCCGAGAAGTCCGAGTGGCGCCGCAGTCGATACGGCTCAGGTAACACCCCGAGCTCCGGTTAGGGAATCAGGCGGTGAGAGAAGCGCGGCCCTTACGGCGACGCGCCGAAACGATTGCGCGACCCGCACGGGTCCGCATCCGGAGACGGAAGCCGTGAACGCGCGCGCGGCGTCGGTTGTTCGGCTGGAACGTCCGCTTGCCCTTGGCCACGGTCGACACTCCTCGATAATTCTGCGACGGCACGGGTGAGCGCCGTCGTTCCAACGTGTACGTGAATTCGCAGGATCCGATTGCCCGGAAGAGCAGGACGAACCCATCACCTCAGTATGAGTGACTGTTCGAGGCTACTCGGACGCGGGCGCGAAATCAAACCGCGACCATCACCGGCAATCAACGCGACACGCCGGACGCGTCGACGAAAACTACACCCCGAGAAGGTATGTGATCCAGGGCACAGCTCGGGTACGCTGTGGGCCATGTCTTCGACGGCGCATCGCGACTACCTGTGCAGTCCCGCGTCACGCTCCGTTCGACGACGATGTGCCGGCCGGTGACGGCCCGCTGCCCCGCGCCTGCACGGGCGCCCTCGCGCAGCTTCTCCGGGCGCATTCGCGGCGTACGAGCCCGGATCGCATCGCACCGTGTGTCACACTGATCCCCGCAGACCGCCCGGGCCCACGAACCCGCTGAGCGAATACACAACCTCCCATCCACATATCCACCGGGTGATTCCCCCGGTTGTCCACACCTGTGGATAATCGTGTGGAAAACCGGTGATCAAAGGGAGGGAAGCTGCGTGAGCGACGAGCCGAACGCGCTGGCCGATGTGTGGACGGACGTCGTATCCGAGCTGACCATCGACGACGGATTGTTGACGAAGAGCCAGAAGGCATGGCTCGCGCTCGTCAAACCGATCACGCTCGCACAGGGATTCGCCCTGCTCTCGGTGCCTTCCACGCTCGCCCAGCAGTCGATCGAACGCGATCTGCGCGAACCCATCCTCCGCACCCTCAACCGGCACCTCGGCCACCGGGTCGAGGGTCTCGGTGTGCGCGTCGAGCCGCGGGAACGTGTGGATGATCCTGCCGAGGATCCCTACGCCGAACCTCGCGACACACTGCCCCTCGAAGGCCTGCCGGTCGATGCACAGCCTGTGAATCCGCGCACCGCGGAGACACGCAGCCGTGATCTGCGCCGGGAGGCTCCGATACCCCGCGATGCCGGCGGTCCGCGCGACGGGGCGATGCCTCGGGACGGCGCCGTGTCCAGGGACGGCGTCGGACCGAGGGACGGGGAATTCACGCGCGACGGCATGCTTCCCGGTGAAGGTGCCGCCTATCGGCGACGCCTGATCTCCTCGCGTGAGCACGACATGCTCGAGGCCGACCACGGCGAACTCGAGGAGGTCGACGACGACCGGGAGGCGATGACCGCCGTGCGCGAGTCGTGGCCGTCCTACTTCACCCAGCCCCCACCGCCCGAGACGCCGCCCATGGGCAGCAGCAGCCTCAACGCGAAGTACACCTTCGACACCTTCGTGATCGGTGCGTCGAACAGGTTCGCGCACGCCGCAGCGGTGGCGATCGCCGAAGCACCGGCACGGGCCTACAACCCGCTCTTCATCTGGGGTGCGTCGGGCCTGGGCAAGACGCATCTGCTGCACGCCGCCGGCCACTATGCCCAGCGGCTCTTCCCGGGGATGCGGGTGAAGTACGTCTCCACCGAGGAGTTCACGAACGACTTCATCAACAGCCTCCGCGACGACCGCAAGGTCGCGTTCAAGCGGCGCTACCGCGAGACCGACATCCTGCTCGTCGACGACATCCAGTTCATCGAGGGCAAGGAAGGTATCCAGGAGGAGTTCTTCCACACTTTCAACACCCTCCACAACGCCAACAAGCAGATCGTCGTCTCGTCCGATCGCCCGCCCAAGCAGCTCGCGACGCTCGAGGAACGACTGCGGACCCGGTTCGAGTGGGGCCTGATCACCGACGTCCAGCCGCCGGAACTCGAGACGCGCATCGCGATCCTGTCGAAGAAGGCGCGCATGGACGGCCTGAACGTGCCGCACGACGTGCTCGAGCTGATCGCGAGCCGGATCGAACGCAACATCCGCGAACTCGAGGGTGCCCTGATCCGCGTGACGGCCTTCGCGTCGCTCAACAGGCAACCACTCGATCTCACCCTCGCCGAGGTGGTGCTGCGGGATCTGATGCCGGACTCGTCCGCGCTCGAGATCAACGCAGCCACGATCATGGCCGTGACCGCGGAGTACTTCGGCACGTCGATCGACGACCTGTGCGGCCCCGGGAAGGCACGCCCGCTCGCGCAGGCACGCCAGATCTCGATGTATCTGTGCCGCGAGCTCACCGATCTGTCGTTGCCGAAGATCGGGCAGACCTTCGGTCGCGACCACACCACGGTCATGTACGCGGACAAGAAGATTCGCAAGGAGATGACCGAGCGTCGCAAGGTCTACGACCAGGTGCAGGAGCTCACCGCGCGCATCAAGCAGCGGTCCAAGCGCTGATCCTCGAGCCTCGAGTATCCATCCACAGGGAGCGTCCACAGGGCGCTCCCTGTCCCGTATCTCGAGAAATTTCGGCTTCCCACACCTGTGGACAAGGGTGTGCAGAACGTGGGATCTTTGTGGACGAACGGTGGACAAAGGATGAACAGTCTCGAGGAATCCACATTCATCCTCGAGAACTCCTCGAGTTCATCCTCGAGTTCGTACCCCTCGAGAACATCGCCCACCAGCCTAGACGGTCGTTCGTCCACAGATTCCACAGGCCCTATTACTACTTCTGTGAGTTCTCTTCAGAAATCTTCTTTCAAAACAGGTGTGTGGAGAGCTTCGGTCCACAGGCCCTCGAGTGAGGGTCACGCCTCGAGCCTCCCGGCTTTCCAAGCAGCGACGGAAGGCATAACGTGGACCCGCATCCCCCGGCTCCGCCTCATCGGTGTCGGGGTTCTGTGACAGACTTCGTAGACTTGTCGAGACCACGATCGAAGGGATCCACCGGGCGATGGAGCTGGGAAGTATGAAGTTTCGTGTGCCTCGCGAGGACTTCGCCGATTCCGTTGCATGGGTTGCCCGAAGCCTTCCGTCGCGACCCCCCGTTCCGGTTCTGGGCGGTGTCCTGCTCGGTGCCGACGAACGCGGGCTGACGGTCTCTGGCTTCGATTACGAGGTATCCGCGCAGGTCCACGTCTCGGCCGAGGTCATCACTCCGGGCCGGGTGCTGGTGTCCGGCAAACTGCTCGCCGACATCACCCGCGCGTTGCCTCACAAGCCTGTGGATGTCGTGCTCGACGGCACCCGCGTGCTCATCACGTGCGGTAGCGCCAAGTTCTCACTTCCCACCATGCCTGTGGAGGACTACCCGCAGCTGCCCGAGCTCCCGCAGCAGACCGGTGCGCTGTCCGGCGATCTGTTCGCCGAGGCCATCAGCCAGGTCGCCGTCGCAGCCGGCAAGGACGACACGCTCCCCATGCTCACGGGCATCCGGGTGGAGATCGAGGGCACCGACATGGTGCTCGCGGCCACCGACCGGTTCCGTCTCGCGGTGCGGAAGCTCGAGTGGATGCCCACCGCGGAATCCACGAGTTCGGCCGTGCTCGTACCCGCCAAGACCCTCTCCGAGGCCGCGAAAACCGTTGGCGGGTCCTCGAACTCCCCGGTCCAGCTGGCTCTCGGCAGCGGGTCGTCGGTGGGTGCCGAGGGTCTGCTCGGCATCGTCGCCGAAGGTCGCCGCACCACGACGCGCCTGCTCGACGCCGAATTCCCCAAGTTCCGCCAGTTGCTCCCCAACGAGCACACCGCGATGGCGACCGTCGAGATCGCACCGCTCGTCGACGCGATCAAGCGCGTGGCGCTGGTCGCCGAGCGCGGCGCGCAGGTCCGACTCGAGTTCACGGAGGGTAGCGTGCTGCTCTCGGCTGGTGGCGACGACGCGGGCCGGGCCGAGGAATCCCATCCCGCCGAGTTCTTCGGGGAGCCGCTGATCATCGCGTTCAACCCGGGCTACCTGCTCGACGGACTGACGTCGCTGCACACCGACAAGGTCTCGTTCGGGTTCACCACCTCGAGTCGGCCCGCCGTGCTGCGCCCCGCGCTCGACGAGGAACCCGTGCCGGACTCGTCGGGCACCTTCGCCGCTCCGGACAGCGATTACACCTATCTGCTGATGCCGGTGCGCCTGCCGGGCTGACCGGCCCCGAGACTGGACCCCCGTGTACGTTCGCACCTTCTCGCTGCGCGACTTCCGTTCGTGGAGAACGGTTTCCGTCGACCTCACTCCGGGGGCGACGGTCTTCGTCGGGCGCAACGGACACGGGAAGACCAATCTGCTCGAGGCCCTCGGATATCTGTCGACGCTGTCGTCGCACCGGGTGTCCTCCGACGGTCCGTTGCTGCGGGCCGGCGCATCACGGGCGTTCGCCGGGGCTCTGGTCGTCAACAACGGCCGTGAACTCGGCATCGACATCGAGATCAACGAGGGCAAGCAGAACCGGGCGCGGATCAACCAGTCGCCGGCCCGCCGGCCCCGTGAGATCCTCGGCATCCTCCGCACGGTGCTCTTCGCACCGGAGGATCTCTCCCTCGTCCGCGGCGACCCGGGCGATCGCCGCCGGTTCCTCGACGAACTGCTCAGCACGCGATTCCCGCGGATGAGTGGGGTCCGCGCCGACTACGACAAGGTGTTGCGCCAGCGGTCCGCGCTGCTCAAGACGGCGGGTGGGGCGCTGCGGCGGGGAAACCGCTCCGACGACGGGGCGAGCGCTCTGGCCACCCTCGACGTGTGGGACGGCCACCTCGCGGCCCACGGGGCCGAACTGCTCGCGGCGCGCATCGCGTTGCTGCACGAACTGGCCCCGCATGTATCCGAAGCGTACCGATCGATCGCACCCGAGTCGCGTCCGGCGAGTCTGTGCTACCGCAGCAGCCTCGGTGACGCGCTGCCACCGGAGTTCTCCGATCCGGCCCGGATGCCTGCACGGGACGATCGCGAGTTTCTCGAGACCGTCTTCCTCCACCGGCTCGCGGAGATGCGGTCCAGGGAGATCGAACGCGGAGTCTGCCTCGTCGGACCGCACCGCGACGATCTCGAGCTGATGCTCGGCGCCGAGCCGGCGAAAGGTTATGCGAGCCACGGCGAATCGTGGTCGTTCGCGCTCGCGTTACGGCTCGGGGCGTTCGCCCTGCTGCGCACCGACGGCACCGATCCGGTTCTCATGCTCGACGACGTCTTCGCCGAACTCGATCGTCGCCGGCGGTCCGCGCTCGCCGAGGTCGCCACGACGGCCGAGCAGGTGCTGATCACGGCGGCCGTGCCGGAGGACGTGCCCGCCGAGTTGAACGGTGCCCGGTTCCCCGTCCACGTCGAGGACACCGGAGAAGGTCGTATCTCTGTGCTGGGATCGGTGCAACGGGAGACGGACCGGATCACCGGGGAGGTCGGATGAACGACGAACGGACAGGTGCCGAGGGCGGTTCGAACGAGCCGGAGCTGAAGGGCATCGACCTGGCCCGTCGCGCGCTCGAGGAGGCTCGGGCCGCCGCGAAGGCGAGCGGCAAGGCCGTCGGACAGGGACGCGCGTCGCGGGGCCGGCTGCGCCCGAAACGCCGGCGTCGCGGCTGGTCGGGGCCCGGACCGGACGACCGCGACCCCCAGCCGCTCGGTGCCCTCGCGCAGTCGCTGTCCAAGCAGCGGGGGTGGTCGACGCACGTGTCCGAAGGCACCGTCATGGGGAGCTGGGCCCGGGTCGTGGGTGACGACATCGCGAGCCATGCCCAGCCGACCACACTGCGCGACGGAATCCTGCACGTCTCGGCCGAGTCGACGGCCTGGGCGACGCAGTTGAGGATGATGCAATCGCAGATCCTCGCGAAGATCGCCGCGGCCGTGGGGCACGGAGTGGTGAAGGAACTGCGGATCACCGGCCCGACGGCTCCCAGCTGGCGGAAGGGTGAACGTCACATCCGCGGCCGCGGACCACGCGACACCTACGGGTGATTCCCGGATCGCTCGCGGCCCGTACACGGGGCGAAAATCCGGGTGCCTAGGAAATCACGTCGTCCCGCTCGCGAAGGGGCGGCTACGGGGACGTCAGCGGTGCGGATGCCCGCATTCGTGTCGACCCCGGTGCAGGGCCTGAGGGCACGTAGGATGGACAGGAATGCGTCGCGCGCGTGCGCGGGGCCGATCGGAGAAGGAGAGCTACCCACCCGTGGCTGCCCAGAAGTCGAACAACAACAAGAATGAGTACGGTGCGTCGTCCATCACCGTCCTCGAGGGTCTCGAGGCGGTGCGCAAGCGCCCCGGCATGTACATCGGTTCCACCGGAGAGCGTGGTCTGCACCACCTGATCTGGGAGGTCGTCGACAACTCGGTCGACGAGGCCATGGCCGGTTACGCGTCGAAGGTGGAGGTCACCCTCCTCGCCGATGGTGGCGTCCAGGTCGTCGACGACGGCCGCGGTATTCCCGTCGGTATGCACGCGTCCGGTGTCCCTACCGTCGAGGTCGTCCTCACCCAGCTCCACGCCGGCGGCAAGTTCGACTCCGACGCCTACGCCGTCTCCGGCGGTCTGCACGGTGTCGGTATCTCCGTGGTGAACGCCCTGTCCACAATCCTCGAGGTCGAGATCGACAACGACGGGTACCACTGGGAGCAGACGTACACCGCCTCGAAGCCGGGCGAGCTGGTCAGAGGAGAGGCCACCAAGCGCACGGGTACCACCGTCCGGTTCTGGCCCGACCCCGAGATCTTCGAGACCACGACGTTCAACTTCGAGACCGTCGCGCGTCGCCTGCAGGAGATGGCGTTCCTCAACAAGGGATTGACCATCACCCTCACCGACGAGCGGGTCGCACCCGAAGAGGTCACCGAGGAAGACGTCCCCGACACCGCGGACGCCCCCAAGACCGCGGAGGACCAGGCCGTCGAGGCCGCCGAACCCGAGGTCCACAAGGTCAAGGTCCGCACGTACCACTACCCCGGTGGTCTCGAGGACTACGTGCGGCACATCAATCGCACGAAGACGCCCATCCACAACTCGGTCGTCGGGTTCACGGCCAAGGGCACCGGCCACGAACTCGAGGTCGCGATGCAGTGGAACTCGGGTTACTCCGAGTCCGTCCACACTTTCGCCAACACCATCAACACCCACGAGGGCGGCACGCACGAGGAAGGCTTCCGCGCGGCGCTGACCACCGTCGTCAACCGCTACGCGAAGGACAAGAAGCTCCTCAAGGAGAAGGACCCCAACCTCACGGGCGACGACATCCGCGAGGGCCTGGCAGCGATCATCTCCGTCAAGGTCGCCGAGCCGCAGTTCGAGGGCCAGACCAAGACCAAGCTCGGCAACACCGAGGTGAAGTCGTTCGTGCAGAAGGCGTGCAACGAGCACATCTCGCACTGGTTCGAGGCCAATCCGGCCGACGCGAAGACGATCGTCACCAAGGCCGTGTCGTCGGCGCACGCACGTGTCGCCGCCCGAAAGGCCCGCGAGCTCGTCCGCCGCAAGAGCGCGACGGACATCGGTGGTCTGCCCGGCAAGCTGGCCGACTGCCGGTCGAAGGATCCGAGCAAGTGCGAGATCTACATCGTGGAGGGCGACTCCGCAGGGGGGTCCGCCAAGTCGGGTCGCGACTCGATGTACCAGGCGATCCTTCCGTTGCGCGGCAAGATCATCAACGTCGAGAAGGCCCGTATCGACAAGGTGCTCAAGAACGCCGAGGTCCAGTCGATCATCACGGCGTTCGGTACCGGCATCCACGAAGAGTTCGACATCGCGAAGCTGCGCTATCACAAGATCGTCCTGATGGCCGACGCCGACGTCGACGGTCAGCACATCGCGACGCTGCTGCTCACGCTGCTGTTCCGTTTCATGCGCCCGCTGGTCGAGGAAGGTCACGTCTTCCTGGCGCAGCCGCCGCTGTACAAGCTCAAGTGGCAGCGCAGCGAGCCGGAGTTCGCGTACTCGGACCGTGAGCGCGACGCCCTGCTCGAGGCGGGTCTCGCCGCGGGCAAGAAGATCAACAAGGACGACGGTATCCAGCGTTACAAGGGTCTCGGTGAGATGAACGCCAAGGAACTGTGGGAGACCACGATGGATCCGAGCGTCCGCGTCCTGCGTCAGGTGACCCTCGACGACGCCGCCGCGGCCGACGAGTTGTTCAGCGTCCTCATGGGCGAGGACGTCGCGGCACGACGGAGCTTCATCACCCGTAACGCGAAGGATGTCCGCTTCCTCGACGTCTGATCACGGCCGGCAGCGCCGGAGAACTGCATGCGAATCCCCGCTGTGTCGTACATCACGGCGGGGATTCGCATGTCGTGCGCCCGGAAGTGGGAAGGGCCGTTAGCCTTCTTCGTTACTCGTGAGTACACTCCTATCGGCCATCTGTACGTGTGGCTGCCGACGAGGGGGCCGGGGCAGCGCGGGGGTACGGGAAGAACTCACTCTTCCGTATCCGCTGTATGTCCCGATATGGTGCCCTCACCCGAAACGTCTCGTTCGACTGCACTCGATCGAAAGCGCGCTCATCGGAGTGCAGTGCCGACTGGTGTTCGTCGCCCGGCGCGGACGGGGTGGAAGGAGAGCTGTGATCCATGAGTGACAAGTCGCCGCCCCAGCAGCGGTGGTGGAACATCGAGGGGTGGGGTCTTCGCAGGAAGGTCACCGCCGTTCTCGCTGTCCCCGTGACCGTGGCAATGGTCCTCGGTGGTCTTCGGGTCGAGAACGAGCTCAGCAACGCCGTCCACTTCTCGTCCGCAGCCGATCAGGTCGCAGCCGTGCCGGACATCGTGGATTTCTCGACGGCGTTCGCCACCGCCACCGCGGGTGCCGCGGCCGGAACGGCGACCCCCGAGGAAATGGCGGCTCTCGGTGACGCTTTCGGCACGATCGCCTCGGTCACGGAGAACCCCGAACTCGATCCCGCGGTGACCGCCGACCTCAGCCGCACCGCCGCCACGGCCCAGTCGCTCTACACGAAGATGCAGGCCGGTCCGGTGCCGATCCAAGAGATCGGTGCCGTCACGAGCGAGGTGCGCGACAGCCTCAACCGTATCGTCGAGGCCATCCTCGGCGAGGTCGACGATCGCGAGATCCTCGGCTACGGCGACCAGCTGATCAACGCGTGGTACTCCCAGCGCTACCTCTTCGGTCAGGTACTCGGTCTGCTCCAGCTCCTCGGCGACCCCACTCAGCCCGGCACCGCCCTGGTGTCGGCGTCCGGCGCCGAACTCGCGATGCTCGATCTGCTCGCCCGCTCCTACCCGATGGCCGATGCTCAGATCGCCGAACTCCGTGCCGGCGTCCAGGAGCGTGCCGACATGGTCGACGCGGCCGGCTCGGATCCGCTCCCGATCCTCAACCTCCGCGCGTCGTTGCTCAACAGTGTCGACATCTACGGCACCATCATCGAAGAAGCGTCGAACCAGGTCAGCACCACCATTCAGGAACGCGCGGCGCAAACCCGCTCGGCCGCGCTCCGCGATACCGCGATCGTGCTCGCGGCCCTGCTCGCGGCACTCGTGCTCGCACTGCTCGTGTCGCGTTCGCTCGTCGGACCGATCCGTCGTCTGCGCTACGGCACCCTGAAGGTGGCGCGGCAGGAGCTTCCCGAGGCGATCGACCGAATCAAGGTCGGCGACAACATCGAGGACATCGAGTTCACCCGCGTCCCGGTGCACACCACCGAGGAGATCGGGCAGCTCGCTCGCGCGGTCGACGACATGCACGGGCAGGCTCTGCGCCTCGCCGGCGAGCAGGCCCACCTGCGTCTGCAGATCAGCGACATGTTCGAGACGCTCGCGCGTCGGTCGAAGTCGCTCGTGGAGCAGCAACTCGGTCTCATCGAACGACTCGAGTACGAGGAGAAGGACCCCGCTCGACTCGAGAGCCTGTTCCGTCTCGACCACCTCGCCGCGCGTATGCGTCGTAACGGCGACAACCTGCTGATTCTCTCCGGTACGCGCATGCGTCGCGGTCACTCCGCGCCCGTTCAGCTCGGCGACATCCTGCGCGCCGCGATGTCGGAGGTCGAGGATTACCAGCGCGTGCAGATCGGCTCGACGCCCGACGGTGCTCTCAGTGGCGCGGTCGCGACCGACATCGTGCACCTCCTGGCCGAGCTGGTCGACAACTCGTTGCGTGCGTCACCGCCCGACAGCAACGTCACCTTCAGCTTCGCGCGTGCCGTCGACGGCGGTCTGCTCGTCGAGATCGCCGACCGCGGTATCGGTATCCCGGCCGACGAACTCGAGGTCATCAACCAGCGTCTCGCCAAGGGCGGCGAGGTCGGTCCGGACACCGCACGCCACATGGGTCTGTTCGTGGTGTCGCGACTCGCCGAGCGGCACGGTCTCACCGTGCGTCTGCGCCCGACCTTCGACACCGCACGCAACCCGGGTATCACCGCGAGCGTCCACATCCCGGACGTGCTGCTGGTGTCCCCGCTTGCGTTGTCGCACACCGGTCCTCAGCCCCCTCTCGAACTGGAGCCGGAGGAGTACTCGGCACCGCAGGCGATCTCGGCGCCCGTCGCACGGCAGGGTCTTCCCGAGGCCGCGAACGACGATGTCCGGGCCGGCGAGTCCGACGACGCGTACGCGAAAGCCGGCTACGCGAACGACAGTTACGCGAGCGATGTCGACGAAACTCCTTCCGCTGCGCGGGACACGGCGCCGTCCTACCAGGACGAGCGCCGGGACGAGTTGCAACGCGAATCGGGACGGAACGAGTTCACCCCGCCTCCGTCGTCACTTCCGGCACCCTCGCTGCGCGACTCTCGAGCACCCTCGTCCGACGACCGGACACCGTCGGCCTCGCGTGAGTTCGGGCCGTCGGGTCTTCCGCAACGTCGCCCCGGCGGAACTCCGGGTCTGCCCACTCGTCAGCCGGGTGGGACTCCGGGTCTGCCGACTCCGCCCAGGTCACCGCAGCCGCGCCGGATCGAACCGGATGCCGCAGCAGCGTTCGCGTCGTCCCTGCCCCCGCGCGGTCCTCGCCGCGGACCGGAGGAGACCAACGGGCACTCGACCGACGGTCGCAATGGTGAGGGACACAACGGTTCCACTCCGCGGCCCGACGCCGATCCCGCTCGTCGTGAAGGACTTTCGGGTCTTCCGCAGCGTCGCCCCGGTGCCACGCCGGGTCTGCCGCCGACGAATTCCGCGCCCGCACGCGACAGCCGGCAGGATCAGTCGCAGGCATGGGACTCGCAGCAGTCCCTGCCGGTCCGCGAGCCGCAGCAGGACTCGGCACATCGTGCGCCCGCCCCGCAGCAGCGCCCCGCTTCCCCCGGTCTTCCGCAGCGTCGTCCGGGCGCGACTCCCGGGCTTCCGGGACGGGCTTCCGGATCGTCCCCCTCGGTTCCGCAGAACCGGCCGCAGCAGCCGATGGCGGGTCCGCTCGCGGGTGGCGAATCCACGGATCGGACGGAGGCACCGAGCCGTTCCGACCTGCCGCAGCGCGCGCCGGCCCCGGATGCGGGCCGTCGTCAGTCGGAACTCTTCCAGGGTCTTCCGCAGCGGCGTCCGGGAAGCGCGCCCGGTCTGCCGCGCCGTCAGCCGGGCAGCACTCCGGGGCTTCCGCAGCGACCCGCTGCGGCGACCAACGGTGCCGGATTCGATTCGGCCGCAGGGGCGTCCGGGCCCAGTATCGCCGACGGTGGTTCCGTGTCGCCGCGCAGCGACGCGCAGCAGGCGGCCCGGCACCGCTACCGGACCAACTCGGCGAAGACGGCGTCGTTCTTCCAGCCACGGTCCGACCTGGCGTCGGCCCGTCCGCAGCCGGCCAACACTCCGATCTTCACCACGATGATGTCGGATTGGCTCGTCGACCCGACGAGCCTTCCGGAGGATCGCAGGAAGCGGGAATGGCACTCCGCCGCGGACGCGGGTTGGGAAGCAGCTCAGCGTGCTTCGGAAGCCCCCGTGGAGGAGCACACCACCGCGGGTCTTCCGCGGCGTGCCCCCGGCGAACGCCTGGTGCCGGGTGCCGTACGGGCGCCGGCAACGGGTGAACTGCCGAGGACCATTCGACGTCGAGACCCGGAAGCCATCCGGGCCAACTTGAGCCGCCATCAGCAGGGTGTCCGCGACGGACGCGCCTCGGCGAATACCAGCAATCGCGAGAACGACGAACAGGGAGTTCGATGAATATTGATCATGGATCCGACGCAGCTCGTCCATTGGACTGGTTGGTTTCCAACTTCGCGCGCGAAGTCCCGGGTGTCTCGCATGCCGTACTCGTGTCCGCCGACGGCCTTCTCATGGCCGCCAGCGCCCACCTCCCGGTGGATCGTGCCGAGCAGCTCGCTGCGGTGACCTCGGGCCTGGCGAGTCTGTCCAACGGTGTGTCGCAGCTGTTCGACGGGGGAGGTGTGCTGCAGTCCGTCGTGGAGATGCAGCACGGCTACCTGTTGCTGATGAGTGTCGGCGACGGCTCCCACCTTGCGGCTCTGACGGCCTCCGAGTGCGACATCGGACAGGTCGGTTACGAGATGGCGCTCTTGGTCGATCGAGTGGGTGCTTCGGTCGAAGCCACGCCGCGGGTCGGTCTAGGGTCCTGACGTCGAGGTGGCCATGGAATCGCGGAAGCCGGAGTCGGTGCCGGATCAGCCCAGTCTGGTCCGGCCCTACTCCCTGACTTCGGGACGTACGAGTCCTGCGGTCGAATTGGCGTTGGAGGCGCTCATCCAGGCCATTCCGGGGACCGACGATCGGTCTCGGGATCTGGACAACATCAACGCCACGATCCTGGAGCTGTGCAAGGAATCACCCTCCGTCGCGGAGATCGCCGCGCGCGTGGGGTTGCCGATCGGCGTGGCACGCGTGCTCGTCGCCGATCTCGTCGAAGCCGGACACGTACAGATCCTGGCCACGCTGAAAGACGATTCGAGCGACGCGGAGCGTCGTGAGCTGATTGAAAGGGTCCTCAGTGGACTTCGCGAACTCTAACGCCACGAAGCGCGTGACCTCGACCAAGATCGTCATTGCCGGAGGCTTCGGCGTCGGTAAGACGACTCTGGTCGGGGCGGTGTCGGAAATCGTGCCGCTTCGCACCGAGGCGCTCGTGACGAACGCCAGCGACGGCGTCGACAACCTCTCTGCGACACCGCAGAAGGCCACTACTACGGTCGCCATGGACTTCGGTCGTATCAGTCTGGCCGACGACCTCGTCCTCTACCTGTTCGGCACCCCCGGACAGCATCGCTTCTGGTTCATGTGGGACGACCTCATCCGCGGCGCCATCGGTGCCATCGTGCTGATCGATACGCGTCGCCTGGACGAGAGCTTCGCCGCCGTCGACTTCTTCGAGGCGCGCAATCTCCCGTTCATCGTCGCCATCAACGAATTCGACGATGCTCCCCGGTACCCGCTCGAGGACATCCGGCAGGCGATGGCGATCTCGGCTGATGTGCCGATCGTCTCCATCGACGCCCGAGCACGGGAATCGGCGAAGCAGGCGCTGGTCACCGTCACCGAATATGCCCTGCGCAAGTTGCACCAGCCGGTGACCCAGTAATGGGGGAGGGCCTCGAACTCTTCACGATGGGGTCGTGGGTTACGGTCCTCGCTTATCTGACCTCGGCGATCGGGGTGTTCGTCGGGGGCACCGGTGCTCGGCGTGTACGAACCACCTCCAGTGATCGATTGCGTTCGTACTGGATGATTCTCGCGGCGCTGGTGAGCGGCGGTGTGGGTGTCTGGCTCGCCGTCTTCCTGCCCATGGCGGGCTTCAACGTCGACGACAGCGTGGTGCGGTACGACACCGTCACCATCGTGTTCTCGATACTCGTCGCGATGGTGTCGGTGTACGTGGCTCTGCTCGTCGCGATTTCCGGCGACAGCCCTGCCACCCTCGGCCGCACGGTCATGGGGGCTCTGGTGCTGGGCGCCGGCCTGGCAGCCGTGCCGTTCACAGTCCTCGCCGCGGTGCGGATCCGGGGTTCACTGACGTTCGATCCCGTCTGGGTCGTCGCGGCGGTGGTGCTGGCGGTCGTGACCGCCGTGGGTTTCCTGGCGCAGGTGAAGACCGCGGACACGTGGCCCAAACGTCTGCTCAGTAGCGCGCTGGCCGGTGCTGCCGTGATCGCCGTGCACTTTCTCGCCGCCGCGTCGGTGCGTGTGAAGATCGATCCCGCGGTGGTGGTCTCGGGTGGGATCGAGGTCTTCTCGATTCTCTTCCCGCTCTTCGTCGGTGGTCTGTTGTTGCTGGCCGTACCCATCGTGTTGGTGCTTCAGGCGCCGGATCGGGTTGCGGCGGAACTGGAAGCGGAGTCCGAGCGGTGGGCTGCGGAAGGACCGGTGGAGTCGGTCGACGGACGGACCTTCTGAAGATTTTCCGAATATATTGTCACCCAGCACATCTGGTTGAAACCGGAAAAGGGGAGTACGCTGCTGGATAGCGTCGGGGGGCGCTGTCGGTCTACTCGGCACGACACGAACCGATGCGTCGTGCGTGCCGCTCTCCTGGGGGCAACATGTCGCACGAGGTTCACCATTTTTCCATGGGTGTATGGGTTTTCGCCCTCGCCTACATCACTTCCGCGGTCGGATGTTATGCCGGTCTGTCCTGCGCGCGCAAAGCCGCGAACGCATGGACATCGGTCGCCCGAACCCGATGGACGCTCATGGCAGCCCTGTCCATCGGGGGCGTCGGGATCTGGTTGATGCACTTCATCGGGATGATGGGATTCGACGTACCCGGTTCCACCATCCGCTACGACCTCGGACTGACGCTGCTGTCGGTCGCGCTCGCCGTCGCAGCCACCCTGTTCGGCTTACGGATCGTCGACACCGACGTGCAGTGGCTCCGCGCGATGCCGTCCGACGTGCGGATTCTCATCGGCGGAGTGATCATGGGGTTCGCCGTCGCCGGCATGCACTACAGCGGCATGGCCGCGGTGCGGGTCCAGGGCGAACTCGAGCAGGGACGGTTGTACATCGCAGCGTCCGTGGCCATCGGTGTCGTCGCGTCGGTCGTGGCGCTGTGGTTGTCGCGGGTCGCGGAACGGCCCGCCGTACGGGTCCCGGCCGCTGCGGTCATGGGATGCGCTGTCGTGGCGTTGCACTACACGGGAATGGCCGGGATCGCGGTGACCGTCGATCCGTCCGCTCCGAACCCGGAGGGGATGACCATCATGACTCTGCTGTTCCCCGGATTCATCATCGGCGTCGCGCTGCTCGCTGTCCCGGTCGTCGCTCTGATGGCGTCGGCGAGCACCCAGGACCTCGAGCAGGAACGAGAAATGGCGAGCTGGCTGGGCGAGGACCGCTCCGATGTTATGTCCGGTCCCGACGAACGACGTGTGGAACGGTGATGTGATGTGAACGCCCACAGTGCGATAAGGTCTCTTACGCTGCTGGACAGTCGGGGTGCAGCTCGCATCGGGTAGGTCGTGGCGCGCGCCCTCCGAGCGCGGTGGTGACAGCGTGCCACTGTGAGGGCCCACGTGTCACACGACGTACACCACTTCTCCATGGGGATGTGGGTATTCTTCCTGTCCTATGCCACTGCGGTAATAGGGTCGTTCGTCGGGTTGTCCTGCGTTCGACGGTCGCTCGACGAGCCCCGGCGCAGCGGCAACTGGTGGCTCCTCATGGCGTCGCTGTCCATCGGTGGCGTGGGTATCTGGCTCATGCACTTCATCGGCATGATGGGTTTCTCCGTGCCGGGCACAGCCATCCGGTACGAGCTGGCACCGACCGTCTTCTCGGTCGTTCTCGCCGTCGTCGCGACTCTCGTGGGGTTGAGGATCGCCGACGTGCACGCCGTCAGCAAGCGCCAGGTGGCGGAATCGGTGCGTCTGCTCGTCGGCGGTCTGCTGATGGGCGCCGCGGTGAGCATGATGCACTACAGCGGCATGTTCGCCATCCGCATCCGGGGCACGATCGAACACGAGACGGGCTACGTGATCGCGTCGGTGATCATCGGTGTCGTCGCCTCCACGGTTGCCCTCGCACTCGCGCGCCGGGCGCGGCGGCTCGAGATCCGCATCGTCGCCGCGGTCGTCATGGGGTGCGCGGTCGTGGCGTTGCACTACACCGGTATGGCGGGGGTGCGGGTCACCCTCGACCCGAGCCTGCCCGCGCCGGAAGGCATGACCGTGTTGTCGCTGCTCTTCCCCGCGTTCGTTCTCGGCATCATCGTCCTGGCCGTGCCGATCACCGCGCTGCTGCTCGCCTCCGACCCGGAGGACGCCGTGCGCGACGCCCGGCTCGAGCAGTGGGCGGCAGAGGTGGAACGGCAGGTCGACCGCGACCCCGTGACCGGATCCCACATGTGAGAGCCCCGTTCCGGACAGATCTCGGCATGTGAAGTGCCTGTCCTTCGCGGCACCAGCTGACCTGCACCTATAGACTCGTGTGGTTGCGAGACGTCCGTCCGGCCGAAGGCCGGAGCCGGGGCGTGCGAGCCGAGTAGAAGAAGGAGCTCATGACCGACACCACGTTGCCTCCCGAGGGGCCGGGGCACGACCGCATCGAGCCCGTCGACATCCAGCAGGAGATGCAGAGCAGCTACATCGATTACGCGATGAGCGTGATCGTCGGCCGTGCTCTGCCCGACGTGCGTGACGGCCTCAAACCGGTGCATCGTCGCGTGCTCTACGCGATGTTCGACAACGGCTTCCGCCCCGACCGCGGGTACGTGAAGTCGGCACGCGCGGTCGCCGAGACCATGGGCAACTATCACCCGCACGGCGACTTGTCGATCTACGACACGCTGGTGCGTCTGGCCCAGCCGTGGTCGATGCGCTATCCGCTCGTCGACGGCCAGGGCAACTTCGGTTCCCGCGGCAACGACGGCGCGGCCGCCATGCGGTACACCGAATGCCGGCTCACGCCGCTCGCGATGGAGATGCTGCGCGAGATCGACCACGAGACGGTCGATTTCCAGCCCAACTACGACGGCCGCACGCAGGAACCGACGGTTCTCCCCAGCCGTATCCCCAACCTGTTGATCAACGGTTCGGGTGGCATCGCGGTGGGTATGGCCACCAACATTCCTCCGCACAACCTTCGCGAAGTCGCCGAGGCCATCTACTGGGCGCTCGAGAACTTCGAGGCCGACGAGGAGACCACCCTCGCCGCTGTGATGGAGCGGATCAAGGGACCGGACTTCCCGACGGCCGGCCTCATCACCGGCACCCAGGGCATCCACGATGCGTACACGACCGGTCGCGGCTCGGTGAAGATGCGCGGCGTCGTCGAGATCGAAGAGGACGCCAAGGGTCGCAACACCATCGTGATCACCGAGCTGCCGTACATGGTCAACCCGGACAACCTGATCACCTCGATCGCCGAGCAGGTCAGGGACGGCAAGATCGCCGGCATCTCCGACATCCACGACGAGTCGTCGGACCGCGTGGGAATGCGCATCGTCGTCACGGTGCGCCGCGACGCCGTCGCAAAGGTCGTCCTCAACAACCTGTACAAGCACACGCAGCTGCAGACCAGCTTCGGCTGCAACATGCTGTCGATCGTCGACGGGGTGCCGCGCACGCTGCGCCTCGACCAGATGATCCGGTTGTACGTCAACCACCAGGTCGAAGTCATCGTCCGGCGCACGCGCTACCTGCTGCGCAAGGCCGAGGAACGCGCCCACATCCTGCGCGGCCTGGTCAAGGCGCTCGACGCGCTCGACCAGGTCATCGCGCTCATCCGTGCGTCGCAGACCGTCGACATCGCGCGTGCCGGCCTGATCGACCTGCTCACGGTCGACGAGATCCAGGCCGACGCGATCCTTGCGATGCAGCTCCGTCGCCTCGCCGCTCTCGAACGGCAGAAGATCATCGACGACCTCGCCGAGATCGAGCGCGAGATCGAGGACTACAAGGACATTCTCGACAAGCCCGAGCGGCAGCGCGCGATCGTCCGCGACGAGCTGAAGGAGATCGTCGACAAGTACGGCGACGATCGTCGCACCCGGCTGGTCGCGGCCGACGGCGACGTCAACGACGAGGACCTCATCGCACGCGAGGACGTCGTCGTCACCATCACCGAGACCGGCTACGCCAAGCGCACGCGCACCGACCTGTACCGCTCGCAGAAGCGTGGCGGTAAGGGCGTCAAGGGAGCCGAGCTCAAGCAGGACGACATCGTCAAGCACTTCTTCGTGACGTCCACGCACGACTGGCTGCTGTTCTTCACGACGAAGGGCCGCGTCTACCGGGCGAAGGCGTACGAGCTGCCCGAGGCGAACCGCACTGCGCGTGGCCAGCACGTCGCGAACCTGCTGGCCTTCCAGCCCGACGAGCGCATCCAGGGCGTCATCCGTCTCAAGACCTATGAGGACGCCCCCTACCTGGTGCTCGCGACCCGCAACGGTCTGGTGAAGAAGTCGCGCCTGTCGGACTTCGACTCCAACCGCTCGGGCGGCATCGTCGCGATCAATCTGCGCGGCGACGACGAGATGGTGGGCGCCGTACTGTGCTCCGCCGACGACGACCTGCTGCTCGTGTCGGAGCAGGGCCAGTCCATCCGCTTCTCGGCCACCGACGAGGCACTGCGTCCGATGGGCCGCGCGACCTCCGGTGTGCAGGGCATGCGTTTCAACGGCGACGACAGGCTGCTCTCGCTCAATGTCGTCAAGGAAGGCACCTATCTGCTGGTCGCAACGTCCGGTGGTTACGCGAAGCGCACCGCGATGGAGGACTACCCGGTGCAGGGTCGCGGTGGTAAGGGCGTCCTGACGATCCAGTACGACCGGAAACGTGGCACCCTTGTCGGCGCACGCATCGTCGAGGACGACGACGAGTTGTACGCCATCACCTCGAGCGGCGGTGTCATCCGCACTGCGGCGAAGCAGGTGCGCAAGGCAGGCCGTCAGACCAAGGGCGTGCGGCTCATGAATCTGGCCGAGGGCGATACATTGCTCGCGATCGCACGCAACGCCGACGAGCCGGACGAAGCCGACGCAGCCGGAGCTAAGGAGTCGTAAGTGAGCACTCCCCAGGGACCGAACGGGGCCGATCGCGGGCAACCCGGTCGGAAGCCGGAGGACCGTACAGAGAACGAGGTGACACCCGAGAAATCGGGTCGGCAGCAGGGCACGGCACCGGAGCAGAAACCGGCGCCGGAGAACCCGCCGTCCCAGGCGGCCGGGGCACCGGCGAAGGACTCGTCCGGTCCGACAGCGGGGGCGCCGGAGCAGCCGCGTCGCGACGATTCCCCGGCAGATACGGCACCCGCGCAGAAGGCCGCCGAGGCACCGGCGAAGGCGACCCCGGAGAAGCCGGTCCAGGAGGGCGCGCCGAAGTCCGGTGGTGCCTCCGTGGCCGACGGTCAGGGGCGCCCAGGTCAGTCGCCTCGCTCCGGTGGCCCGACCCCTCCCTGGCAGCGGGGAACGGCCTCGGCGCAGTCGGGTGCCCAGCAGAACGCTCCGCAGACGAACGTTCCCGGTGTCGGCCCCGGTCTCTCCAAACAGGGCGGATCGCCTCAGCGTCCCGCTGCGTCCGCGGGTAAGGGTGCTGCGCCCGGAGGTGCGAATCCGTCGACGCGTCCCGTCGTGACGGGTACGGCCGCTCCCAAGGCCGCCGGAGGGGCTCGCCCCGCCGGTTCCGGAGATGCCGCTCGGGCGGCGGCCGACCGGGTCGCTGCGGCGAAAGCGGACCGTGCCGCTGCGGCGAAGGCGAAGTCCGCGGTCATCGACGGTCCGACCCGGCACATCGAGCGCAAGGATCTCGCCAAGGATCTGCCTGATCTGTCCGCCGTGAAGCATCCGTCGTCCGGTTCGCCGAGCACGGGGGAGACCCCTCAGGTGAGCGCGGCTGCAGCCACGACTGCGGTTCCCACGGCGATTCCTGCCACGGGACCGCTGCGAGCCACCGTCCAGATCCGCCGTATCGACCCGTGGTCGATGCTGAAGATCTCGTCGGTGATCTCGGTGTCGCTGTTCTTCGTGTGGATGATCGCGGTGGGCCTGCTCTACGGCGTGCTGGCCGGTATGGGGGTGTGGGAACGCCTCAACAGTGCGTTCACCGACATCGTCTCCGACTCCGGTAGTGGTGCGCTCGTTTCGGCCGGCCAGGTGTTCGGCTACGCGACGATCATCGGCATCGCCAACACGGTGTTGCTGACGGCTCTCGCGACTCTCGGTGCGTTCATCTACAACCTCTGCACCGATCTCGTCGGGGGGGTTCAGGCGACCCTCGCCGACCCGGATTGACCTGCGGGAACGCTGCCCCGCCGAGGCGATTTGTTTCTGGCGGCTTCGGTGGGGTAGTGTTCCATCTCGGTTCGAGGGCCTATAGCTCAGGCGGTTAGAGCGCTTCGCTGATAACGAAGAGGTCGGAGGTTCAAGTCCTCCTAGGCCCACTCCCGTGCCGGAAGGGTGATCGGAATGAAGGTTCTCGCACTCGTGGGAACCGGGTTCCTGATCGTTCTCGGAATTGCTCGCATGCTTCGGAGCGAAGACGAATGGCACGCGGTTCCCAGTCGCTGAAGCGGCGGACGGGGCCTTAGCTCAGTTGGTAGAGCGCTGCCTTTGCAAGGCAGATGTCAGGAGTTCGAATCTCCTAGGCTCCACAAGAAAATATTCAGGTAGAGGGCGTTTCCGGGATTCCGGAAGCGCCCTTTCTCTGTTGCTGCCCCGGCTGGTGTGCCTACATCCCACACTCGAAGGGTGACGCCTCGCCTCTCTCCGCGACTCGCCGAGATCGTCGCGGCCCTGCCTCTGGAGCCTCACCTGAGGGTGCTGGAGATCGGCTGTGGGCCCGGGGCCGCAGCGCGTGCGGTCGCCGAACGGTTGACCACCGGACACATTCTCGCTCTCGACCGGTCCCCGGTGGCGATCGACCGGCTGACCTCGTCGTCCGGAGATCTGATCGCTGCGGGCCGGTTGAGGGCGCGCTGTGTCGCCGTCGAGGACTTCGTCCCGGGCGTGGACGAGGAGCCGTTCGACCTCGTCTTCGCAATCAGGGTCGGCGCCCTCGACGGACGGCACCCCGAAGCCGGTAGGGCAGCTCTGGCACGCATCGCGGCGGCGACGTGCCCGGATGCGCGACTGTTCATCGACGGTGGTGATCCGTTGAGGGAACTTCCGATCCCGAGAGGATCGTGAAGAGTCCCTAATCGGTGCGCCGTTTCACGTGAAACATCAGGACAGGGCGGTGGTGAGGATTCTTCGGATCGAGGCACGTACGTCGTCGAGCCCGCGACCGGCCTCGATCAATTCCGTTCCCTTGTGCACGAGCGCGGTGACGAGCTCGGCATCGAGTTCGGGATCCGCGACTCCGAGGACCCGCAGCGACTCGACGAGGGGGAGGACGAGGTCCTGATGCATGGCGTGCATGCTCTCGTCACTGAACGCCTGAGGGGTGAAAGCGGCGAGAGCACCGACGATCGCGTGCTCTCCTTCGGCGACCAGCTGCAGATTGACGTCGATGTACGTCAGCACCCGCTCCGTCGGATCGGACACCTTCTCCATCGCCTCGACCACGCGCGTGTTCCAGCGCGGGAACATGTCGACGACGACCGCGTGCAGCAGGTCGTCGCGCGAATCGAAGTAGTTGTAGACGCTCGACCGGGCCAGACCCGCACGACGCGCCACGTCGCCGAGCGAGGGTGCCTGTTCCGGTTTCTCGGCGAGGAGTTCGAGCGCCGCGTCGAGGAGGGCACGGCGCTGCGCTGCGCGGTGCTCCGCGACCGTCGCTGCGGAAATCTTCGGCACCGCCGGCCCTCCTCGTTCGGCTGTCGACCGTTCAGTCGTGTGGTCGAAGTCTTCCGTCGACCATTTCGAGCACGCGGTCGCAGTGCCGCAGGATTTCGTGGTCGTGGGTGACCATGATCGTAGCCACTCCACTGGTGTGGGTTTCCCGTGCCAGCAGTTCGACGACCTCGTGGCTGCGTTTCCGATCGAGGGCGGCGGTGGGTTCGTCGACGAGCAACAACGACGGTTCGGCCATCAGGGCCCGCGCGATGCCGACACGTTGACGCTCACCGCCCGAGAGCTGCCCGGGTCGCCGCTGGGCGCGGTGCTCCATACCCACCGAGGCGAGCAGCTCGTCAGGGTTCCGTCCGGGGCGTCCGGCGATCTTCTCGACGAGGAGCAGTTGATCGCGTGCGGTCAGGGCGGGGAGGAGATTGCCGGACTGGAATACGAACCCGACCCGCTCTCGGCGCAGCTTCGCGGTCGCCCGCGGGTCGAGTGCGGTCACCTCGATACCGTCGACACTCACGGTGCCGGAAGTGGGTCGGCCGAGGCCACCGGCGACCGCCAGCAGACTCGATTTGCCGGCACCGGACGGCCCGACGACGGCGACCAGTTCACCCGGCTCGACGCCCAGGTCGACGTGATCGAGGGCGTGGACCGTGCTGTCGCCGTCGCCGAAGGACAGGCAGACGTCGGACAGTGCGAGGCCGGTGGAGGTGGTGACGGTCATCTGTTCTCTCCCAGGGCAGCGAGCGGATCGACACGGACGATGCGGACCACGGCGAGGGCGGCGCCGAGCAGGCCGAGGACGACGAGCAGAACGGCACCTCGAGCGACGGGGCCGGATTCGAGGACGAACGGCATGCCGCTGCCCTCGAGGCCCGACCCGAGTCCGAGACCGACGAGCACACCGAAGGCGACCGAGCCGACGAGCACGATCACGGCCTGCAGGAGGGCGTCGCGCAGGAGGAATCCGGTGGAGGCGCCCATGGCGCGGAGGACGGCGATCTCACGGCTGCGCTGCACGGTCCAGATCGTGAAGAACGCTCCTACGACGAGGGCTGAGATCGCGTAGAGGAAGGCGGTGATCATCGACATCGTCATCATCTCGGCGCTGTAGCCGGGGGAGGAATCGAACGATTCCTCCAGGATCTTCGCTGTCGTACCGGCCGCTGCGTCACCCGCGGTGAGATCGGGTAGCGCTCCGTCCACACCCTCGATCGCGACCACACTGGCTTCGGTGTACGCGCTCGGAGGGACCTGTTCACCGAGCCGGACACCGGCGTGGATCTCCTGCCAGGTGCTCAGGGGAAGGTAGGCGACGTCGACGTGACCGAAGGTGCGCTTGTCGGAGGTGAACCCGACGACGTCCAACCGGGTACCGAGACGATCGACGACGATCGTGTCGCCGAGTTCGACGCCGGTGGCGCGGGCGCTGTCGCTGAGGACGACATCGGTGTCACCACCGAGCGGTGCCCCCTCGGCGACCGAGGGTTCGAGGAACGAGCCCGGCCGGATGCCGAAGAGTGTGAGGTCCACGGGGACCCCGCTCTCGGTCTTCGCGTTGACGATGGTGTTGCCGAACAGTTCGGCCCGAGCGACGTCCGGGCGGGCACGCCAGGCATCGGCCTGGTCCTCCGTGACCACGGATCGGGAGAATGCGGAGTCGGCCTTGGTTCCTTCGGCGAAGGCGAATGCCTGCACCGGTGTGCGCTGCAGTGCGGAGACGCCGTCGACGACGAGACCGGACGACAGACCGGACAGGATCACCATGAGGATCGAGATGAGCGCGACGACGGCGCCCATCAACAGGAAGCGGGTGCGCGCGAACCATAGTTCGCGCATGGCAAGAAACATGCGGAGTCCTTCGTGGGCTGGACCGGATATGTGCCCAATCTTCTCGACGGCACGTCGATATCTTACCGACGCGCTGTCGTTATATTTCGTGATGGTTACTACATGGGGTAGTAATCGCAGGTGAGGGAAGTATTCTGACTTCATGGCCGAGGTGAACACCGTGATGCGCATGCGCGCGGTCTTCGTGAGCGGAATCTCGGCCGCACTGAGCATCGCCGCGCACGCCTTCGCCGGCGGAGCGATTCCCCACCAGGACGCCCTGGTGTTCCTCCTCGGGCTTGCCTTCGCCATCGGAGTCCTCACCGGCGAAACCAGGCTTCCGGTGCCGCTCGTCCTCGTCCTCGGGCAGGTCGCCGGCCACCTCGTGCTGGGACTCCACGACGGTCACCTGCACACACCGGGATCCGGAATGATGTCCGCCCACGCGGTTGCCGTCCTCCTCGCCGCAGTGCTGGTACGGGGCGCCGAGAAGGGCTGCGAAGCAGCACTCGCAGCGCTGCGCCGGATCGTTCCCGAGACGTACCGCACGCTGCCCGTGGCCGTCGCCGAACCTGTCCCGACGATCCACCGCCCCGATATCGGTCCCGGCGTACTACTCGTCGGCGGAACCGGCAGCCGCGCACCTCCCGTTGTTCTCCGCTAGGTCAACCTTCTCGGTCGCCGCCGCCGGCGACCGCTCGTTCCGTGTGCCCGCAGAGGCACCGACACTTACGGAGAATCATGAAGAAGACCATGTTCGGCACTGCGATCGCCGCAACGGCCCTGCTCGCCGCCGCCTGCGGTTCCGACACCGGCACCACCGACTCGGCCGAGGCCGTCGTCGTGTCCGAGGCCTGGGTCAAGGCATCCGACACCGGGATGACCGGCGCCTTCGCCGAGATCGAGAACACCGGCAGCAGTGACGTGCACATCGTCGGCGCGTCCAGTCCTGCATCCGCCACCACGGAACTGCACGAGATGGTGTCGTCCGGCGGCGCCTCGATGGTGATGCAGGAGATGGGGGACGGGCTCGTCATCCCCGCGGACACCGTGCACAGCCTCGCGCCCGGCGGCGACCACCTCATGCTCATGGACCTCGTGGAGCCTCTGCGACCCGGGAGCACGGTGACCTTCACACTCGAGTTCGCGGACGGATCGACCGAGGAGTTCACGGCCCAGGTCCGCGACTTCGCCGGGGCGCAGGAGGAGTACGTGCCGTCCCACGACGGGGCAGCCCACGATGGCTAGGTTCACTCGACGCACCCTGCTCGGTGGCGGTGTCGCCGCGCTGGGTGCGGCCGGGCTCGGTGCGGTCGGCGGTGGCACAGCGGTCGCGTCCCGTGCGCCCGAACCGAGGGGCTCGCAGACCGTCGAGATCCACGGCGCCCATCAGGCGGGTATCGACACCCCCGCGCAGTCGTTCGTGTCGTTCGTGGCACTGGACCTCGCCGACGGTGTCGATCGTGACGGGCTCGTCGGGATCATGCGGGTGTGGGCCGAGGATTCGCGGCGACTCACCACCGGGACGCCGGCGCTGGGCGACACCGAGCCCGAACTCGCCGTCGACCCGGCCCGTCTGACGATCACGGTCGGCTACGGTCCCGCGGTCTTCGCCGCCGCGGGCCTGACCGACCGGCGACCGGCGTGGCTGAAGCCGCTGCCGGCCTTCCCGATCGACCGGCTCGAGGAGCGATGGTCCGGCGGTGACCTGCTGGTGCAGGTCTGCGCAGACGACCCGGTGACCGTCTCCCACGCGGTGCGCACACTCACCAGGAGCGTGCGATCGCTGGCGACGGTCCGGTGGATCCAGCGCGGATTCCGGCGTGCGGCCGGTACGCGGCCCGACGGGACGACGATGCGCAACCTCATGGGACAGGTCGACGGCACCGTCAATCCCGTCCCGCGCAGCCCGGACTTCGACCGGCAGGTGTGGAATCCCGGCGACCCGCCGTGGATGGCCGGTGGCACCTCGCTCGTGCTGCGCCGGATCCGCATGGAACTCGACACATGGGACGAGCTGGACCGTCCGGCTCGCGAACTCGCGCTCGGCCGGCGACTGTCGAACGGCGCTCCGCTGACGGGTTCGGAGGAACACGACGACGCCGATTTCGAGGCCACCGACCGGTTCGGTATCCCGGTGATCCCACCGGAATCGCACGTCGCGCGGGCACGTCCCCGCACCGGCGACGAGCAGTTCCTGCGACGCGGCTACAACTACGACGATCAGGACGGCGCCGGTCTGTTGTTCGCCGCCTATCAGGCGGATGTGGACCGTCAGTTCGTCCCGGTGCAGCAGCGCCTCGCCGAGCACGACGCGCTGAATCCGTGGATCACGCCGATCGGGTCGGCGGTCTTTCTCGTCCCTCCGGGATTCGGTCCGGAGGGGTATCCCGGCGACACCTTGCTGGGTGTCTGAGACAAGACCGCGACGTATGTGGAATCGAGGTCTAGCCTCGAGGGTGTGACCGAGATTACACAGATACGTCAGGGTTTCGCGTCGCTGCGGGAAGGCGGCCTGAACTGGGACGCCTTCCCGCTCCGGCTCTTCGCGAAGGGCAACGCAGCGCACTGGGATCCGATGGACATCGATTTCTCCCACGACGCCGAGGACTGGGCGTCGCTCAACTCGGAACAACGCCGCAGTTCGACCTATCTGGTCGCGTTGTTCGTCGCCGGCGAGGAGGCCGTCACGCAGGACATCCTTCCGTTCCTCCGCGCCATGGAAGCGGAGGGCCGGTTGGGTGACGAGATGTACCTGACCCAGTTCTGCTACGAGGAGGCCAAGCACGTGCAGGTGTTCCGTCGCTGGATGGACACCGTGGGACTGACGTCCGACCTGCACCCGTTCGTTGCCGAGAATCCCTACTACCGGCGGCTGTTCTACGAGGAGCTGCCGCACAGCCTGCGCGTGCTCGATCGAGATCCGTCCCCGGCCAATCAGGTCCGCGCGAGTGTCACCTACAACCACGTCATCGAGGGCAGTCTCGCGCTGACGGGCTACTACGCGTGGCAGAAGGTGTGCACCAAGTACGGGATCCTGCCGGGCATGCAGGAGATCATCCGGCGGATCGGCTCCGACGAGCGCCGGCACATGGCGTGGGGGACCTTCACCTGCCGACGGCATGTGGCAGCGGACGACTCGAACTGGAACGTCGTGTTGCAGCGGATGGAGGAGTTGCTTCCCCTCGCGACCGGCATGATCCAGTGGCAGAACGAGCAGTTCGACGAACAGCCCTACGGTCTCGACAACGACGAGTTCATCTCCTATGCGGCCGACCGGGCACAGAGACGGCTCGGTGCAATAGAATCCGCGCGCGGACGCCCGCTGGAGGAGATCGATCTCGATTTCGCTCCCGCCGTGCTCGAGGATCGTTTCGGGGACGAGGACGCCGCCGCGCTCGCTGCGGTTCCGGCTCCCGACCGCACCCCGACGGACTGAGCAGGGTCGATCGGAGACAGGAGATCGGTCAGAGCAGCATGCCGGCGAGGATCGCGATCAGCACGAGAACGGCGACCACCCCGATGACGACCGTTCTCGTGTTGCCGGTGTTCTCGTCCGTGGTGCCCGTGGTGAGTACCGGAACGGGCGCGGCCTCCTTCCTCGCTGCTCCGCTGTTCTCGGCGGTGCTCTCGGCCCCGAGACGTCTCTCCTCGAGTTCGCGGAGCCGAGCGAAACCGCCGGTGAGCACGTCGGTTTCGTCGTAGGAGGGTGGAAGTCCGATCCGGGTCTTGGTGGTCTCGCGTGCCGGCGTGAATCCGGCCGCGAGGATCGCGGCGCCGAGCGCCGCCGTCTGTTCCGGGCCCGGCCCGACGAGGCTGCGCACCGTGAGCTTCGTGGCGAGGCTGTTCGCGATCTCCTGGATGTGGGTGCGATCGCGTGCGACGAGACCGTCGCCCATGACGACGACGGCCTCGAGATTGTCCGGTATCCAGCCGAACGATCCGAGGGCCGTGGCGAGTTGGGCCGCCGGGGACGGAGCGCCCTGAGCGGGAGTGCGGTAGGCCTTGCCGGCGGGCACGCCCGAGCGTACGAGGGTGACGGTCGAACCGCCGTCGTCGAGATGGAAGACCCCCACGAGTTGGCCTGGGGTCTCGGAGATCTCGGAGGCGTACCAGGCGGCGGCCGCCTGCGCGTCGGACACGAGATCCACGTGCCGCAGATCCGCGTAGTCCAGGGCGGCACGCAAGGTCGCGATGGTGTCCGGATCCCAGTGCGACGGGTAGGTGGCGGCGTAGCCGGGATCGCTGTCCCGGTCCATGCCGCCGAAGGTCGGCAACGGGTGGCACTCCCGCAACAGGCAGTGGATGGCGGTGGCCATCGCGTCCTCGGCGCGGTACATGCGACCGTCGCTCGCGGTGATGCCCGAGGCGTCGCCGACCCGGGTGAGGAACCCCGCGATCGTGCGTGCTTCGTCTCCGTGCGCCACGCTGCCGAGCGACGTGGTGCCGTCGTGGTCGACGTGCAGGACGGTGTCGCGGGCGAGGACGACAGGGTCGGGAGTGCCGGGTTCGTTGGATGCGATGACCGCCGTGGACACGACTCGCCCGATCCGGAGGCCGACACCGATCGCCATGTCTTCCCTTCCTCGAGAGGCTGTCCGCCCGTCGTGCTGCCGAGGACCCGACCCGTTGCGGGTAGGCCGGACAAATACACCGCTTCGGGCGCGAAGAACGATTGTGGCAGACCGGCCGGAAAGTGCCGACCCTACTGGCGGGTAGGTGCGTGTTACAGTCCGTACCACCGTGACGAGGGACACACAGTGCCGGTGTGTCCAGTGGGAGGAACACATGGTGGGGCGTGCTCGGACATGGATGACCGCGGCGGTGACGACGATCGTCCTCGCGGGTGGGCTTCTCGGAACCGCGACGACCGCGGGAGCCGAGACGGATTTCTACCTTCCCCCCGACCTGTCGCCGGCGGGCGCTCCCGGCGACGTCCTGCGCGCAGCACCGTCCGATCTGGCGCTGCGCGTGCCGGTCGCCGACGGCGTCTTCCCCGGTCAGGGCACCACGCTCCTGTATCGCAGCAACGATGCGAAGGGTGCACCCAACGCGGTGAGCGGCACCTACATCGAGCCGTCGACCCCGTGGAACGGTCCCGGCGACCGTCCGCTCGTCGCGCTGGCCGTCGGCACCCACGGTCAGGGCGACCAGTGTGCGCCGTCGAGAAATCTCGGGGCGCTCGTCAACTACAACCCACCGCTCGACTTCTTCACCGAGTACGAGGTGCTGTCGATCAACGCGTTGCTGTTGCGGGGCATCGCCGTGGTCGTCACCGACTACGACGGTCTCGGTACGCCGGGGCACCACACCTACGTCAACCGGGCCGCAGAGGCGCACGCGGTCCTAGACTCGGTGCGTGCGGCGCTGAAACTCGAGAACGCCTCGGTGACCGAGAACAGCCCGGTCGGCCTGTTCGGCTACTCGCAGGGGGGCGGCGCATCGGGCGCGGCGGCCGAGCTCGCTCCCGAGTACGCCCCCGAACTGAACCTCGCCGGTGCCTACGTGGGTGCTCCGCCTGCCGATCTCGTGGCCACACTGAAGCAGATCGACGGCACGCTGCTCACCGGTGCGATCGGTTACACGATCAACGGTCTGGGCGAGGCGTACCCGGAACTGCGCGACGAGATCGACGCCGAGATCGGGGATCGTGGCCGGCAGATGCTCGCGGCCGTGGCGAACCAGTGCGTCCCGGAGACGGTGGCGAACTTCGCGTTCCAGCGCACCGGCGACTACACGCGTACGGGCGAGCCCCTCGACATCGTGCTCGGTCGCCTCCCCGAGGTCCGGAAGATCCTCGAGGAACAGCGCATCGGCAAGCGCACCCCGGCCGTGCCCGTCCTGCTGCAGCACGGTACGCAGGACGACACCGTTCCCTACGGTCAGGGCCGGGAGCTGGCGCTGGACTGGTGCGGCAAGGGCGCGACGGTGCAGTTCCTGCCCAACACGACGCCGCCCGTCCTTCCCGGCTTCGTCATCAACCACGCGGTGCCGATGATCGCCGGGCTGCCCGAATCCGTCGCGTACATCGAGGCGCGACTGCGTGGTGAGCCCGCACCGTCCAACTGCGGAACCTTCTGACGCTCCGGCCGATTCACGACCCATCCGGCCCGTACTCCCTCCCGGGGTGCGGGCCGGATCCGTACGAGGGGTCTACACCGAGTGACGGGTGTCGATGATCCGGCGCGCGACGTTCGTCTCCGACGACGGACCCGGTTCCCAGCGGGCGATCCACGGGCCGGTGCCCTCGCTCGGATCGAGCACACCGCGCTCGAGCCACTCGTATCTGCCCTCGAGAACGCCCACCGCGGTGTGCCGGTCCTCGGAATCGGTGTTCGTCCACAGGGCGTCGAACAATCTGTCCACCCGCAGCCGCGACTGCCGGCAGAAGGTATCGGCCAGCTCGAAGGCCGCGTCGGCTCCGGGATGCCCGTCGACGCGTTGCCGTTCGGCGCGTACACACACGGCGGTCGCGGCGAACAACTCGGCTCCGATGTCGACGATCCGTCCGAGGAAGTTCTCCCGCTTCTCGAGTCCGGCCTGCCAGCGGGCCATCCCGTAGAAGGTCGAGCGGGCCAGCTTGCGCGAGCTGCGTTCGATGTATCGAAGATGTGCTGCGAGGGAACCGAATTCGCTGTAGGTCCGCGGTAGCTGTCCCTTGCCGGCGACCAGCTTCGGCAGCCACCGGGCGTAGAACCCGCTCGCCCGTACCGCGGCCTGGGCCTTGGCCTTACCCGTCGAGTCGGGGTCGGCGAGTTCGCCGGCGGCGCGCAGATGAGCGTCGACCGCCTCGCGGGCGACGAGCAGACGCATGATCTCACTCGACCCTTCGAAGATGCGGTTGATCCGCAGGTCGCGGACGAGTTGTTCTGCGGGAACGGCTCGTTCACCGCGCGCCGCGAGCGACGCGGCGGTCTCGTAACCGCGGCCCCCGCGGATCTGCACGAGTTCGTCGGCGATGACACAGCCCATCTCGCTCGCCCACAGTTTCGCCAGTGCGGCCTCGATGCGGATGTCGTTGCGCTGCTCGTCGTTCATCTGTCCCGACAGTTCCACGACGGACTCGAGCGCGTAGGTGGTTGCGGCGATGAACGAGATCTTCGCGGCGACGGCCTCGTGCTCACCGACGGGTCTACCCCACTGGACCCGCGCCGACGACCATTCACGAGCGATCTTCAGCGCCCACTTCCCGCCGCCCGCGCACATCGCGGGAATGGCGAGCCGGCCGGCGTTGAGCGTCGTCAGCGCGATCTTCAGACCGTCTCCTTCGCGCCCGATGAGGTTCTCCTTCGGGACACGCACCGCGTGCAGCCGGGTCACGCCGTTCTCGATACCGCGCAACCCCATGAAGGCGTTGCGGCGTTCGACAGTGATGCCGGGGGAGTCCGCTTCGACGACGAATGCGGAAATCCCTCCGCGGTGCCCCTCGCTCTTCGGTACGCGTGCCATGACGACGAGCAGTTCCGCGACCACCCCGTTGGTGGTCCACAGCTTGACGCCCTCGAGTTCGTAGGCGTTCCCGTCCTCGATCGGGGTGGCGGTGGACGCGAGTCGGGCAGGGTCGGAACCGACGTCGGGCTCGGTGAGCAGAAAGGCCGAGATGGCGCCGCGCGCGCATCGCGGCAGGAAGCGTTGCTTCTGTTCGGGGGTGCCGGCGAGTTTCAGCGGTTCCGGCACCCCGATCGACTGATGCGCCGACAACAGTGCACCGATGGTGGGATGTACCCCGGCGACCACGGTGAGCGCCCGGTTGTAGGCGACCTGCGACAGGCCGAGGCCGCCGTATTCCGCGGGGATCTTCATGCCGAAGCAGCCGAGTCCGGCCAGGTCGCGCACGTACTCGTCGGGTACCCGCGAGTCGCGCTCGATGCGGGCGCCGTCCATCGAGCGGCACACCGCGCGGAGCCGGGTGAGGAACTCCTCGGTGCGGGCGTCCTCGTCGGGCGTCGGACGTGGGAAGGGATGGACGAGGTCGAGGGTGAGACGTCCGAGGAACAGTTCCTTCGCGAAGGACGGCTTGTTCCATTCGGTTTCGCGGGCCTGCTCGGCCACTTCTCGGGCCTGCCGCTCGGTGACCTGTGGGGTTCGGACATCGGCGCTGTCTGCCATGACTGCCTCCGGGTCGCGTGCCTACTGGTGAGTATGCACCCGGATGTGTCGCTTATCACAGCTTCCGGAAAGTCGATCATGAAGCCACGGGAGTGTGAACGAGATCACCGCCCGGGACAGGGTCCGGGACGTGCCGGGTCTTCCGGACACGCCTACGCTCGAACCGTCATCGACGACGCGCCCGCCCGTTACTCGCCGGTCCCACCACGGATCGGAACGGAGGTGGCCATGGAGTTCCTGGCCTTCGTCCCCGTCCTATTCGCTCTGCCGACGGTGTTCTACTTCGCGGCCCGTCTCATCGTCGACTACGAGATCCGTTTGGCGGAACGAGAATTCGGACAGGCGGACGAGGTCTCGGCGGGTCCCGGCGGTCAGTCGCCCGACGCGTCGGTGGTCCCCGGCGACTCCACCGTGCCGGTCGTCGCCTCCGGCGACTCCGCAGGCCGCACGCGCGGCGGTTCCGGAGCGATCGGAGGGTGGGCCGGCCTGCGTCGCCGGTAGAGCACGACCCCTCCGGCTGCAGCGACGGCCACCACGCCTGCGATGACGAGACCGGTCCGCCTACCCCTGCGCTCGCGTCTCGCGGCCGACTTCGTGGCGCACCGCGCGGCCGCGGCGTGTCGTGTTGCCGTGAGCAATCCGCCCGCGACGTCCAGACCCTTGCGGGCCGCGAACAGTCCGGCGGCACTCGAACCCTGCGCGAGCGCGACAGCACCCTCGCCGGCCACACGGAGAGCACCCGCAAGATCGCCGGATTCGTCGTGGCGCCGCACGAATGCCGGAAGCCACACGTTGTCGGTGTCGGCATGAATCAGCTTGCTCATGCGTCCACTCTTCCATACGGTCCCGGCCTTGTGGCCGTGACCGGAGAGCGTGTCCTGCGCGGCCTGTCCTGCCCGGGAGGCGGGCAATGGCACCATGGGGGAGTGACTTCACCGCATCAGACAGCAACGGCCACGCTCCACACCAACCGCGGCGACATCGTGATTGCCCTCTTCGGCAACCACGCTCCCAAGACGGTCGAGAACTTCGTCGGCCTCGCCGAGGGCACCAAGGAGTACAAGACCCAGAACGCCAAGGGCGAGACCAGCGGCCCGTTCTACGACGGCGCGGTCTTCCACCGCGTCATCGACGGCTTCATGATCCAGGGCGGCGACCCCACCGGCACCGGCCGCGGCGGCCCGGGCTACCAGTTCGCCGACGAATTCCACCCCGAGCTGCAGTTCGACCGTGGCTACCTGCTCGCGATGGCGAACGCCGGCCCGGGCACCAACGGCTCGCAGTTCTTCATCACCGTCGGCCCGACCCCGCATCTCAACCGCCGCCACACCATCTTCGGTGAGGTCGTCGATGCCGACTCGAAGAAGGTCGTCGACGCGATCGCCACCACCGCCACCGACCGCGCGGACCGCCCGGTCGACGACGTCGTGATCAACAGCATCACCATCGCCTGAGAGAGTTCCCATGACGAACCCCGGCTGGGGCTCCGTGCCCGAGGGTGGTGGCCCGCAGCCCCAGCCGCGGTGCGTTCGCCACCCCGACCGTCCCACCCTTCTCGCCTGTTCCCGGTGCGGCCGGCCCTCGTGCCCCGAGTGCCTGCGCGACGCGTCTGTCGGACAGCACTGCGTGGACTGCGTCGCCGCAGCCGAACGGTCGGTGCCGCGGGCCCGCACGATCGCCGGCGCGCCCGTCCGTTCGGATCGGCCGTCGCCGATCGTGACGTACGTGCTCATCGCCCTGAACGTGCTCGTCTTCGGCATCACCGCCGCGCAGTCGGCGAGCGTGCTGAACAACGAGCAGGGTTCTGCGCTGTTCCTCGACTGGGCGCTGTGGCCGCCCCTCATCGCCGCGCAGGACGAGTACATCCGGATCCTCGGCAGCGGTTTCCTGCACTTCGGTCCGATGCATCTGGCCGTCAACATGTTCGCTCTGTGGGTGATCGGCCGCGACACCGAACTCGTGCTCGGACGCGTCCGCTACCTCTCGGTCTATCTTGTGTCGATCCTCGGCGGATCCGCCGCGGTGCTGTTCATGGAGACCGGTGCGGTCACGGCCGGTGCGTCGGGAGCGGTCTTCGGTCTGCTCGGGGCACAGGCCGTCATCCTGCTGCGTCTGCGCCGGAGCCCGGCACCCGTGCTCACCATCGTGGGCCTCAACGTGATCATCAGCATCACGATCCCGGGTATCTCGCTGTGGGGTCACCTGGGAGGTCTCGTGGCCGGTGCCGCCGCGACCGCGGCCCTGTTGTACGCCCCGCAGCATCTCGGCGCCGGCAACGACCGGGAACGCATCGTGCGCACCGGATGGATCGCGCTGGTCGCCGTCGTCGTGGTGACGCTGGTCGCGATCGTGCTCGCCGTGCTGCGGCTACGCGCTCAGTTGGGCGTCTGATCGGGCGCCAGATCGCGCACCGCGAGGGCCGCGTGCACGGTCCTCGGGTCGGTGCCCAGATCCCACCGGCCGAAGATCATCAGGCTCTCGGTGCCGGTCGCGGGGTCGACCGTGTCGATCTCGAGCATCGGCACGCGCCGCCCGAACCGCGGGTATTCGACGATCCGCACGCGGTGCAGGGCCCCGCGCGGGAACTCGCGACGACCGGTCAGCCGCATCGTCGCGATACCCGCCCCTCCCGGTAGCACCTCGAGACGCGGACGCTGTCGCAGTGCGAGCGCGACCGTCACGAGGACGAGCATCGCCGCGAAACCCACCAGCACGCGACCGGCCGCGTCGGGAACCGCGACTACCGCCGTGACGGCGAGGGCGATACCGGCGGCCGACAGGGCCGCGATCGCGGCGGGCGGGGTCGACCATCGCAACGGTGTGTCGTCGGGCATGCGCGTCCTCTTCAGCGTCCTCGTGCGGGGCCGATCATGGGGTTGTGCACAGTGTTATCCCCAGGTGGGGATGAATAACATCGGTGTAACCCGTGCGGGTGGAGTCAGCGCCATCTCATCGTCATGATCAGGCCGACGACCATGAACCCGAAGCCGATCAGGAAGTTCCAGGCTCCGAGATCGTTCATCCAGGCGATCTGCTCGGCCGCGAGGTAGTACACGACCAGCCACAACAGTCCGGTGACCATCAGGCCGAGCATCACCGTCACGTACAACGCGCTCGACGGCCCGGCCTTGACCTTCACCGGTGTGCGGCTCACGGTCCGGGTCGCGGAGACGTCCTTCTTGCGAACCTTCGACTTGGGCATGATGTCCTCGTTCTCACGACTCCATCCGTCGCATACGGATGGAGTGGTCGGTCGGCTACCTGTCGAGATCACGCTAACGTAAGGCCAGGATCGGAGGTACGACGTGTCGGAACGACGACTGCGCGCACCCGTGTGGGGTGTCGCGACCCTCGTCGTCTGCCTCGTGGCCGGTCTGCTCGTGGGCACCACCCGCGGAGTGTCCGACGGCGACGAACTGCGCGCCGGCGACTCCCCGCGACTGTCCGATCTGGTCCGCGCCGCGCAGGAGAAGGCCGACGAACTGGCCGCCACACGCGACGATCTCGCCGCCCGCATCGACGAACTCCAGAACCGCACCGCCGTGACGGACGAGGACGTCGCCGCGGTACTCGACGACCTGTCGGCGATCGAGGACCCGGCCGGGCTCGTGGCCCGGCGAGGCCCGGGCGTGACCGTGACCCTCACCGACGCACCCCGCGACGCGAACGGGCGGTATCCGTCCGGTGCGTCGCCCGACGATCTCGTCGTGCACCAGCAGGACGTGCAGAGCGTGCTCAACGCGATGTGGGCCGGCGGTGCCGAGGCCGTGGCCATGCAGGACCAGCGGATCGTCGCGACGTCCGCGCCTCGCTGTATCGGCAACACGTTGCTGTTGCACGGACGTACCTATTCGCCGCCCTATGTCGTCACCGCACTGGGCGACCCGGCGCGGCTGCAGGCCGCCCTCGACGCCGAACCCGGTATCCGCATCTACAAGCAGTACGCGGCTCGCTATCAACTCGGTTACGGGCAGCAGGTGTCGAACGACCTGTCGGTTCCCGCCTACACCGGCGGTTCGTCCGCGCGCTGAGCGGTGCACGGGCGGGTCGCCCGATTCGGATACCGGGCGGGTCGCCCGATACGGACCACTGAGTACCCTCGTCTCATGCGCATTCTCGTCGTCGACAACTACGACAGCTTCGTCTTCAACCTGGTCCAGTATCTGGGTCAGCTCGGAACGACAGCCGACGTGTGGCGCAACGACGACGCGCAGCTCACCGCACCGGGTGCTCTCACGCGGGTCGCGAGCGGGTACGACGGCATCCTGCTCAGCCCCGGCCCGGGCACCCCCGAACGGGCCGGGGTGAGCATCGACCTGGTCAGGGCATGCGCCGACACCGGCACTCCGCTGCTCGGTGTGTGCCTCGGTCACCAGTCCATCGGCGTCGCGTTCGGCGCGACCGTCGACCGCGCTCCCGAACTGCTGCACGGCAAGACCAGCCTGGTCCGCCACACCGGTGCGGGTGTGCTCGCGGGCCTGCCGAACCCGTTCACCGCGACCCGCTACCACTCGTTGACCGTGCTGCCCGAGACGATGCCCGCCGAACTGGAGCCGACCGGTCATACGGAGACCGGGATCGTCATGGCCCTGCGTCACGCCGAGCTGCCGATCCACGGTGTGCAGTTCCATCCGGAGTCGGTGCTCACGCAGGGCGGTCACCGGATGCTCGCGAACTGGCTCACGGTCTGCGGTGAAGCCCCCGACGAGGCGCTCGTCGCCCGGCTCGAGGCGCAGATGGCCCGCGCCCTCGACGGCGGAGCCGCCTGAGCATCCCCGTTCGACGAGAAAGGCGCCGGTCCCTTCGAGGACCGGCGCCTTTCGTGGTTCACGAGCCGCTCAGCGGATACCGAGCACACCGACTCCCACGGTGATGGGCTGGTTCTTCGAGATCTCCGAACCCGGTGGCTGGGCCTGCGTGATCACCGTGCCGACGAGATCGACGTCGAGCGTCGCCTCCCGTGTCTGCTGGAGCTGGGAGGCGTTGCCCGTCCAGCCGGCGCTGCGCAGGGCGGTCAGCGCGTCGGAAACCGAGCGGTTGGTGATGACGGGCATCTCGATGCGGTCGCCGTTGGACACCCGCACGGTCACCGTCGAGCCCTGTTCGGTGGAGGCGCCACCGGCGGGGCTCGTCGACACGACGGTGCCCTCGGTCTCGCTGGAGTCGATCTGCTCGACGACCACCGTGAAGCCGGCACCTTCGATGTTGTCGCTCGCCACCTCGACGGTCTGGCCCACCACATTGGGGACACGCACCAGTTCGGGGCCGGATCCCAGGGTGACGGTGATCGGGCTGTCGCGGTCGACACTCGCGCCTGCGCTGGGGCTCTGGTCGACGACGAGATCCTCGTCGGCGGCGGCCGACGGAGCGCGGCCGACATTCGGGTCGAGCCGCAGACCGACGGCGGACAGCTCCTGGGCTGCGCGTTCCTGCGTCATCCCTTCGAGCCGCGGAATCTGCACCTGCTCGGGCCCGCTCGACACCTCGAGCGTCACGGTCGAGCCTTCCTCGGCCTGGCTCCCGGGCACGGGACGGGTGTTGATGACGTTGCCCTTCGCGACCACCGGATCGCTCTTCTGCTGGATCGAGACCCGGAAACCGGCGTTCTGCAGCCGGCTCTCGGCGACCTCGGCGGGGACGTTGCGGACGTCGGGAACCGCGACCTGGGCGGCCGTCGAACCGGGTCCGAGCGACCAGAGGAAGACACCGACCACGCCGACGACCGCCACCGCGGCGATCCCGAGCAGCACCTTCTTGAGAACCGAACCACCCCCGGAATCGTCGGCGGGTGCTCCGGCCGCACCGGCGGGCGCGACGCGGTTGTACCGGCCGGGGTTGTTGTCGGCGGAGTCGAGCAGCGTGGTGCGGTCCTCGTCGGTCATCACCATCGGCGCGCTCGGACGCTGTCCGCTCAGCACGCGGATCAGGTCGCTGCGCATCTCCGCGGCCGACTGGTAGCGGTTCGCGGGGTTCTTCGCCATCGCTTTGAGGATCACCGAGTCGAGCTCGGGCGGCACGGACGAATTCACCGACGACGGCAGTGGCGGATCCTCCCGCACGTGCTGGTAGGCCACCGCGACGGGCGAGTCGCCCTTGAACGGGGGTTCGCCGGTGAGGATCTCGAACAGGACGCAGCCCACCGAGTAGACGTCCGACCGGGCGTCGACCTGCTCACCGCGTGCCTGTTCGGGCGAGAGGTACTGCGCGGTGCCGATCACCGCGGCCGTCTGTGTCATCGGACTCGCGGCGTCGGAGATGGCACGGGCGATGCCGAAGTCCATGACCTTCACCGCCCCGGCCTTGTTGATCATGACGTTGGCCGGCTTCACGTCGCGGTGCACGATCATGTTGCGGTGGCTGAAGTCCAGGGCCGCGCACACGTCGGCGATGACCTCCATCGCCCGCTTGGGGGTCATCGGTCCGTCGGCGCGCACGAGGTCGCGCAGCGTGTCGCCCTCGACGTACTCCATGACGATGTAGGGCAGCGGTCCGGCCTCGGTCTCGGCCTCACCGGTGTCGTAGACGGCGACGATCGCCGGATGGTTCAGTGCAGCAGCGTTCTGCGCCTCGCGTCGGAAACGCAGGTAGAACGTAGGGTCGCGTGCAAGATCGGCACGCAACACCTTGATGGCCACATCCCGGCCGAGCCGCAGATCCCGCGCGAGATGCACCTCGGACATACCGCCGAAGCCGAGGATCTCACCCAGCTCGTAGCGGGAGGAGAGCTTGCGGGGTGTGGTCATGACGTTCCTTGGGTGTTCGTACCGTTGCTGGTTGCGGATGAATTGTCGTCCCCTCCACCTGCGGCCTCGGGGTCGGTCTCGCTGCCGCCGCCACCCTCCGTGCCGCCCGTGCCGCCGTTGCCGCCACCCGTGGCCTCCGTGGGGGTGGTCGTCGTCGCGGTGGTCGTCGGCTCCGCCGTGGTGGTGGGCTGTGTGGTCGTGGGTGGCACGGTCGTCGGCTCCACCGTGGTCGTCGGCGGCACCGTCGTGGTCGGCGTCGGGGTGGGGACGAAGGTCTCCGTCTCGACGGGCGGTGGCAACGGCACGAACGTCGTCGTGGTGGTCTGCGGCGGCCGGGTCGTCGTGGTGGTGGTCGCGCGGGTCGTGGTGAGCTGTGTCGTCGGCGACGGGGCGCGTGCGGGTTCTTCGTCGTCGCCGCCGAACAGCACGATGCCCAGGGTCACGAGGGCGAGCACGACGGCCGCACCCGCGGCCCAGGCCAGCGCGGTGGGGCTCGGCATACGCCGACCGCGGTCGTCGGCGGGCATACCCGAGGTCGGCGGACCCATCACCGGCGGGCGTCCGGCGGTGGGCGGTTGCGCGGAGCGCGGCACCGACGAGTACGCGGTCTGGTCGTACTGCTGGGTCGGATGCAGTGCACGGGTCGCGGAGGTCGGGGCCGTGGTCCCGGGAACGCCGGGCGGAAGAACCCGGTTGGCGCTGGTCACGGGCGGCACGTTGCCGGGCGGCGGCACGGGCCGGCCCGAGCGCACCGCGGCGACGGCGTTCGCGAATTCGCCACCGTTCGCGTAGCGGTAGGCGGGGTCCTTCGACATCGCGATCTCGATGAGTTCGCGCACCTCGGCCGGAAGATCCGTCGGCAGGGGTGCCGGGGTCTCCTGGACGTGCTTCATCGCGACCGTCACGACGCTGTCGCCGAGGAACGGACGCCGGCCCGACAGCACCTCGTAGCCGACGACGCCCAGCGAGTAGACGTCGCTCGCGGACGTGGCCTCCTGGCCCAATGCCTGCTCGGGCGCGATGTACTGCGCGGTGCCCATCACCATGCCGGTGCGGGTGACCGGGGAGGCATCGACCGCCTTCGCGATACCGAAGTCGGTGATCTTCACCTGGCCCGTCGGGGTGATGAGGATGTTGCCCGGCTTGACGTCGCGGTGGACCACGCCGGCGTTGTGTGCCGCCTGCAGCGCGCGTCCGGTCTGCTCCAGCATGTCGAGCGCATGCGGCAGCGACAGGCGTCCCAGCCGGGACAGGACGGCGTTGAGCGGCTCGCCGTGCACCAGCTCCATCACCAGATAGGCGATGGACTGGCCTTCGGCGTCGGTGGTCTCGCCGTAGTCGAACACCCCGGCGATACCGGGATGGTTGAGCTGTGCGGTGGTGCGCGCCTCGAACCGGAACCGGGCGAGGAAGTCCTCGTCGCCCGACAACTCGGCCTTGAGGACCTTCACCGCGACCCGCCGGTCGAGCCGGGTGTCGAGTCCTTCCCACACCTGACCCATTCCGCCGGTCGCGATGAGCCGCTGGAGACGGTAACGGTCGGCGATCATGGCGCCGCTGCTCAGAGCCATGTCAGCCTCCCTGTAATCCGGCCGAGATGACGGCCCGGCCGATCGGGGCGGCCACCGAGCCGCCGGTCGCGGCGAGAGCTCGGTCGCCGCCGTCCTCCACGAGCACCGCCACGGCGATGCGGGGTTGTTGTGCGGGTGCGAACGCGATGTACCAGGTGTGCGGCGGGGTGTTCCGCGGATCGTTGCCGTGCTCCGCGGTGCCCGTCTTCGACGCGATCCGCACACCCTGGATCGCACCGCCGCCACCGGCGTTGTTCTCGGCGCCGATCATCAGGTCGGTGAGGGTCGCGGAGACCTCCGGCGAGATGGCCTGACCGAGCGACTCGGGTTTGGTCTCCGCGAGTACCGACAGATCGGGGCCTTGGCGCCGGTCGACGAGATACGGCTTCATGCGGACACCACCGTTGGCGATCGTCGCGGCGATCGACGCGTTCTGCAGCGGAGTGAGCGCCACGTCGCGCTGACCGATGCTCGACTGGCCGAGCGCCGCGCCGTCCGGGATGGGGCCGACGGTGCTCGGCGCGACGGGCAACGGGATGTCGAGGGTCTCCCCGATGCCGAGCTTCTCCGCCTGGCCGACGAGGGCCTCGCGTCCGTCGTCGATACCCATCTCGACGAAGGCCGTGTTGCACGACCGCGCGAACGCCTCCCGCAACGTCACCGTCGGTGCGCCACCGCACGCCGCCCCGCCGTAGTTCTCGAGGGTGGTCGCGGTGTCGGGCAGGGTGATCTGCGGTGCCGCGGTGAACTGCGTGTCGGGGGTGACCCCGTTCTCGAGCGCGGCCGCGGTCACCACGACCTTGAACGTCGAGCCCGGAGGATAGGTCTGGGAGATCGCGCGGTTGAGCATCGGCTTGTCGGGATCGGCGTTCAGCTCGTCCCAGGCCTGGGAGGTCGCGGCGCCGTCGTGCCCCGACAGGCGGTTGGGGTCGTAGCTCGGGGTGCTCATCATCGCGAGGATCCTGCCGGTGCTCGGCTCGATCGCGACCACCGAACCCGTGTAACCCTTCGCGGTCAGCTCGTCGTAGGCCACCTGCTGCACCACCGGGTCGATCGTCGACACGACGTTGCCGCCGCGCGGGTTGCGACCCGACACCAGGTCGAACAGGCGACGGCCGAACAGCAGGCTGTCGGAACCGTTGAGCAGCGAGTCCTCGGACCGCTCGAGTCCGGTGCTGCCGTACTGCATCGAGTAGAAGCCCGTCACGGGCGCGTAGGCCAGCGGACTCATCGGCTGGGTCGGCGGTGCCGGGTATTCGCGCAGGTACTTGTAGCGGCTGTCGGTGGGCACCGACACCGCGAGAGCCTGCCCGGCCGCGGCGATCTGTCCGCGCTGACGGGAGTACTCGTCGATCAGCACACGCGAGTTGCGCGGATCGGTGCGGAGATCGTCGGCCTTGATGACCTGCACGTAGGTGGCGTTTGCGAGCAACGCGACGACCATGAACATCACGGCCATCGCGACCTTGCGGAGCGGACCGTTCATTCGCGCCCCATCATTTCGGTCCGGGCCTCGGCGATGGGCGTGGGTGCCTTCTTGCGGGGGATCGCGGGTTGGCGGGCAGCGTGCGAGATCTTCATCAGCAGAGCCAGGAGCAGATAGTTTGCGAGCAGAGACGAGCCACCGTAGGACACGAACGGTGTGGTCAGACCGGTCAGGGGAATCAACTTCGTGACCCCGCCGACCACCACGAACAGCTGGACGGCGAGGGTGAACGACAGGCCGGCGGCGAGCAGCTTGCCGAAGCTGTCGCGCACCGCCAGCGCCGTACGCATGCCGCGGACGACGAGGATCAGGAACAGCAGCAGGATGGCGGCGAGACCGATCAGGCCCAGCTCCTCACCGATCGCCGCGACGACGAAGTCGGTCTTCGCGAACGGCACCTGCCCCGGCCGTCCGCTGCCCAGGCCGGTGCCGGCGACTCCGCCGGTTGCGAGACCGAACAGGGACTGGGAGATCTGGTAGCCGGTGTTGTTGTAGTCGGCGAGCGGATCGAGCCACGTCTCCACACGCACCCGCACGTGGCCGAACATCTGGTACGCCGCGTAGAAGCCGACGGCGAGCAGCGAGAACCCGATGATCAGCCAGCCGACGCGTTCGGTCGCGATGTAGAGCATCACCAGCACGGTGGTGAACAGCAGCAACGACGTGCCGAGATCCTTCTCGAAGACCATCACGCCGATCGAGATGATCCAGGCCGCCAGGATCGGGCCGAGATCGCGGGCCCGGGGGAAATCCATGCCGAGGAAGTGCTTGCCCGCCGTGGTGAACAGATCGCGTTTCGCCACGAGGACCGACGCGAAGAAGATGATCAGCAGGATCTTCGCGAACTCACCGGGCTGGATGCTGAAACCGGGCAGCCGGATCCAGATCTTCGCGCCGTTGACCTCGGAGAAGCGGCTCGGCAGCAGGGCCGGGATCGCGAGTGCCACCAGGCCGACGAGGCCGAGCGTGTAGCTGAAGCGCGCGAGCAGCCGGTAGTCGTGCAGGAACACGAGGACGACGATGAACAATCCGATACCGAGCGCCGTCCACAGCACCTGCTGCGTCGCATCGGGCGACGGTGGCGGCAGACCCATGTAGCGGGCGTTCTCCTGATCGGACAGATCGAGCCGGTGGATGAGCACGAGCCCGAGACCGTTGAGCAGCGCGACGATCGGCAGCAGCAGGGGATCGGCGTACTTCGCGAAGCGCCGGACCGCGAGGTGCGCGGCGAGGAACAGCGCCGCGAACGTCACCCCGTACTTGAGCAGGTCGAGGGTGAGCGCCTGCTCCATCGAGACCTCGACGAGCATCAGCGACACCGTCGTCACACCGATGGCCGCGACGATCAGGGCCAGTTCGGTGTTGCGCCGGGTCGACTGGACCGGAGCCGGGGCGAAACCTCCCGGAGGACTCGGGAAGGCCCCCACACCATGGGACACCGACATCAGGCGCCCACCCTGCAGTTCTGACCGGGGATCTGGGGCGCGGGTTCGGGAGCCGGTTCCGTGTTCGGAGCGGGTTCGCCGGGGGCCGGCTCCCCGGGGGGCGGCGCACCGGGTTGCGACGCCGGTGCGGGCTCACCCGGTTGCGGTGTGGGCTCGCCGGGCGCCGGAGGCTGCACCGCAGGTGTCTCGGTGGGCGGAGTGCCGTTCGGTCCGGGCGCCGGCGTCGGCTCTCCCGGGCCCGGAGCGGGCCCGCCGGGGGTGGGTGCGGGTTCCTCCGGAGTGCACACCGGCAGCAGATCCAGCTCCGCGAGCCGCTGCATCTGCTCGCGGGTGTCGTCGAGCGAACCCGACGGAAGGCCGGCACGGACCTGCTCGCGAGCGGCGGGCCACAGGTCGTCGACGAGCATCACCCGGCACGACGCGCTGTTCGGATCGACGAGCGTGAGGTCGCCCTCGTCGGTGATGCACCCGACGCGCGCCGCCTCCTGCAGCGAGTAGCCGAAGACGTCGCCGGGGATACCGCGCAGCACGGTCACGCGACCGTCGTCGGCGCCGACGTAGTAGTTGTTGCGGATCAACTGCCGGCCGACGAACAGACCGCCGACCAGCACCGCGATCACCACGACGGCGGCGACCGGCCACCACAGGCGACTGCGCTTCTTCTTCGGCGCCGGCTCCGGGGCCTTGTTGATGACCCGCTTGGGGGTGGCGCGCGGTGGCCGCATCGCGGCGGCCCGACCGGCCGCGGTGTTCGGCGGGGGAGTGTCCTCGTCGTCCGCCGATGCGGCACCGGCGACGATGGGATGCGACTGGCCGTAGTCGAGATCGATGACGTCGGCGACGACGACGGTGACGTTGTCGGGGCCGCCGCTGCGCAGTGCCAGCTCGATGAGCCGGTCGGCGCACTCGTCGTGCGTGCCCTGCCGCATGGTGTCGGCGATCGTCTCGTCGCTGACGACGTCGGACAGGCCGTCGGAGCACACGAGGTAGCGGTCGCCGGCGCGGGCCTCGCGCACGGTGAGGGTGGGTTCGACCTCGCTGCCGGTCAGCGCCCGCATGATCAACGACCGCTGCGGGTGCGTGTGCGCCTGCTCCGGGGTGATGCGCCCCTCGTCGACCAGCGACTGCACGAAGGTGTCGTCGCGGGTGATCTGGGTGAGCTGGTCGTCGCGCAGCAGATAGGCGCGGGAATCGCCGATGTGGGCGAGTCCGAGCTTGCTGCCTGCGAACAGGATGGCCGTGAGCGTCGTGCCCATGCCGTCGAGTTCGGGCTCTTCTTCCACCTGATCGGCGATCGAGGCATTGCCTTCGCGGACGGCCGCGGCGAGCTTGCCGAGGAGGTCGCCGCCGGGCTCGTCGTCGTCGAGATGGGCGAGCGCCGCGATCATCAGCTGTGAGGCGACCTCACCTGCTGCGTGACCACCCATGCCGTCGGCGAGGGCGAGCAGGCGGGCGCCGGCGTAGACGGAGTCCTCGTTGTTGGAGCGCACGAGGCCGCGGTCGCTGCGGGCGGCATAACGGAGTACGAGGGTCACGGGCGGAGCTCGATCACGGTCTTGCCCACCCGAACCGGGGTTCCGAGTGGGACACGGACGGCGGTGGTGACCTTCGCGCGGTCGAGATACGTGCCGTTCGTCGACCCCAGGTCTTCGACGTACCAGTCGGAACCTCGGGGCGACAACCGTGCGTGGCGCGTGGATGCGTAGTCGTCGGTCAGCACGAGTGTGGAGTCGTCGGCACGGCCGATGAGAACCGGTTGGGTGCCGAGCGTGATCCTGGTGCCTGCCAGCGCGCCTTGCGTGACCACCAGGTACTTGGCGGTCTTGTTACGGCTCAGCGTCGGCAGCACCGACTGCTTGGGGGAGTAGCGCGGGAGCGGGCGTGCGGCACCGGCATAGATGTCGGACCGGAGCGTGCGCAACACCGCCCATACGAACAACCACAGCAGGAGGAGGAATCCCGCTCGGGTCAGCTGCAGAATCAGCCCCTGCACGGTGCATCCTCCTTCGGGGTAGTAGACCGGTCGTGGTCTTCCGGGTCGTGCGGTCACTCACAATACGGACACCGGACGACTCCATGCAGCGTCCGACGCGCTGCGACACGCGTCGGACGGTATGAAGGGGTCCGGTGGGTCTTTCGATACCGGCTGATCAGAGGATGCGCACGAGGATCTCGGAGTGCCCGGCGCGAATCACGTCACCATCGGCGAGCTGCCAGTCCTGAACGGACGCGCCGTTGACCGTCGTGCCGTTCGTCGAGCCGAGATCGGAGAGCATCGCGACCTGGCCGTCCCAGCGGATGTCGATGTGGCGACGCGAGACACCGGTATCGGGGAGGCGGAACTGTGCGTCCTGGCCGCGGCCGATGATGTTGCTGCCCTCGCGGAGCTGGTAATAGCGGCCGCTGCCGTCCTCGAGCTGGAGGGTCGCGGTCAGCACACGACCGGCCGCCGGCGACTGGTAGCCGCCCTGCTGGTAGCCCTGGTCGTAGCCGGGTGCCGCAGCGGCGTAACCCTGGTCGTAGCCCTGCTGCGCGCCGTACTGCTGGTCGTAGCCCGGCTGTGCGTAGTTCTGCTGACCGTAGGCCTGCTGGTCGTAGCCGCCCTGCTGGTAGCCCTGATCCTGGTAACCCTGGTCGTAACCGGGCTGCGCGTAACCCTGCTGGTCGTAGCCGGCCTGCTGGCCGTACGCCTGCTGGTCGTAGCCGCCCTGCTGCGGGTAGTCGCGGCCGTAGTCCTGGCTGTACGCCTGGGGCTGGGCATCCTGGGCTCCGTAGGCCTGCTGGTCGTAGCCGGCCTGCTGGTAGTCCTGCTCGCTGTAGGCCTGCCCGTACGCCTGCTGGTCGTATCCACCCTGCTGGTCGTAGCCGCCCTGGCCCTGGTCGTAACCGGCGTTCCCGTAGCCCTGGTTGTAGCGCTGCTCCTGGCCGACGTGCGCGTGACCGTTGCGTGCGTACTGCGGTTCCGCCTCGGCGGGGTCACGGCTGGGGTCGTAGCCGGGGTTCTGCGTCATGGGGCCAGCTCCTGGTTCAGAGGTCGCGGGTGGGCGGTTCTGTGGGTTCCGTGGTGACGGAGCACGCGTCGCTGAGCGCCCCGCATCGGGATCTACCGAGCCGCGAGTCCGGAACTGCCCGGTGTGCAGTGCCGACGACGACTCGAAGACGACTTGGATCTCACCGTATGTCTGCCATCCCTGTTCTCGGATGAAGTCCTCAAGGTGACGGGAGAACGCCTTCACAGTCAAGTCCCGATCCGCTGCGAGGGCATTGTGATCGGTTTCGCTGATCGTGATGACGTAATGATTCGGCGCCAGCATATGACCCCGATCGAGCTGTCGGACGCCGTCCGTTGCCTCCTGCTGCAGCGCCGCCTCGACTTCCTGGGGCACGACGCCGCCGCCGAACACGCGGGCGAAAGCGTCGCCGATCGCGGCCTGTAGTTTGCGCTCGAAGCGCTGGGCGATGCCCATGGCGACCCCCTTTCCGTACTCAGCGTGTCGCAATGCAGATCTCGTCACTGCATGGTATCCACTTTTCCCCGGATTCGACCCTGAGGCATGCGGCACGTCTCCGACGGATATCGTCAGCGATCGAGTCGGCGGGGCTCACAGCCGTCTGACCAGGCGAATAGTTGTTTCGCTCCGGTGTGTGTTACTGTTTTCGGCGTTGCTCGGGCGAGTGGCGGAATGGCAGACGCGCTGGCTTCAGGTGCCAGTGTCCTTCGGGACGTGGGGGTTCAAGTCCCCCTTCGCCCACAGTGTGCAGTTCCACGAACTGCGACGGACGAGGCCACGAACTCTTCGGAGATCGTGGCCTCGTTTTCGTTTGCCCGGTCCTGATACCGATGTCCTTCCTGCCCGCGTTGTACTGGGGGCGGTGACGACCCTGTGACCCACACGGCAGCTTGCTCCGAGTACGGGGCGGAGCGACCCGCCGCCGTTGTGGCTGCCGAAACGGATCGTGGACACCGGTACATCCGAGCCCACCACATGCCGGTGTGCCGCCGCATCGGGTTCCCCTGAGCGGGAGGGAGGGCGCGAGTCGCCGCGCCCTCCCTGCACTCGGTCAGTCGTCGAGCCGACTCCGCGGTACCGGTATGCCCGTGGGTACTCGGGTGCGTCGATTGCCGTGCGCGGCGGCGAGTTGCGGTCCCGTGAGATACAGGGCGAGGGAGAGATCGGCGTCCTCCACTCGCGCACCGCGCAGGTCCGCGCCGAGCAGGTCCGCCCCCGCGAGGTCGCATCCTCGGAGATCGGCGCCGATGAGCAGTGCGTTCCGCAGGTCGGCGCCGCACAACCGGTGGCCCCGCAGATCGGTTCCGGCGAGGTCGGCGCCCGGGACGAGATCGGGATCGATTCCCTCGTCGTCCGCGAAGTACGAACCCCGCACCTCCGCACTGACCTCCATGAGGACCGGCCGAACGGATGCACGTATCTCGCCGATCTCGAGGGACTCGAGTTCGTCCACGCCCCTGCGAGTCAGGACGGCAAGGGATTCGACGAGCTCCCGCGCGTCGTCCGCGAGCTCCGGATCGTAGGTGCGCTGCTGGGCCTCGAGCAGGTGCCACATCATCTCGTGCAGCTCTTTCACCACGGCGAACGCCGAGAACATCCGGTAGCGGGTGTCGGGTCGGTCCCGCCGACTCACGCCGGCGAACAACCGCTGGGAGACGGCTTGTCCCGCACCGAAACAGTCGAACACCGTACATCCGCGGAAACCACGGGACGGCAGCGTCTCATGGATGGTGCACGCGAAGCGCGCGTCGAGATGCCGGCACGGCGAACCGGCGGGCTTGTCCTCGGCGAAGTCCGACGACCGTGTGAATCCGAAAGCCGTGCAACACAATGCGAAGCAACGGCTGCAGTCGCCCCGGAGGTCGGATCGATGAACGGCCGGTAATGGGGACGAGTGAAGTGATGGGGTGGACATGTGAACTCCGAAAGTCGATTCCGATGCATGAAGGACTGCACGATGGGATCGGGGAACCCTGGCGCGGGTTCCCTCTCGGGGCACACGGAATCACCGCCGCCTGCAGGCGCGGTTCACGGATGGCGCGGGACATCTGTCTCACGGATACACGGTGCTGATCACTGGATACGAAAATACCAGTCGGCACGTGCAGTGTCGCCGGGCCGTTCGGCTGTCGCCGAATCCCTTCGTGATCCGAGCACGATCCGATGAGTTCGCGCGGCTCACGAGGTCTTCCTCTTCGTACCGGTGCGATCGGGATGCGAGGAGAAGAGAGTGGGCCAGTTGCTGCGAGTACAGAACTTCACCGTGTCGAGCGACGGGATCGGCGCGGGGAAGGACCAGAGTGTCGAGAGTCCCTTCGGCCTGGATCCGAGCCCGATGTTCGAGTGGGCCGGAGCCACGGCGAGTTGGAACCTGCGCACCGAGCCCGGTGGGAGCCGCGGACTCGACGACTACTTCATCCGGGATTTCTCCTGCAACATCGGTGCGGAGATCATGGGGCGCAACAAATTCGGCCCCCAGCGGGGTCCCTGGAAGGACCACGAGTGGCAGGGCTGGTGGGGCGATGAGCCGCCGTTCCACACCCCGGTGTTCGTGCTGACCCATCACGAACGTCCGTCCTTCACCCTCTCCGACACCACCTTCCACTTCGTGAACGGTGAGCCGGCCGCGGTGCTCGATCAGGCCCGCGCCGCCGCGCAGGGCAAGGACGTCCGCCTCGGGGGTGGCGTCTCCACCATCCGGCAGTTCCTCGACGCCGATCTGGTCGACACCATGCACGTGGTGGTGTCGCCGGTGCGGTACGGCGCCGGCCTGAAGCTCTGGGACTCCCCGGACGAACTACGGGATCGTTTCCACCTCGAGGTCGTGCCCAGCACGAGCGGGGTGATGCATCACCTGTTCTGGAGGAAGTGAACACCCGGGGGCGGCGCATAATGGGGGTGTGGCTAGGAGGTCGTCATGCGTGCTCTGAGTGGCCTACTGGATGTCGTGCTCGGACTTCTCACCGCCCTGCTCGGCACCGTCCTGGGGATCGTCGCCGCGGTGGTGATGCTCCTGGGTGCGGTGTTGTGCGTGACGATCCTGCTGATTCCGCTGGGCATCCCCGTCATCCGGCTCTCCCGCCGGTTGTTCACCCTCGCCGGGAAGATGATGCACGTGCCGTGACGTCCCGCGACGTATCGACGACGAGGCGCTCGACCACCTCGTGAGGCGTTCGGGCGTGTCGTCCGCAGGCCTGGGAAACCCTTTTCGGATCGGCCCCGCATTCCCCGGAATGCGGGGCCGACGTGTGTATCCCTGGCGATTCCATGTGCCTCTACCTGCGCAGATGCTCTGTCCGTCGTCGTGGTTGTCGTAGATACCCTAGGGGGGTATGGTATCCGGCAGGACGACCGCCGAGCGCACCGACAAGGACGATTCCGATGCCGAACACCACCAGTGAAACCGGGAAGCCCGATACTGCCGATGTCGTCGCGCCCGACGACACGCATCAGCACAGCTACATCGCCAACAACACCAAGGCCGACTACCTCAAGCGACTGCGTCGCATCGAGGGGCAGGCCCGCGGTCTGCAGCGGATGGTCGAGGAAGAGAAGTACTGCATCGACATCCTCACGCAGATCGCGGCGATGAAGAAGGCTCTCGAGGCCGTCGCGCTCGGCCTGCTCGACGAACACATGGCCCACTGCGTGGCCGGTGCCGTGCGCGCCGGTGGCGACGAAGCCGACCTCAAGCTGAAGGAAGCCGGCGACGCCATCGCGCGACTCGTCCGTTCCTGACCGTCCCCACCCGTTCGCGACCCATCACCGAGGAGTACCCATGAGTGAGACCAGCACGTACACCGTCACCGGCATGACCTGCGGGCACTGCGTCGCGTCGGTCACCGAAGAGGTCCAGGAGATCCCCGGCGTCGAGAACGTCGAGGTCGACCTGGCCACCGGTGCCGTCACCGTCACGAGCGCCGAGTCCCTCGACGATGCCGCCGTCGCGGCCGCCGTCGAGGAGGCCGGTTACAGCCTCACATGAACACCCCGGCCAAGCTCGCCGGCTTCGTCGCCGCCGTAGCCGCGGTCTTCGGCATCGCGCTGCTCGTCGGCGCGACCGTCGGCCCGGTGGAGGAGCAGACCGAGAATCCTGCCGCGAGCGCCCACGACGCCGGTCACGGTGACGACACCGCCACCGGCGACGTCGCGGAAACACCTGCTGTGGAAGAAATCCCGGGAGGACTGATGACGTATCGGAACGGTTATGCCCTCGCACTCGCCGAGACGAACCTCGAGTCGGGCGAGGGCAGGAACCTGACATTCGCGATCAACGGTCCCGACGGCGCGCCGGTGACCGACTTCGACGTCACCCACGACGAAGAGCTGCACCTGATCGCCGTGCGCCGCGACTTCACCGGTTTCCAGCACGTCCATCCCGTGCTCGACGAGAACACCGGAATCTGGTCCGTCGACGTCGACCTCACGCCCGGCACGTGGCGGGTCTTCACCGACTTCACACCCACCGGGGGAGAGGCGCTCACGCTGGGCACCGATCTCACGGTGGCGGGCGAATTCGTCCCTGCCGCACCCGAAGCCGACAACCGCACCGCGACCGTCGACGGCTACGAGGTCACCCTGGACGGCGATCTGTCGTCGGGTGGCGACGCGATGCTCACCCTCACCGTGAGCAAGGACGGACAGCCGGTCGCCGACCTGCAGCCCTATCTCGGTGCCTACGGACACCTGGTGGCGCTGCGCGGCGGCGACCTCGCCTACCTCCACGTCCACCCGGACGGAACACCCGGCGACGGCACCACACGTCCCGGCCCCGAGGTCGTCTTCCACACCTCCGTCCCGAGTGCCGGCACCTATCACCTCTATCTCGACTTCCAGCACGACGGAGTGGTCCGTACCGCCGCCTTCGCGCTCACCGCCGACGGCGCCGGAGCCACGCACGAGGAACCCTCCGCGCCGGTCGACCACAGCCATTCCGGCCGCTGACGGCCCATTTTTCCGAGGAGACACACATGACCACGCAGAGTCAGCCGGTCGCCGCCGAATCGATCGAACTCGCCATCACCGGCATGACCTGCGCATCCTGCGCCAATCGCATCGAACGCAAACTCAACAAGCTCGACGGCGTCACCGCGACCGTCAACTACGCCACCGAGAAGGCGAAGGTCACCTACCCCGACGACATGACCCCCGAGGATCTCGTCACGGTCGTCGAGCAGGCCGGCTACGGTGCCGCACTGCCGCCGCCGTCCGCGCAGGCGACCGGCCGGACCGGTGACGTGCCCGAATCCGATCCCGTTGCGCCGCTTCGTCACCGGCTCGTCGTTTCGGCGATCCTGACGGTGCCGGTGATCGCGATGGCGATGATCCCGGCCCTGCAGTTCACCAACTGGCAGTGGCTCTCGCTCACCCTCGCCGCACCGGTGGTGGTGTGGGGTGCCTGGCCCTTCCACCGGGCGGCGTGGATCAACCTGCGCCACGGCACGTCCACCATGGACACGCTCGTGTCGCTGGGAACCCTTGCCGCCCTGGGATGGTCGGTCTACGCCCTGTTCTGGGGAACGGCGGGTGAACCGGGGATGGTCCACCCCTTCGAGTTCACCATCGCGCGGGGCGACGGCAGCGGCAACATCTATCTCGAGGCCGCGGCCGGTGTCACGACGTTCATCCTCGCCGGGCGCTACTTCGAGCAACGGTCGAAGCGACGTGCCGGCGCCGCCCTGCATGCCCTGCTCGAACTCGGAGCCAAGGACGTCGCGGTCCTCGGACCGGACGGGACCACCGAGACCCGGATTCCGGTGGAGCAGTTGGCGGTCGGCGATCTGTTCGTCGTGCGTCCGGGCGAGAAGATCGCCACCGACGGTGTGATCGCACGGGGCACGTCGGCGGTCGACGCGTCGATGCTGACCGGTGAATCGGTTCCCGTCGAGGTCGGTGTGGGCGACAGTGTCGTCGGCGGAACGGTCGACGTCGGTGGACGACTGGTGGTGCGTGCGACCCGCGTCGGCTCCGACACCCAGCTCGCGCAGATGGCGAAGCTGGTGGAGGACGCCCAGAACGGCAAAGCCCAGGTGCAGCGCCTGGCCGACCGGATCTCCGGCATCTTCGTGCCGATCGTGCTGCTGATCGCCGCCGGCACCCTCGGTTTCTGGCTCGGCACCGGCAACGGACCCGCGGCGGCCTTCACCGCGGCGGTCGCCGTGCTGATCATCGCCTGCCCCTGCGCCCTCGGCCTGGCCACCCCGACCGCGTTGATGGTCGGTACCGGTCGCGGCGCTCAGCTCGGCATCCTCATCAAGGGCCCCGAGGTCCTCGAATCGACCCGCTCGGTCGACACCGTGGTCCTCGACAAGACCGGCACGGTCACCACCGGCCGGATGACCCTGCGCGAGGTCGTCGCCGACGACGGTGAGAACGCCGACGAGGTGCTGCGGTACGCCGGGGCACTCGAGTCGGCGTCGGAACACCCGATCGCACGTGCCGTCGGTGATGCGGCCGCGGACAGGTTCGGCGGTCTGCCCGAGGTCGAGGACTTCACGAACGTCGAGGGTCTCGGTGTCCAGGGAGTGCTCGTCGACGGCGACACGAGCCGCGCGGTGCTGGTGGGTCGTCCGACGCTGCTGGCCGACTGGTCGCAGCACCTCTCCGAGAAGCTGCAGCGGGCGTTCGAGCAGGCGCAGAAGTCCGGCGGCACGGCCATCGCCGTCGGCTGGGACGGGAAGGCCCGTGGCATCGTCGTCGTCGCGGACGCGGTCAAGCCGACCTCCGCGCAGGCAATCGCCGAACTGCGGAAACTCGGGCTGCGTCCGATCCTGCTCACCGGCGACAACGCCGCCGTCGCCCACACCGTGGCGGCCGAGGTCGGCATCGACGAGGCCGACGTGATCGCCGACGTGCTGCCCACCGACAAGGTCGACGTGGTCGAGCGACTGCAGCGCGAGGGCGCGGTGGTCGCGATGGTCGGCGACGGTGTCAACGACGCCGCGGCGCTCGCCCGGGCCGACCTGGGCCTGGCGATGGGCACCGGCACCGACGTCGCGATCGAGGCGAGCGACCTGACGTTGGTCCGCGGCGACCTGATGGTCGCGGTCGACGCCATCCGGTTGTCGCGCCGCACGTTGACGACGATCAAGGGAAACCTGTTCTGGGCGTTCGCGTACAACGTCGCGGCACTGCCGCTGGCGGCCGCGGGCCTGCTGAACCCGATGCTCGCCGGCGCGGCGATGGCGTTCTCGTCGGTCTTCGTGGTCTCCAACAGCCTGCGGTTGCGACGGTTCCGCGCCCACGCGGCCTGACCGCTTTCGGCTGCAGCGAGGAGGGCGGCCTGTCAGGATCGGATCCATGACACAGCCGTCCTCCTTCCGTGCCCTGGTCGTCGACGACACCGACGACGGCCAGGTGGCACAGTTCCGCGAACTGACCGATGCCGACCTTCCCGACCACGATGTTCTCGTCGAGGTCGAGTACTCGTCGCTGAACTACAAGGACGGTCTCGTGATCGCGGGGCCGCAGAAGATGGCGCGACGCACCCCGCTGGTCGCCGGAGCCGACCTGGCCGGCACCATCCTCGAGAGCGGCAATCCCGACTGGAAGCCCGGCGACCGCGTCGTCGTCAACGGATGGGGCCTGTCCGAGACCCAGTCGGGCGGGTACACCCGGCGCCAGCGGGTGAAGCCCGAATGGCTCGTGCGCATCCCCGACGCCTTCTCCACCCGCGACGCCATGGCCGTCGGCACCGCCGGATACACCTCCGCCCTGTGCCTCGACGCGCTCGAACGCTACGGCATCGCATCGGACGCGGAACTGCTCGTCACCGGCGCGGCAGGTGGCGTCGGGTCGATCGCCGTCGCGCTCGCCGCCACCGCCGGACACACGGTGGTCGCCGCGACCGGCCGTCCCGAGACCCACGACTTCCTGAGCGAACTCGGTGCGTCGTCGTTCGTCGACCGCGCCGAACTGCAGGGCAAGGGCCGGCCCCTCGGCAAGGAACGCTGGGATGCCGCCGTGGACGCGGTGGGTGGTTCGACGCTCGTGAACGTGCTGTCGCAGATCCGGTACGGCGGTGCGGTGGCCGCATGTGGTCTCACCGAATCGCCGTCGATGCCGGATGCGACGGTGCTGCCGCACATCCTGCGCGGCGTCGCGTTGCTGGGCGTCGACTCGGTGATGGCGCCGGCACAGCTCCGCCGGTCGGCATGGGAGCGCCTCGCCCGCGATCTCCCTGCGAGCATCCTGGATTCGCTGTCGCGCGTCGAACCGCTCTCGGACGTCCCGCGACTCGCCGAGGAGATCCTGGCGGGCAAGGTGCGTGGCCGGGTGGTCGTCGACGTCACCGCCTGACGTCCGGACGAGGGACTACTTCGACGTCTCCGCGTCCGGAAGCGGTTCCGGTGCCACGGTTTCCGGACCGGGGAGACGACCGAAGGCGAGCCAGAAAAGAAACCCGAAGCCGACCGTCACGTAGAGCGTGCCCAGCAGGTGCTGCCATGCGGCCCAGGTGAGTTCGAGGTCGTCACCCGTGGGGAACAGGTGGTGCGGGCCGATCGCGAAGACGAGTGCCACGCCCGTTGCGATCGCCGCGAGCTTCTGCGGATCGGTTGCGCGCCGTGCCGCGGGCGACAGCGTCAGCAGCGCCGGTGCGATCCACACCCAGTGGTGCGACCACGACACCGGCGAGGCCAACAGCACGGCCGTGGCGTTCGCGAGCAGGGCGAGCACGAGATCACCCTGTGCGAGGGCCCGCCGGATGGCCACCACCGCGACCAGCAGCATTACCGCGACGGCGAGCAGCCACAGCACGGAACCCATGAGTTCGGGCGGTCCGAAGCGGGAGATCATCGCCTTGAAGGACTGGTTGGTGGCGAAGTACGCCGCGCCGATCCGGCCGGTGTCGGGCAGGGTGTCGAGCCAGTACTTCGCGGAGGTCGCGGGCATCACGGCGAACGCGAGGGCGGTGAACCCGAAGGTCGACGCGAGGATGGTGGCACTGGTCCGCCGGTCGCGCCGCAGCAGGAACAGCAACAGGAACGCGATGGGCGTGAGCTTGACGGCGGCGGCCAGCCCGATGAGCAGTCCGCGCGGCCACTTCGGGGTCTTCACCAGGACGTCGAGGGCGACGAGCGCCATCAGGACGAGGTTGATCTGCCCGAACGAGATCGTCTCGCGCACGGGCTCGAGCAGCAGCGCTCCGGCGACCGCCACTGCCGTGACGATCCACGCCGTCCGCGCCTCGAAGTCCGGGCGGAGCCGGTCCAGCACGACCCGCAGGGTGACGACGAGCGCCGCGACGGAGACGAGGGTGAAGACGATCTTGCCGAACGTCACGGGAATCAGTGCGAGGGGAGCGAACAGCATCGCCGACAGCGGCGGGTAGGTGAACGGCAACGCGAAGTCGTCGGTCACCGGGGGCATCTGCCCGTAGATGTCGTCGCCGTCGAGCAGAACCCGCGCGCCCATCCGGTAGACCAGGAAGTCGATGAGCTCGCTCCTGACGAGGATCGCGATGAGCACACCGACGGAGACGAGCGACGCGACCGCCACGACGGCAGTGCCTCTTCTTCCGGAGAAGAGCGGAGGCGTCGTCGAGCCGATCGGATCCTGCGGTGAATGTCGCACCCGGCAACTTTAGTCAATTCCGGCAATCGTTCCCGTCCGACGTGGGGAACGACATACGGCCGTCGAGACGATCTCCCGTCGGGCCCTGCGACTCGGACACGACTGCACCGACATCGAGCATCTATGCTTCGCGCCGCTCGAATACGAGAACGGTGACGATGTGCTGTTCCGGGCCGGGTGAGCAGGAGTGACGTGGCGAAGACGATGCGGGGAGCACACGTGTCGCACTCGTGGAGACCCGGGACCCGGAGGACAGCACCGGTACGGCATCCGGGTCAGTCGGACGGGGTGAGCGCGTCCGCTCGGCGGATCATCCGGGGAATGGCGAGTGCGGCCAGTGCTCCGACGAGTGCCGCGCCTGCGACCATCGCGAATCCGATGGAAATGCCCGCGTCGGAATACAGCACGCTCCCGTCGGTCGCGAGAGCGATGTGGGAGTTCAGCATTGCGAATACGAGAACCGGGAGAACAGCGGGGAGGAGGTTGCCCGCCGTGGAAGCGATGGCCCCGGCCGTCGCAAGTTGCTGAGCCGGAACAGCTTCGATGAGCAGGTTCGGTGTCGCTGCGTAGGCCATGCCGCCGCCGAGGCCGACGAGCGCGGCGAGCAGGACGACGACCACTGCCGAATCGTGCGACAACGCGAGTGACAGACTGCCGACGGTGACGACGGTGAGCCCGGCAACGAGCAATGCCTTGGGCCGGATTCGCGGGGCCAGCCCGCCGACGATGAACCCACCGATCAGGGTCATCACGGCTTCGGGAGCATGGAACCAGGCGTACCGGCCGGCATCGGCACCGAACCCGTAGCCGAGACCCACATCGCTCGGAGCCATGATCATCATCGGCAAGATCATCACGAAGGTGGCCATGGCGGCCCACGCGAGACCGGAGCTGAGCGAGGTCAGTGCCACAGGACGTTGCGTCAGGATCGAGAGGTCGATGACGGGATCGCGTAGTACCCGTGCCGACACCGACCAGGCGATCACGAACACCAGCCCACCGATCAGAAAGATGATGGTCGACGGTGCCGCCCACCCCCGGTCCGGCCCGAAGCTGATCGCGAGGAGCAGCCCGCCGAGGCCTGCGCCCAGAAGGGCTGCACCTACGAGGTCGATCGTCGATCGCAGCCGGATCGGCGACTCCTCGGTGGTGGCTCGGATGACGACGGTGAGAAGCGACAGGCCGATGACGAAGAACCAGAAGACCCCGCGGAACCCGAAGTTGTCGATGATCCAGCCTGCCACGAAGGGAGCCGGGATGGCGACCAGGCCCATGCCGGTCGTCGAGATACTCACTGCCATCGCCACCGTCCGTGGCGGGTAGACATCGCGGATCAGCGAGTAGACCAGGAACAGGCACGGGCTGAGAAACCCGGTCAGCGACCAGCCGAGGACGACGATCGCAATGTTCGGAGCCACCGCAGCGATGAGTGCACCGACCGCTGCCAGCGCAACACACCACAGCAGCAGCTTCCGCTTGCCGTGCATGTCGGCGAGCTTGCCGATCAAGGGTGACGAGACCGCCCCGACCAGCAGGAAGGACGTGATGATCCACACCCCCTGGGTGGTTCGGAAGTGACCCGAGATCTGCGGCAGTGCAACGGAAACCATCAGATAGCTGCAGGAGAGCATCTCGAGTACCAGCACCATGGAGAGGAACGAGACCGCCAGTTGTGGCGTCCAGCCTCTTCTACCGGAATGCGGTTCCTTCGACGTCGCGACGAACGTGTCACCGCTGGAGGATGCGAGATCCATGGGGAGGCCTTTCAGGTGGGAGCCCGGATGGATGAAAAGATCGTGCCGGCCACGCCCGGGCCGAGACACGGTGCGGGCGTGGCGGTTCGAAGGATGGAGCAGCACAGGAAATGTCGCGCGGAGTCGCGATCCCGATATCGCCGTCGGGGAGCGGAACCCCCGTAACCGGGGGACTGTGGTGGTTCCTGCCCGCGTATGGACGTGCGAGGAACGGTCGATCGTTATCGAGCGGGCGGTGCGACGGCATCGGCCAGATAGGCCGTCGCTTTCATCTCGACTCGCGGGGACGGTTCCGGTCCCGCGCCGAGTTCAGCGACGCCCACGGCGGTCCACGCCGGGTACGGTTCCCGGACGAACCGTTCCTTGACTGCACTGAAGGCTTCGAGGTCGCCCTCGAGATCGATGTGGAAGGTGACCAACTCGACCAGGTGGGTCCAATCGGCACCCGCGGCCGCGAGCACCCGTTGGAGATTCTCGAATGCGAGGGTGAACTGCGTGGTCGGATCGTCGGGAACGGTTCCGTCGAGGCGCTGGCCGAGTACTCCGGAACAGATGAGGAAGTTGCCTGCGCGCACCGCCGGCGAGATGTGCCACTGCTGATACATGTGCGTGAGTTCTGCCGGGATGACGGGACCGCTCGGGTTCGGCATGGTGTGGGTCGTTTCTGTGTACGGATCCATGGGACTCACACGCCCGCCGGGAGCAGCGGCCGTACCGACTCGGCCTCCACCCAGCGGGCTCGGAAGGCGGCATGCGGAATGCCGTCGGTCCACATTCCATCGAGGGTGAGTCCTGCTGTGAGCCTGCCGATCTCGTCCGCAGCCATGGCGCCGCGCTCGCCTTCGATCGCAACGATCGTGTGGTCGTCCACCCGGTCGATGTAGGGCAACCCTGTGGGGGTCTCGCACACCATGCAGGGCCGGGTATGTGCAGAGCCGAAGTTCTTGCCGGGCAACAGTTCGGTGAGCAACTCGAGCGTGTCGGCGATGTCTTCCCGGCGGCCCCCGGTGCGGACCCAGCGGGCGATCGCCTCGGCGGAGTCGAGCGGGTTGTCGAGAAGGCTCCTGCCGGAGCATTTGAGATACCACCGTCCGTCCGGATATTGCAAGGGCGACATGACGATTCCGCCGAATTCCACTCGTCCGCCGGGAGCCTTCAGGTACATCATGGCAGGAATGTCGAAGTCGGCCGGATCCGGCACTTCGACCAGGACCACCGTCGCACCGTAGGTGAGCATGTCCAGGGGCCGGGGGAGCAGGCCGCTGACGTTGGTGGCGGCTCCGGTCGCGACCACCACCTTCTCGCAGCTCCAGGATGCACCCGAACGACCGGTCACGATCACCCCGCGATCGGACCGATCGATCGTGTCCACGATGTCGCGGATCACCACGGTCCCTCGTTCGGTTGCGGCGGCCAGCTCGGCTCGAACCAGCCCGCGTGGATTGACGATGAAGGCATCATCGCGTTGGACGATGCCGACATGACCCGGTGCGAAGCGCAGCTCCGGGTATTCGCTGCGCAACCGGTCGCTGTCGAGGTGCTCGACGTCGATACCGAGATCGGCGGCATTGGATGCGAGCAGGGCGCGGTTGAACCATGTGGTCACACCGCTGGGCTCCGAGTCGTCCGGCATGACCGTCAGTGAATGTGTGGATGTCGCGAATCGTTCGCCGGTGCGTTCCTGCAGCTCGGGAAACCGGCGGATGGACCGCATCGCCAGAAGGGACGTCATCAGCGGGACCTCGAGGACGTGTGCCAGGCGTCCCTGGTCGTAGTAACCGGCCCACACGCCGTCGTGGTCGGTGAAGTCGGAGGGTTCGTCGGGCCCGACGAGCAGTACCGATGCACCTCGTTCGCTGAGATGCCGGGCAGTGGCGGTGCCGATGGGTCCTGCGCCGACGACCACGACGTCGAAGTGACTTCTCTCGTGCATGGATGCTCCTCCGCAGCCGGTCGGGTACCGGCCTTCCGTTGAAATGACTCGATCGAGATTCCGCAGGCACCGTGTGCTCTGAGAGGCTGGAGGCGGTGTCTGCGGCGATGTGATGTAGATCATCCGCAGCGCCGGTCGCTAAGTCAACATCGTGTGTCGTTAATATTGTGTTTCGAGCGGGGAGAGCGGGAGTGAGCGACAAGCCTGAACGGATTCGGACCGGTGGACGGAGCGAGAAGGTCCGGATCGCGGTCGGTGAGGCATGCCTGGCGTTTCTCGCGGAGGGGCGACTCGACTTCACCACCGTCGAGGTTGCCGCCCGCGCCGGTGTCAGCCGCAAGACCATCTACCGATGGTGGCCCACACACAACGACCTGCTCGTCGAAGCGGTGTCGATGCACGTGCGACAGGTGGCTCCGCCGGACACCGGCGCATGGGAATCGGACGTCCGAGGCTTCGCCGAGTCCATCGCGGAGTACGCAGCAGGCCCGGTCGAGGTCGCCTCGGCGGCACTCATGGCGAGTCATCGCTATCCCGACTTCAACCAACTCGTGCTCGAGCAGTACCGTCCCGTTCTCGAAGCGTGGCGGACGATGGCCCGCCGGGCGATCGAACGTGGAGATGCCAACTCCGACCATTCGCCGGAAGCGATGGTGAACGCGCTGGCCGCGCCGCTGTTCCTGGCGCCGATGATGTTGGGTCGCAAGGCATCGGAAGAGGAGATCGACCGGATCGTCAGGATGGTTCTTGCGGCCACCAGGCCGGACTCGTCCACCGACTCCACGCCTACGCCGCTGCCCGGTACGAGCAGCGACACCTCCGGTTGATGATTCCTGTCCGGCGTGGGGAACGGCAGACGGCCGGTCTTTCACGAATCGACAGGTCGCAGCAGGTCGGGATTGTTGTTGCGCGGTGAATTGACCGCCGTGCTCACCTCGTACGGTTCGAGGCGGGGTTCGGGAATCGAATTCAGGAGGGCATCGACGTCGTCGCGGTCGTTCAGTTCGGGATCGAGCCACGGATCGACGAAGGTGGCGGGGAGGATCACCGGCGAACGTTCGTGGATGTGCCCGGCGGCGTCGGTCGCCGGACGGGTCAGTACGGTGCACGTCCACAACCAGCGGTCGGGATGGTCCTCGGGGAGTTCCGGGTTCGGCCACAGCTCGTAGAGCCCGGCCATGGAGATCGGTGCGTCCGCGTGCAGGAAGAACGGGATCTTCTTCCCGTCCTCGCCTGTCATCCACTCGTAGTAACCGTCGGCCGGCAGCACGCACCGCCGCCGCGCTGCGGCCGCCTTGAAGGCGGGCTTCTGCGTGATCGTCTCGGAGCGGGCGTTGATCATGCGCGACCCGATCTTCGGGTCCTTCGCCCAGAACGGCACCAACCCCCATTTGACCTGCGAGGACACCATACGCACCGGTTCGGCGTCCGGTTCCTCGCGCGGCGCTCGTTCGAGTACGACGTTCACACGCTGGGTGGGGGCGATGTTGTACGAGGGTGGCAGTTCCTCACCCGCGGTCTCGACGGCGTCGTAGGCCGCGAGCAGATCCCCGCGGGTACTGGTGCTGGCATAACGTCCACACACGATGCATCTCCCGTCGGTGACTCCGGAGCGACGAGTCGATTCTCTCGCATCGGTCGCTCCGGAGCGGGCTGCTCCGGCAGAGACAGTGCGGGTCGCTCAGACGGAGAGCTCGACCCCCAGCACCTCGAGCAGTGCGCGCCGGTAGTCGGCCGCCTCGACGACGTGATCGGCCCGCGGGTGCGGCAGGTCTATGTTCAGCTCGACGGCGAACGAGCCGTGATCGAGCACGAGCACACGGTCGGCGAGCGCGATCGCCTCGTCGACATCGTGGGTGACGAGCAGCACCGCGGGCCGGTGCTCGGCGCACAACTCCTGCAACAGACCGTGCATCTTGATCTTCGTCAGTGCGTCGAGGGCGCCGAACGGCTCGTCGGCGAGCAGCAGTTCGGGGTCGCGCACCAGCGACCGCGCGAGCGATACGCGCTGTTGCTCACCGCCGGACAGTTCGGTGGGCCAGGCCTTCTCGCGTCCGGCGAGCCCGACCTCCGCCAGGGCCGTGCGGCCGCGCTCGGCGGCGTCGTCGCCGTCCAGGCCGAGGACGACGTTGTCGAGCACCCGCGCCCAGGGCAGCAGTCGCGAGTCCTGGAAGACCACCGCCCGCTTCTTCGGTACCTCGAGCGTTCCCGATCCCGGCACGCCGTGGTCGAGTTCGGCCAGGGCACGCAGCAGGGTGCTCTTGCCCGACCCACTACGGCCGAGCAGCGCCACGAACTCGCCGGGTGCGATCTCGAGGTCGATGTTGTTCAGGACCGCCCGTCCGTCGAAGCCACGGCTCAGACCCCGGGTGCGTACGGTCAGCTGCCGATCGTCCTGCGCCATGCCAGTGCCTTCCTCTCCGCCGCACGGACCAGCAGGTCGCTGCCGAAACCGAGGATCGCGTAGACCACCAATCCGACGATGATGATCTCGGTCAGGCCGTAGTTGCGGGCCTGGTACATCAGGTAGCCGATACCGCTCGAGGCGTTGACCTGCTCGACGACCACCAAGGCCAGCCAGGAGATGGTCACCGCCAGGCGCAGACCGGTGAAGAAGCCGGGCAGCGCCCCCGGCAGAGCGATGCGACGGACGAACTGGGCGCGGGACAGATCCAGTGTCTCGGCCAGTTCCACGTAGCGGGCATCGATGCCGCGCAACGCCGCGTAGGTGTTGATGTAGACAGGGACGAACACCGACAGGGTGACGAGCAGGATCTTCATCTCCTCGCCGATGCCGAACCACAGGATCGCCAGCGGCATCAACGCCAGCGTGGGGATGGAGCGTTTGATCTGCACCGGACCGTCGATCAGCGCCTCCCCGATGCGCGACAGGCCGGCGGCCAGGGCGAGCACCAGTCCGAGGGTGACGCCGATGACCCCGCCGATCAGGGCGCGCTGGACGGAGGTCCACAGGTTCGACTGCAGTCGCCCGTCGCCGATCAGATCCCATGCGGTGGTGACGACCGTCCACGGCGCCGAGAGGGTCTTCGGGTCGAGCACCCCGGTGGCAGAGGTGACGACCCACAGGACCAGCAGCAGCACCGGACCGATCGCGAGGCCGAACGTGATCGGCTTGCCGGGGGCGAGGTGGCTGCGGGTCGTGCGGGGCGACAGGTCGGCCGTCGCGCCGGGATCGGGCTTCCGGCCGGTGTCGGCGTCACCGGCCGGGCCACTGCCGAAACGCCGGGATTCGACGGTGGAGATGCTCATGGCTCCAGTCCTTTCGTCCGTTCGGTCAGACGCCGGCAGCCGCGAGTGTGCGTGCGTACTGGCTCTCCGGACGCGGCAGGCCGTAATGGTCACGCAGCGTGGTGCCGGTGTACTCGGTCCGGAACAGGCCGCGCTCCTGCAGGATCGGCACCACCTGGGAGGCGAAGGCCTCGAGGCCCTGCGGGTACTGCGGCGGCATGATGTTGAAGCCGTCCGCGGCACCGTCGGTGAACCACTCCTCGATGATGTCGGCGATCTGCACCGGCGTGCCCGCGACGACGTTGTGGCCGCGTGCACCGGCGAGCTTGTGCAGCAGCTGACGCAGGGTCGGCTGCTCGCGCTCGACGATCTTCGCGAAGACAAGACGGCGACTGTTGTCGTTGTCGGTGATGTCGCCTGCGCCGGAGAACAATTCGAACGGCACCTTCTCGTCCAGCTCGAGCCGGGACACGTCGACGCGCCCCATCTTCTGGAGCTGCCCGAGGCCGTATTCGACGATGGTCAGCTCGTTGAACTCGCGATGCAGGTCCTTCGCCTCGGCCTCGGTGGCGCCGATGAACGGGCTCAGGCCGGGCAGGATCTTCACGTGATCGGGGTTACGCCCCGATGCCGCTGCGCGAGTCTTGATGTCGGTGTAGAAGGCCCGGGCGTCCTCGATGCGCTGGTGTGCGGTGAAGATCGCCTCGGCATGGGTGGATGCGAAATTGCGCCCGTCGTTGGAGGATCCGGCCTGCACGAGCACCGGACGCCCCTGCGGCGAGCGGGCCGAACCGAACGGACCGCGCACCTTGACGTAGTCACCGTCGATGTCGGTGCGGTGGATCTTGTCCGGATCGGCGTAGACGCCGGCGACCTTGTCGACGACGAGTGCGTCGTCCTCCCACGAATCCCACAGTTTCACTGCGGCGTCGACGAATTCGCGTGCCCGGGCGTACCGCTCGTGCACGTCGGGGTGCTCCGTGAGACCGAAGTTCGCCGCCGCGGCGTCGGTCGCGGTGGTGACGATGTTCCAACCGGCGCGGCCACCGGAGATGTGGTCGAGCGAGGAGAACAGACGCGCGAGGTTGTAGGGCTCGTAGTAGGTGGTCGATGCGGTGGCGATCAGCCCGAGATGCGTGGTGACCGTGGCCATCGCGACCAGCGTGGTGATCGGCTCGAGACCGTAGTCGGGCCGGTACTTCACCTCGGTGCGCAGGGCCGGGCCGTCGGCGAAGAACACCGCGTCGAGCTTCGCGCCCTCCGCGAGGCGAGCGAGTTCCTGGAAGTAGGTGATGTCGTAGAGGCGCTCGGGCACGCTGAGGGGATGGCGCCACGACGCCTCGTGGTGGCCGGTGGGATAGATGAAGGCGTTGAGGTTCAGCCGGCGGTACGTCATCTTCGGGTTCCCTTCGGAAGGTCAGCTGCGGGTGTGCGACGCGCCGGTCTCGGCGACTGCGGCGGTGACGACCTCGTCGAAGCGCAGGTCGAATGCGTCGGCGGCGTCGACGGGCTTCGGCAGTTCACCGGCGGCATCGATCACGTCGATGGTGTGCTGCTGGATCGCGATGAGCTCGTCGTCGAGATGCGGGAACGTGGTGATCCCGGCGGTGTCGAGGATGCGCTCGCCGTCCTCGACCGTCAGACCCTGACTCTCGACGAAGTAGGCGTCGATGTACGCGTCGCGGTTGTCGTCGGCCCAGTCGATCGCCTTGATGTAGGCGGTGACGTAGGCGCGGACGGCTGCGGCCGTGGCCGGGTCGGACAGGGCCTTCCTGCTCGAGTAGAGGTACGAGATGCCTTCGCTGAGGTCCTCGATCTCGGGACGCGGCAGCGACGTCGCGCCCGGGGTCCGCATGTACCGGGAGAAGACCGGCTCGCTCATCGGAGCGGCGTCGATCTGGTTGGAGCGCAGCGCATCCGGGAAGTCCGGCAACGACATCGGGACGAGGTTCACGTCGTCGACCGACAGACCGGCCTTGTCGAGGCCGCGGAGGACGAAGGCCTGCTGCGAGGTGCCCTCGGCGTAACCGATCCGCTTGCCCTTCAGATCCGCGAGCGTCTCGATGTCCGAGGCGTTCGGGGCGATGCCCATGTTGAGACCGTTGTTCGTCTGGATGGCCGCGACGACCTGCACATCGTCGCCGGCGACGAGGGACTGGACGGTCATGATCTCACCGGCCCACGCGATGTCGACGGCGTCGGCGCGGAACGCCTCGAGGATCGAAGGTGCCCCTTGGAAGGTCGCGAACTCGTACTCGAACGGCACCGCCTCGAGCTGTCCGGAGGCCTCGAGGGGGATCTGCTGGCGCTCACCCTGATCGGCGATGACGAGCTTGGTGCCCGCGGGGACCTCGGTGGGCAGCGCGCTGTCGGAACCGAGGCCCTCGCCCGAGGAACCGGAGCTGCATGCCGCGACCGCGGTCAGAAGGAGCGCGATGACGGCTGTCGATCCGGCACGACGTAGACGAGGCATGGACTTCCTCACGGTTCCGACAACGGGGAGAGGTCTTCGACGGAGTCGAGGACGTCACCGATCCTGGGCGATCCGCCGCCGGGGAACCAGGTTTTGCGTCAGCGTGAGCGAAAGGATCCGTCGCGCATCGGGCCTGCTCGTGGGCCGGTATCGCCGATATCCGTGCTTCGCAGCGATTACCGTGCGAGGGAGAATCGGTGGCAGGGAGGGAGATGCGCATGAGCACGGATGACCGGCGCATGTCGCAGACGGATCTGATGTCCTGGCGGATGGAGTCCGATCCCGTCCTGCGGTCCACGATCGTCGCGGTGGCGTTGCTCGACCGGTCCCCGGACCACGAGCGCTTCGTCCGGATGATGGAGCGCGGCACACGTGCGGTGCCGAGCTTCCGCCGCAAGCTCGCCGACTCCCCGTTCGGGCGGACCCCACCGCGATGGGTGGACGATCCCGATTTCGACCTGTCCTGGCATCTGCGGCGGATCGCCCTCCCACATTCCGGGGGACTGGACGCTGTGCTTCCGCTCGTGCGCGCCGCGGCGATGTCGGCGTTCGACAAGGACCGTCCCCTGTGGGAGGCGACGATCGTCGACGGCCTCGCCGACGGTCGCGCCGCGATCGTTCTCAAGGTGCACCACTCGCTCACCGACGGCATCGGCGGCATTCAGATCGCGAACGAGATGGTCGACTTCGAGCGCGACGGTACCGACCGCGGGCCACTGCCCGAGGATCCGCCGACCTCGGCTCCGGCATCGGCCCTCGCCGATTCCGTGGGTTGGTACCTCTCGACGGCCGGCGAGATGGTGGGGAGGGGTGTGCCGTGGCTCGTGCGTTCCGGTCTGAGGTCGGTGACGAATCCGGTCGCGGCGCTGCGCAGCGTGGTGGACACGGCCCGCTCGACGGCCCGGTTCGTGCAACCGGTGTTCACGACGCTGTCCCCGGTGATGATCGGCCGCAGCACCGTCCGGGAGGTCGCGGCCCTCGATCTGCCGCTCGACGCTCTGCGGCAGGCCGGACGGGCAGCGAACTCCTCGCTCAACGACGCTTTCCTGGCCGGAATCCTGTTGGGGCTGAAGCACTACCATTCCCGGCACGGCGCGCAGGTCGCCGAACTGAGGGCGACGCTGCCGATCAGTCTCCGGCGCGAGAGTGACGCGATCGGAGGAAACCGGATCACCCTGGCGCGGTTCGCTCTTCCCCTCGATGTCGCCGATCCGGTCGCGTCGATGCACCGGGTGGACCGGATCGTCCGGTCGTGGCGGGACGAACCGGCCGTGCCGCTCTCGTCCGCCATCGCGGGTGTGCTGAACGTGCTCCCGGCCGGTGTGCTGGGTGGGATCCTCGAGCACATCGACTTTCTCGCGTCGAACGTCCCGGGTTCCCCGATCCCGCTGTACATGGCCGGTGCGGAGGTGCTGAGGTACTACCCGTTCGCTCCCACCGTCGGTTCGGCCGTCAATATCACGCTGATGTCGCACACGAGCCACTGCTGCATCGGAATCAACGCAGACTCCGCCGCCGTCCCCGACCTGCCCGTCCTCGTCGAGTCGCTGGTGGGGGGCTTCGGCGACGTGCTCGCGGTGGGAGGCGAGGGCACGCGCATCGAGGTCTCGCTCTCCGCTACGACGACCGCGCAAACCTGATCGTCAACCCAAGGTTGACGGGAACCATGCGTCAACTTAGAGTTGACGCATGGAACCCATTCGGCCGTCCCATCCCATCCGGCTCGACGACCTCATCGATGCGATCAAGAAGGTCCACGACGATCCGCTCGAACAACTCTCCGATGCCGTCATCGCGGCCGACCACCTCGGTGAGGTCGCCGATCACCTGATCGGCCACTTCGTCGATCAGGCCCGACGGTCCGGCAAGTCGTGGTCCGAGATCGGGCAGAGCATGGGCGTGTCCAAGCAGGCAGCCCAGAAACGGTTCGTCTCGAAGAGCGACAACGACCTCGACCCCGAGCAGGGGTTCTCGCGATTCACCCCGCGCGCGCAGAACACCGTGATGGCGTCGATGAACGAAGCGCGTGCCACGGGAAGCCCCGAGATCACGCCCGTCCATCTGATCCTCGGTCTGCTCGTCGACACCGAGTCGCTCGCCGCCCGCGCACTCGCGGCCCAGGATGTCGACTTCGCGGCGCTGCGCTCGGCCGCCGTGGCGACGCTCCCCGAACCGTCGAGCGACGTCCCCGAACTCATCCCGTACGACGCGGGTGCCCGCAAGGCCCTCGAGCTGACCTTCCGCGAAGCCCTGCGACTCGGGCACAACTACATCGGCACCGAGCACATCCTCCTCGCGCTCCTCGAACTCGAGAACGGCGACGGCGTGCTCTCGGCGGCCGGCGTGAACAAGAGCGCCGTGGAGAAGAAGGTCGCGGAGGATCTCGCCGCGATCGTCGAGGCACAGAAGGCCGAGGACGGCGAGGCCGGGTCGTAACACCGGGGCAGGACCTGCGCGCCCCCGGCGCGGGCACGTTCCCTGCGGCCAGGTTCGCCGACGGCCCCTCGGGGTACGTCGAAGTCATGAACACACGTCACGCATGTCTCGTCGCGGGCTTCTCCGTCGCCACGCTCGTGGCTGCCGGGTGCAGCAGCGACGACTCGTCCACCGACACCGAGACCACCGTCGAGACCCCACCCACTTCGCTCACGACCACCACCACCGATTCCATGCCCACGCCGCTGCCCGGGATGAGTGGCGACGCCTTCGGGCTCCCGAACGAGGGAGGCGACGACGACAACGCCTTCACCTACGACGAAGCGGCCGTGCCGGTCGGCGCGACCTTCGACGTCGAATCCGAAGAGGAGAACGGCCGGACCACCGTCACCCTCAGGGTGATGGGTCTGCAACCCGATCGGGACTTCGGGGCGCACGTCCACACCCGGCCGTGCGGGCCGAACCCGTCCGATTCGGGGCCGCACTACCAGAACCGGGTCGACCCGGCGGCGAACCCCGACTCCCCGTCCACCGATCCCGCCTACGCCAATCCGCAGAACGAGATCTGGCTCGACATCACCACCGACGCGCAGGGCAACGCCGAGGCGTCCACGACCGTCGACTGGGAGTTCCGCGACGGCGAAGCCAACTCGGTGGTGCTCCACGCACAGCACACCAAGACCGCACCGGGTGAGGCCGGACAGGCCGGCGACCGGCTCGCCTGCATCGACGAGGACTTCTGACCCGACGGCCCCGCCGCCGCGTTTGGCCGCCGTCCTTCCGGGTAGCCGTGGAAAAGACGTGTCCAGCCCCGACGACAGCACACGAATCGGAGTTCCCATGCCCGCCGACACCCCGAAGATCCCCGGTGTTCCTTCGTCCACCGTGCCACCCGTGGAGGAACCCACGACGCCCACGACTCCGCCCGAGCCCAAGCCTGATCAGGCGGAGCCCGAGGTCAGGACGGCCACCGGCACTCCCGCGGATCTGCCGCGCGGCCGTGCCCAGCAGGGCGAGTACCTGACGACGGCTCAGGGGGCGCGGCTGACGGATACCGACCACTCGCTCAAGGCCGGTCGGCGCGGGCCGATCCTGTTGCAGGATCATCACTTCCGCGAGAAGATCACCCACTTCGACCACGAACGCATCCCGGAGCGCGTGGTGCACGCCCGCGGCGCCGGTGCCCACGGCGTCTTCCGCGCGACGGGTGCCGCAAGCTCGATCACGCGTGCCCAGTTCCTCCAGAAGGACGTGGAGACACCGGTGTTCGTGCGGTTCTCGACGGTGCTCGGTTCCCGTGGCTCGGCCGACACGGTGCGCGACACTCGTGGCTTCGCGACGAAGTTCTACACCGAGGAAGGCACTTTCGACCTCGTCGGCAACAACATCCCGGTGTTCTTCATCCAGGACGCCATCAAGTTCCCGGACGTCGTCCACGCGGCCAAACCGCACCCGGATCGCGAGATCCCGCAGGCACAGAGCGCTCACGACACGTTCTGGGATTTCGTCTCGCTCCACACCGAGGCCACGGCGCACACGATGTGGAACATGTCCGACCGCGGCATCCCGCGCTCCTACCGCATGATGGAGGGCTTCGGCGTCCACACCTTCCGTGTGGTCAACGCCGAGGGTGATACCGCGCTGGTGAAGTTCCACTGGAAGCCGCGGCTCGGCGTGCATTCGCTGGTGTGGGAGGAAGCCCAGCTCATCAACGGCTTCGATCCCGACTTCCACCGCCGCGACCTCGCCGACGCGATCGAGGCCGGTGCCTACCCCGAATGGGATCTCGGCGTACAGGTCTTCCCGGACACCCCGGAACAGGTCTTCGAAGGCATCGACCTGCTCGATCCCACCAAGATCGTCCCCAAGGAACTCGCGCCCGTGCAGATCATCGGCACGATGGTCCTCAATGCCAACCCCACCAACTTCTTCGCCGAGACCGAGCAGGTCGCCTTCCACCCGGGCCATCTCGTCCCGGGCATCGACGTCACCGACGATCCGCTGCTGCAGGGCCGCCTGTTCTCGTACCTCGACACACAGCTGACGCGACTCGGTGGACCGAACTTCGGGCAGATCCCGATCAACCGTCCGCACGCTCCCGTCAACGATATGTTCCGCGACGGCTTCCACCAGCACGCCGTCCACACCGGTGTCGCTCCGTACAAGCCGAACTCGCTCGACGCGGGATGCCCGTTCATGGCCGGCATCACCGAGGGGGCCTTCGTCGACCTACCGGTGGAGGTACCGGCGGCGAAGAAGGAACGCGAGGTCTCCCGGTCGTTCGACGACCACTACACACAGGCCCGCCAGTTCTATCTGAGCCTGTCGGACATCGAGCAGGACCACGTGGCCTACGCCTACACGTTCGAGCTGGGCAAGTGCTACGAGCAGACGATCAAGGAGCGGCAGCTGCAGGTCCTGGCGAACATCGACGCCGGGCTGTGCGAGAAGGTGGCCGCCGGTCTCGGTCTGCCGGCCCCGAAGCCGGCCGTCGAGGTCTCCGATCTGCCGCAGAGCCCCGCGCTGGCACAGGTCGGCAAGACGTGGCCCGTGCAGGGTCGGCTGATCGGCATCGTCGCCGACGACACCACCGACGTCGACCAGGTCCTTGCGGCCGTGCAGGCCGTGGATGCGGCCGACTGCGTGCCCCTCGTGATCGCTCCGCACGGCGGGATGCTCGGGGGAGTCGTGCCCATCTCGCGCACCTTCCTCACGGCCCGGTCGATCGAGTTCGACGCGGTGATCATGGCGACCACCGTGCCCGACACGAGAGTCCGGATCCTCGTCGACGAGATGTTCCGCCACCACAAGGCACTGGCCGCGTGGGGGGCCGGGGCAGCGGCGCTGGACGAGCTGAAGGCACCCGGTGTCGAGATCACGGACGGTCCCGAAACGGCCGTTGCGCAGGTTCTGGAGCTGCTGGGTACCCACCGCGTGTGGGAACGAGACATCATGTGACAGACCTCACCTGAACGTGCCTTCCTAAGTTCGGGGGACCCAAGTTATTCTTTCGTTACCTCTGGCCGCAGCTGATTCTTATCGCTGCGGCCAGTTGTTATTTACGGGCCGTTCACCTCGAGGTCAGCTGCCCGATCCCCGAGACGATGCGCCGGATACGCGGGTCGTCGGCCAACTCGACGCGCGCGTAGCGAGCCTGCTCGTCGGCGTCCGCGGACGCGAGGTCGTGGGCGGCGGTAATGCGAGTCGCGAGCACATCCGGCGACCAGTTGTACGCCTCGGGTGGGATCTCGAGGGCGACGATGCGGCCGGTCGGGGTGACGCTGATACGGATGCTGTGGGCCGATCCGTTGCCTACTATCCGTTCGATCGTGTCCTGCACGCGCCTGACGGTGACAGAGGGTTCTTCCGGATACGTCAACATGGTTCCTTTCTCACCAGCCCGGGTAGGCGGGGAGGGTCTCGGGTGGGGTGGGGGAGATGATGGTTTCGGAACTTCTGTAGGGCGGCAAGCTGGGTTCGATGCTGCGACCCCATGCTTCGCATCGATACATCGTTTCGCCCAAGTCGCCCCCGAAGTCGATTCTGAGTCCGGTATCGGTGAACAGATCTTCCGTAGGAGCGGACCATTGGTGCTCGGTGGTGGGGAGAGAAGTCAGGTACTGATCGCTTGGTGTCGGTGGTTCCGGGTCGTGCCTGTGGAGTTGCCCTTCGCGCCGATGTTCCTCGGTGTCACGGGTGAACTCGACAAATTCCTCCTGCCCGGAAAATTGGTTGATGCGATAGTCGCCGTCTCGGACCCTGATGCCCACCTTCGACCATTGGGTGCACACGGTTGCTTTGAACCCAGCCGCCGTATCGAGCACTTGGAGGATGTGCGCCCGAAATGTTCCGACGAGGGATGTTTCCAGCGCAGTTGGGACTTTGCGTGCGTAGGAAGGGACGAGTGCTCCGGCGAACCCGGGATAGGTGGTATCGAGTCCGCCGTAGTGGGCGATGATCATGGATTCGTACGCGGCTCGGGTGAGGATGCTGCGTTGATCCGCAAGGTCGATTCCCGGTTCTGCGGACCACACGAAGGTGGAACTTCGGACCTGTCCGGGTGGTTCGTACTCGGCGGTGATGATGGTCTGGGGCGCAACCGGTGCCGGCGCTCGATCGGGCGTGCAGCTTGCAAGTAGGGATGATCCGACAAGGAATGCTATTGCAGCGCAAATAATTCGGTTCATGTGCTCACCAGCCCGGGTAGGCGGGCAGGGTTTCGGGTGGGGTGGGGGAGACGAGAAACTCGGCCCCGTCATCGGGCACCCCCGGCTCGATGCTGCGTCCCCACTCTTCGCAACGTTTCTTGGCATCGCCGAGATCTGCGCCGAAACTGATCAACCACTCGGTGCCCGCGAAGACGTCCTCCGTCGGCGCGGACCATTGGTGAGTCGCGTCGGCGATGGGAGGAGATGGCGGGCGGGGAGTGGTGCTCGGTGGGAGGTTGGGTCGGACCCGGGCGAGGTCGCGATCCTCAGCGGTGGGGTGGTTGAACTCGACTCTCTCTTCGATGGCCGAGCCATGCACAGTGTGATACTGGCCGTCGTCTCTTCGCACTGCATAGTGTGAGGGCTGAATGCAGACGGTCGCGTTGAAACCCTTTTCTGTCTGATGCACCTGAAGAAGGTGCGCTCGGATCGTGCCCACTAGCGCGCGCGTAGCGATGGTATTTATCCTGCGCGCATACCTGGGATCGATCGCATTGCTGAATCCTGGGTAGGTTGTTTCGATACCTCCGTAGAATGCGATCATCATCGATTCGTGCGATGCCCGGATCAATTTTCCACGGTTATCCAGCAGATCAATTCCGGGCTCCGCCGACCAGACGTAGGTCGCGTTGCGAACCTGCTCCGGCGCTTGGTATTCGCTCGCGTCTACGGGAAGGGAAGGGGATTGCTGCGGTGCCGGCTCGGTTTCCGACGTGCATGCGACAAGCATGAAAACGACTAGAGTGGTAACGAGTTTCCGGTTCCCCCGCGGGCACGTTGTTGTCATGCGCCGTAGTTCCACCTTTCTCCTCCGGCCGGAACAACATCGTTTACGAGCACATCGCGAAATCCGTCGGTGCCGTCCCTCTGGTCTGCGTAGACGATATTTCGGAGGTCGCCCGCTCCGTTCGAGGCAGATCCGAGATACATGTCCTGGGACCCGTAATCGATCCCGTTTTCCGAAATGATGCTGGCAGCTTGATTCGTCAGGACGTGTTCATCGGCTTTGGTGCGTTCAGGGATAGTGTGACCCTCTGCCTGGCTGAAGGGCATGTCCGCTGGATCCACTCTTCCGGCGTCGACCAACGCATTGAGCATGTTGTATCTCCGAGTATTTTCGGCGCCCGTCTCCGTCAGATACATTTCGGAATCGAACCCCTCGACCCCCGACGGATGCCCCACGTATTGCCCTTCAGCATCGACGATTTCGGATTGCAACAAAACCCCTGTCGAGTACACGAGCGGACCCGTGACCACGCCACCCGGCAACGCCGTCACCGCACCGGTGACGAGGGTTTGGGCCACGGCATACGCGTCTGCTCTGGACTGGTTCCGGTTGTCGATCGCCGCCTGCTCGACCAGCTTCTCGTTCTCGTAGGTGCTGCTCAAACCGACCTCGACGAGGCTTTGCAACCGGCCCGAATACGTTCCGTAGCTGTACTTGTTCACACCGTCGAGTTGTTCGAGAGCGAACCGGCGGTCGAAATCGGTGGCCTGCGCGATTGCTGCACCGTTGAGAAGGGCACCTGCCGCGGGGTCGGTGTTCATGAGGGTGAATACGCGCGTCGCCGGGACCGGGCCGAGTTCGCCGAAGCCGCTGGTGGCGGTGGCGTCGTCGACGGAACCGACCATGTCGCCGACGAACGGTGACAGGGCGGTCGCAAAGGAACGGACAGCAACAGGATTGACGTCACCTATGGTCAGGTCGGTTTCCTCCCGGAAGGCACCCGGCATGTGGAGGAAACGGTTGAAGTTGTTGTCGGAGTTCCACTCCGATTCCGGCGCAGACAACACCTCCGCCAAACCGAATGCTGCCTCGCCCGCACGTTCGGCTCGGATTACTGCTGCGGGGTCACCCGGGTCGGCGGGCAACGCGTCGGCAGCGACCCACTCCGTCAGGCCGGCCAGAGTTGCTCCGTCGTCGGCCCATTCGCGGGTGAGCAGCGGAACGAGCACCTCGTCCCTACTGAAGTCCGCAGGGCTGCCGTCGACGTCGGTGCGGGTGAGCAGGTGATACGACGTGTCGGTGTTCCGGGTGGCGAGGTCGAGGAATGTGCTTGCCGTGTGGTCGTAATAGGAAGGGTCGGGGGTGGGGACGATGTGGGGATCGGCATAGGTGGGGATGCCCGCCATATATCCGGCGACCCGGCTCATCTCGATACCCATCTCGGTGCCGGGTCGATACTGCGGGTTGGCATCGCCGAGTATCGCGCCGAGTCGATCCAGCCGATCCAGTGGTTCACGGGGATGCTCGGCGTTCGGGTCGGGCTCGTAGCCGTATCGAATGGTGTCCCTGATGTCCTGCGGCACCGACTCCCACGACCCGCCGTATTCGGGATTCGACAGAATGAGCAGACCGTTACCGAGACCGTCGGCCCAGCGCGCCGCGTCGGGCTTGCCTTCGGCTTCCCATGTCTTGTACGTCTCGTACAGGTTCGCCAGTTCGTCCTCGTCGAGGCTGTTGTAGAAGGCGTCGAGGTACTCGATGCTCGCACCCGACGGTAGCGACAGGGTGCGTCCGATGCGTTCGAGATCGGTATCGCGTGCAGCCCCGGATGCTAGGAGCGCAGCGTCGGCAGCGCCGTCCGGAGCATCGATGGAATGTGTGTTCTGGGAACGGAATTCCCCGCCGAATGTGGAGAGCCGGTTGCTGACCTGCTCGAGTCGGGCGGCGGCGTCTCGATCCAGTTCGTCGAATGTGCGCACCGCCGATTTCAGTTGGACCTCGAAGTTCATGGCGGTGTCGTCGAGACCCGCTTGCACGACGAGGTCGGTCTGCGCGTCGCCCGTGTGGGTTCGGGGTGCCTCGACCCGCGCGTCGTCGTGGACGGTGAAGCCGGCTGCAACCGCATTGTCGACGATTCCGACGACGGTGGCGCGGGCGGGAATGAGCGTGTTCGCAGCGTCGCGGAGGGCGTCGACCTGCTCGCTGACAGCGCGGCTGATGCCTTGGCCGGCCGCCCGGTCACTCCACACACGTGCCGCGGCGGCCGCCCCGCCTTCACCGTCCCATCCACCGAATGTGGCGTCCACATCCCGGTCGACGCGGTGGGTCGACTCCCGGAATGTGTTGTTTGCGGACTCGACCGCGTCGGCAGCCGTGGTGAGCGCAGCCGGATCGAGCGAGCGGATCGCGGAAGGAGACGACATCTACAGGAACTTTCCTTCGAAGTCGGATCCGACGGCCGCGAGTTGGCGGCTGAATTCCTCCTCGGCCACCTCGTAGTTCCGTGCGGCCGCTTCGGTGGCCTCGGCCATGCGTCGCAGGCAGTTGGCCATAGCGCGGTAGGCGGTGTCGAGTGGTGCTCCCGCGCGTCCGGCGACACCACCGACCGCTGAGGATGGCATCGCGCCCGCTACCGACTCGAGCGCCGCGGACGGTTCCAACGCGTAGATGGTCTCGGCTTCTCCCTCCAGGGCATGGGCAGGCTCTTCAACGAGTCCGGGTCGACCTTCAGCGCTGACATCAGCTCACCAACTCCTGTCCGGCAGACGTTCCATCAGGGTTGGACGCAGCAGCGTGACGATCGGTTCCCTCGACCGGGTGATTTTCGGAACGTTTCAGGCGATGCGGCCGAATGCTGTGATGGAGGAGTCGCGGAGAGATGTCAGCCGGGACGCGGTCGCGATCCTGGCGACCGCCCGTGACGCGGGCACGAGGAGCTGGGTGCGGCGTCGACGGGCACGGTCGTAGCGCTGCAGAGCGACCGGTACCGGATGCTCGGACAACAGCGTCGCGAGTGTCGTGGCGTCGACGATTGCTTCGCATGCGCCGCGGCCGAGGTTCGGTGCCATCGCATGCGCCGCGTCGCCGATCAGTGCGGTGTTGCCGCGGACGTACGACGGGAGGCGGGGGGGATTCGTACAGGTCGTGGTACATGACGTCGTCGGGGTCGAGGCGGCCGAGGATGTCGCGTACGCCGGGGTGCCAGTCGTGGAAGCGGCCGTGCAGGTCGTCGAGGGTGCCGCCGGTGCCTTCGGCGGTGCGGACGGCGGCGAACCAGTTGGTGAGGTCGCCGTCGCGGTCGGTGATTCCGAAGAGCGCGCCGGGGCCCCAGGTTTCTCCGTGGTTCGTGGTGGAGCCGCCGACCCAGCCGCGCCACGCTCCGTACCCGGTGTGCACGGGCCGGTAGGCCGGACCGAACACCTCGTCGCGTACTGCACTGCCGATTCCGTCCGCGCCGATCATCACGTCGTATCCGGCGAGGGCCGTGAGCGGTGGCGCGGGGGCGTCGAACTTCACGATGTGGTCGGGGAGGCCGGACAGCAGGATGTCGAGGAGGGCGGGCCGGGACACCATGACCGGTGCCCGGCGAAGGTCCCCGACGTGGGCGAGCACCACACCGTCCCAGCGTCTGAGCGTCGCGGAGCGCTGTGTCACCCCGAGTTGTTCCACCCGTCCGCCGACGCCGGCAACTTCGAGTGCGGCCAGGGCAGGAGGCCACATCCCGAGCGCGGTGCCGGTGCGCGGAGGTTCCGGAGATCGTTCGAACACATCGATGTGCCATCCGTGGCGGAGGAGGGTGTTCGCGGCGGTGAGCCCTCCGATTCCGCCGCCGAGGATCGCTGCACTGCCTGGCTTCACGGTCATGTCATGACGGTACTACGTATGTAGTGGACAGTCACTACCCCTGTAGTGATCCTCGTAGAATGCCTCTCGTGACCGACAAACGCGCCACCGTCCTCGACGCCGCAATCGAACTCGTGGGCACCGAGGGACTGCGCGCCCTGACCCACCGGCGCGTGGACACCACCGCGAACGTGCCCGCCGGATCCACCTCCAACTACTTCCGCACCCGGCAGGCCCTCGTCGAAGGAGTGCTCGACCGGTTGCTCGCACGCGACCGGATCGACGCGCAGGCGTTGAGCGGAACCACCGCTCCGGCCTCGGCCCGGGAGCTCGAAGATCTGATGCACGGTTACGTGATGTTCGTGACCGGCCCCGACATCGTCCGGACCCGGGCGCGGTTCGCGATGTTCGTCGAAGCGATGGCAACGCCGGAACTGCGGGCCGGAGTGGATGCGCGCCGAGGCGAACTCCGGACGTGGGTCCGCAGCATGCTCGAGGCCCTCGGCGCGGACGATTCCGCCACGGGCGCGCGGCTTCTCATCGACTATCTGGACGGTGTCATCCTGCATCGCTGCACGGCCGGAACGGACGAACCCGACCCGCGTCCCGGCATCGTTCTCGCCGTGCGTGCGGTGCTTCGAACCGCGGCGTGACGGGTACGATTCGGTCACATTACGTCGACGTTTCCGCAGATCAGGGGCCGGATAGGGAACACTGGCTTGCGCTACCCCCCGCCACCTGGCATATCGTTCGATTCGAAGACGGTGGGACCACGACGTCCCACCGGTCGCCGGGTCCACGCTCGCGCTGCCGAAAAGGCACCCGCACCGTCGCGGATGAGCGGATACTGGCGATGTCGAAGGTATCGGGCACCCGGCCGATACCCGTCTACGGCAGTAGATGGCCATCAGCGCTGCTGGTCGTCGGTGCTATCGCATCAACGAAGGCTAGGTATGACTCATCTCCCCGGGCCTCGAGGGCTCTACCACCCGGCGAACGAGCACGACTCCTGTGGCGTCGCGTTCGTCGTCGACATGCACGGTCGTCGCAGTCGCGACATCGTGGAGAAGGCGATCACCGCCCTGGTGAATCTCGAACACCGCGGTGCAGCGGGAGCGGAACAGAACACCGGCGACGGCGCCGGCATCCTGATCCAGGTCCCCGACGCCTACTTCCGTGAGGTCGTCGACTTCGATCTTCCCGCCGAAGGCGCATACGCGACCGGTATCGCGTTCCTGCCCAAGGACACGGCCAAGGCCGACGCCGCGGCCGCCGAGGTCGATCGCATCGTCGCCGAGGAGGGCCTCGAGGTCCTCGGCTGGCGCGAGGTGCCGATCGACGAGTCCGAGCTGGGTTCCATGGCCAAGGACGCCATGCCCACCTTCCGGCAGATCTTCATCGCCTCCGGCGCCCGCGCGCTCACCGGCCTCGAGCTCGAGCGCCGCGCGTACGTCGTGCGCAAGCGCACCGAGCACGAGCTCGGCCACCACGGTGCGGGCGAGGACGGTCCCGGCAGCGAGACCGTCTACTTCCCGAGCCTGTCGGCGTCGACCTTCGTCTACAAGGGCATGCTCACCACGCCCCAGATGAAGGGCTTCTACCGCGACCTGCAGGACGAGCGCGTCGTCTCGGCTCTCGGCCTCGTGCACTCGCGTTTCTCCACCAACACGTTCCCGTCGTGGCCGCTCGCGCATCCCTTCCGTCGCGTCGCGCACAACGGTGAGATCAACACCGTCACGGGCAACGCCAACTGGATGCGCGCCCGTGAGGCGCTCATCGACACCGAGGTCTTCGGTGGCCGCGACAAGCTCGAGAAGATCTTTCCGGTCTGCACACCGGGCGCGTCCGACACCGCACGTTTCGACGAGGTGCTCGAACTGCTGCACCTCGGTGGTCGCAGCCTGCCTCACGCCGTTCTCATGATGATCCCCGAGGCATGGGAGCGCCACGACTCGATGGATCCGGCCCGTCGCGCGTTCTACGAGTACCACGCGGCCCTCATGGAGCCGTGGGACGGACCGGCCTCGGTGTGCTTCACCGACGGCACCGTCATCGGCGCTGTGCTCGACCGCAACGGCCTGCGCCCCTCGCGTGCCTGGGTCACGGACGACGGTCTCGTCGTCATGGCCTCCGAGGTGGGTGTGCTCGACATCCCCACCGAGAAGATCGTCAGCAAGCGTCGCCTGCAGCCGGGCCGCATGTTCCTCGTCGACACGGCCAAGGGCCGCATCGTCGAGGACGAGGAGATCAAGCGCGAACTCGCCGCCGAGCATCCCTACGAGGAATGGGTCGCCGACGGCGTCACCCGCCTCGAGGATCTGCCCGAGAGCAAGTACACCTACATGTCGCACGAGCGTGTGGTGTTGCGTCAGCAGGTCTTCGGTTACACCCGCGAGGAAGTCGACCTGCTCGTCAAGCCCATGGCGGCCTCCGGGGCGGAAGCGCTCGGCTCGATGGGCACCGACACGCCCATCGCCGTGCTGTCGTCGCGTCCGCGTCAGTTGTTCGACTTCTTCTCGCAGCTGTTCGCGCAGGTGACCAACCCGCCGCTCGACGCGATCCGCGAGGAGATCGTCACCAGCATGGGCGGCATGCTCGGCCCCGAGGGCGACCTGCTGAACCCGACCGAGGCCTCGTGCCGGCAGATCCTCATCGGCGCGCCGGTCATCGACAACGACGACCTGCAGAAGCTCATCCATGTCAACGACGAGAAGCAGTTCCCCGGCTTCTCCAGCGTCATCATCCGCGGTCTGTACCCGGTCGCGGAGGGCGGTGAGGGCCTGCGTCGCGCGCTCGCCTCGATCCGCGAGCAGGTCTCGCAGGCCATCGAGAAGGGCGCACGCCTGATCGTGCTGTCCGACCGTGAGTCGGACGAGAAGCTCGCGCCGATCCCGTCGCTGCTGCTGACCTCCGCGGTGCATCATCACCTCGTCCGCGAGAAGACCCGCACCCAGGTCGGTCTGCTCGTCGAGGCGGGCGACGCCCGCGAGGTCCACCACATCGCCGCCCTGTGCGGTTTCGGTGCGGCCGTGGTCAACCCGTACATGGCGTTCGAGAGCATCGACGAGCTGCTGCAGAACGGCGACCTGCCCGGGGGCATCACCCTCGAGAAGGCCATTGCCAACTACATCAAGGCGGCCTCGAAGGGCGTGCTCAAGGTGATGTCCAAGATGGGCATCTCCACGCTCGCCTCCTACACCGGTGCCCAGCTGTTCCAGGTCATCGGCCTGTCGCAGGAACTCGTCGACGAGTACTTCACCGGTCTGCAGTCGCAGCTCGGCGGCGTGGGTCTCGACGAGATCGCCGCGGACGTCGCGGCCCGCCACCGGACGGCCTTCCTCGATCGCCAGTCCGAGCGCGCGCACCGCGAGCTCGAGGTGGGCGGCGAGTACCAGTGGCGCCGCGAGGGCGAGTACCACCTGTTCAACCCGGACACGGTGTTCAAGCTCCAGCACGCGACCCGCACCGGCCAGTACTCGATCTTCAAGGAATACACCAAGCTCGTCGACGACCAGTCGGAGCGGCTCGCGTCGCTGCGAGGTCTGTTCGAGTTCAAGAAGGGCGTGCGTCCGCCGGTGCCGCTCGACGAGGTCGAGCCGGCGAGCGAGATCGTCAAGCGCTTCTCCACCGGCGCGATGAGCTACGGCTCCATCTCGGCCGAAGCGCACGAGACCCTTGCGATCGCGATGAACCGTCTCGGTGGCCGCTCGAATTCCGGTGAGGGCGGGGAGCATCCCAGCCGCTTCGTCCCGGACGAGAACGGTGACTGGCGGCGCTCGGCGATCAAGCAGGTCGCGTCGGGTCGATTCGGTGTGACCGCGCACTACCTGAGCAACTGCACCGACATCCAGATCAAGATGGCGCAGGGCGCGAAGCCCGGTGAGGGTGGTCAGCTCCCGCCGCACAAGGTGTACCCGTGGGTCGCCGAGGTGCGTGGCTCGACGCCGGGCGTGGGCCTGATCTCGCCGCCGCCGCACCACGACATCTACTCGATCGAGGATCTCGCGCAGCTGATCCACGACCTGAAGAACGCCAACCCGCAGGCCCGTATCCACGTGAAGCTGGTCTCCGAGCTCGGTGTCGGCACGGTCGCCGCGGGTGTGTCGAAGGCACACGCCGACGTCGTGCTCATCTCCGGTCACGACGGTGGTACCGGCGCGTCGCCGCTGACCTCCCTCAAGCACGCGGGTGCTCCCTGGGAGATCGGTCTGGCCGAGACCCAGCAGACGCTGATGCTCAACGGTCTGCGCGACCGCATCGTCGTGCAGGTCGACGGCCAGATGAAGACCGGCCGCGACGTGGTCGTCGCCGCGCTCCTCGGTGCCGAGGAGTTCGGTTTCGCGACCGCACCGCTGGTGGTCTCGGGCTGCATCATGATGCGCGTCTGCCATCTCGACACCTGCCCCGTGGGTGTCGCGACGCAGAACCCGGTGCTGCGCAAGCGGTTCACCGGCAAGCCCGAGTTCGTCGAGAACTTCATGCTCTACATCGCCGAAGAGGTGCGCGAGTACCTCGCCGAGCTCGGTTTCCGCAGCCTCGACGAGGCCATCGGCCAGGTGGACGTCCTCGACACCCGCAAGGCCGTCGAGCACTACCGCGCGTCGAAGCTCGATCTGTCGCCGCTGCTCGAGAAGGTCACCTCCCCGATCTTCGGCGAGCAGGACATGTACTGCACCAAGGAGCAGTACCACGCCCTGGACAAGGCGCTCGACAACGAGCTGATCGCAAAGGCGCAGCCGGCTCTGGAGTCGGGTACGGCGATCTCGTTCGACACCCCGATCACCAATGTCAACCGCACCGTCGGCACGATGCTCGGCCACGAGCTCACCAAGAAGTACGGTGCGGAAGGGTTGCCGGACGACACGATCGACATCACCTTCACGGGTTCGGCCGGCAACAGCTTCGGTGCGTTCGTCCCGCGCGGTATCACGATGCGGCTCAACGGCGACGCGAACGACTTCGTCGGCAAGGGCCTGTCGGGTGGCCGCATCGTCGTGCGTCCGCCGCACAACGCCGCCGAGGGCTTCGTGCCCGAGGACAACATCATCGCCGGCAACGTGATCCTGTTCGGTGCCACCGCGGGGGAGGTCCTCATCCGCGGCATCGCGGGCGAGCGCTTCGCGGTCCGTAATTCCGGAGCCACGGCCGTCGTCGAAGGCGTCGGCGACCACGGCTGCGAGTACATGACGGGTGGCAAGGTCGTCATCCTCGGCAAGACCGGCCGCAACTTCGGTGCGGGTATGTCCGGTGGCGTCGCCTTCGTGTACAACCCGGACAAGGACTTCGAGAACAACCTGAACACCGAGCTGGTCGACCTCGAGGATCTCGCGGGTGAGGACTTCGCCTGGCTCAAGGGCGCCGTCGAACGGCATCGTGACGAAACGGGCTCCGAGGTCGCAGCCCGCATCCTGGCCGACTGGTCACAACAGGTCAGCCACTTCGCGAAGGTCATGCCTCGCGATTACAAGAAGGTACTCATGGCTATCAAGGACGCCACCATCCGTGGTGCGAACGTGGACGAGGCGATCATGGAGGCTGCTCGTGGCTGATCCCACCGGTTTCCTCAAGCACGGTTCCCGCGAGACGCCGGTTCGCCGGCCCGTCCCGCTGCGGCTCCTCGACTGGAAGGAAGTCTACGAGCCGTTCCCGCTCGAGACCCTCCGGACCCAGGCGAGCCGCTGCATGGACTGCGGTATCCCCTTCTGCCACAACGGTTGCCCGCTCGGAAATCTCATCCCCGAGTGGAACGACCTCGCCTACAAGGGCAAGTGGGAGGACGGCATCGAGCGTCTCCACGCCACGAACAACTTCCCCGAGTTCACCGGCCGGCTCTGCCCGGCGCCCTGTGAGGCGTCGTGCGTGCTCGGCATCAACCAGGACCCGGTGACCATCAAGCAGGTCGAGGTCGAGCTGATCGAGAAGGCATTCGACGAGGGCCGCGTCAAGCCGGTCCCGCCGTCGAAGCTCACCGGTCGTAAGGTGGCCGTCGTCGGTTCCGGCCCTGCGGGACTGGCTGCGGCACAGCAGCTCACGCGTGCCGGTCACTCGGTGACGGTATTCGAGCGGGCCGACCGTATCGGCGGCCTGCTCCGTTACGGCATCCCCGAGTTCAAGATGGAGAAGCACTTCATCGACCGCCGTCTCGCGCAGATGGAGGCCGAGGGCACCGTCTTCAAGTCGGGCGTGAACGTCGGTGTCGACATCACCGCCGACGAGCTGCGCGAGCAGTTCGACGCCGTGGTGCTCGCCGGCGGAGCGACCGTCGCCCGTGATCTGCCGATCCCCGGCCGCGAACTCGACGGCATCCATCAGGCGATGGAGTTCCTGCCGATCGCCAACCGCGTGCAGCTCGGCGACCTGCCGGCCCCGACCATCACGGCCGAGGGCAAGAAGGTCGTCATCATCGGCGGCGGCGACACCGGTGCCGACTGCGTCGGCACCTCGCACCGTCAGGGTGCGGCGAGCGTCCACCAGTTCGAGATCATGCCGCGGCCGCCGGAACAGCGAGCCGACTCGACCCCGTGGCCGACCTACCCCCTCATGTACCGCGTCTCGTCGGCACACGAGGAGGGCGGCGAGCGTGTCTTCTCCGTCAACACCGAAGAATTCCTCGGCAAGGACGGCAAGGTCACCGCACTGAAGGCGCACGAGGTGACGATGGTCGACGGTCGCTTCCAGAAGGTCGAAGGAAGCGACTTCGAGCTCGAGGCCGACCTGGTGCTGCTCGCGATGGGCTTCACGGGTGCCGAGAAGCCGGGCCTGCTCACCGATCTCGGTGTCGACTTCGACCAGCGCGGCAACGTCGCCCGCTCGACGGAGTGGGCCACGAACGTCGACGGTGTCTTCGTCGCCGGCGACATGGGACGCGGGCAGTCGCTCATCGTCTGGGCGATCGCCGAGGGTCGCGCGTGCGCCGCTGCGGTGGACAGCTTCCTCGAGGGCGAGTCGGCGCTGCCGGTGCCGATCACGACCAGCACTGTTCCACAGCGCTGAGCAACACCGGGTACGTGGAGCGCTGAGCTCCGAGAGATCGAGTGCTCCGGTGTCGTAGCGCTTGATGCGGTGGGACAGCGGGGCCGCACACCGAAAGGGTGTGCGGTCCCGCTTCCGCATGCGGTGTGAATGCTTCGGAGGTCAGGCGTCGACGAGCGGGTGCTCGGAAGATTCACCTTCCCGATCGGGTCCGCATCGCCGGCAGATCGGTGAACCGTGCTCGCGCGGCGTCGTACTCGGCCGCCAGCTCGTCGACGACCTCGGAGACCGTCCCCATTCCGTCGATGACCCCGAGGCCCTGGCCTGCCGCCCAGACGTCCTTCCATCGGCCCTGCACGCTCTTCGTGGCGTCGTAGTCGCGGGTCGCCGGTGCCGTGAGAGCGTCCGGATCGAGGCCGTTGGCGATCAGGCTCGGCCGCAACCACGAGGCGGGGGTTCCCGTGATCCCGGCGCTCACCACCAGATCGTCGGGTCCGTGCTCGATGACCATCCGCTTGTACTCCGGCGGAGCCATGCTCTCGGCGGTGGTGAGGAACCGGGTGCCCATGTAGACGAGGTCCGCCCCGGCCGCCACGGCACCGGCCACACCCCATCCGTCGGCGATCCCACCGCCGATCACGACGATCCCGTCGAAGAACATGCGTACCGACGAGACGAACGCGAACGGGGACAGATGGCCGGTGTGTCCGCCCGCCCCGGCCGAGATGCAGGCCATACCGTCGACCCCGAACCCGGCGGCCTTGCGGGCGAGACGCACCGAGGCCACGTCCGCCAACACCAGGCCGCCGTAGCCCTTGACCGTGTCCATGACCGGCTCCGGAGAACCGAGAGCCGTGATGACCACGGGTGGACGGTATTCCGCGACCAGCCGGAGGTCGTCGGCGAGACGGGCGTTGGTGCGGTGGGTCACGAGGTTCACCGCCCACGGCGCCGTGGGCGATACCGAGGAGGAGATCCCCTCCGAGATCGTGCCCATCCACTCGTCGAGTTCTGCGGTCGTCCGGCAGTTCGGTGTCGGGAATGCCCCGACGATTCCCGATGCAGCGGCGGCGATCACGAGATCGGGGCCCGAGACCAGGAACATCGGTGCCGCGACGATCGGCAGCCGTAGTCCCGTGAGCGGGGCCGTGCGGTCGGATCGAGAGGTGACGGTCACCGCTCGGTCTCCAGTAGTTCGGTGCGGATCTGGCGGCGCAGCAGCTTTCCGACGGCGTTGCGTGGGAGCGTGTCCACGATCCTCAGCTGTTCGGGCAGCTTGAACGACGCGATGTCGTGACGACGGAGATGCTCGACGAGATCCTCCAGCTTCGGATTCGCGCCCTCGGCCGGAACCACGACGGCACAGCACTTCTCACCGAGCACCTCGTCGGGGACACCCACGACCGCGACCTCCGCGACGGTGGGATGTTCCTGCAGCAGTCCTTCGACCTCCGCGGGCGCGATGTTCATGCCGCCACGGATGATGATCTCCTTGAAGCGGTCGACGAACCGCAGGTACTCGCCGTTCTCGCCGCACAACTCGAACACATCACCGCTGCACAGGAATCCGTCCTCGTCGAACGGTGACGACGCCGCGGTGCCCTCGAGATATCCGGCAAACACCGTCGGTCCCTTCAGTCGCAGTTCGCCGCGACCGCCGGTCGAGGTGACGATCCCTCCCGTCTCGGGATCGACCAGTTTCACCTCGGTGTGGCGGGCGAGATGCGCGACCCACTCCTTGTTCCGCGCCGCATAATTGGGGAGGTGCTCGGCACGCAGTTCGGGATCGGGAATGTCATCGGGCGCACCGAGCAAGCAGAGACCCTCGTTGGACCCGAAGAAGTTGATCACCTCGATCCCGTGGTCGTTCTGCCACGCCGCGACGACGGACGGCGCCAGGGGAGCGCCACCGGCGCCGACGCGCTGGAGCGACGACAGGTCGAAGGCTGTGCGCAGCTTGTCGTTCTGCAGCAACATCGTCAGGATCGCCGGGGCCGTGATGGTGTGGGTGGCCCGGTGCTGCTGGATCTGTGCCAGGTAGACACCGATGTCGAGCGGGTGATGGTGGACGAGATGCCCGCCGCCGATCAGCCAGGGCAGCAGCGCGGCCGCGAAACCGGCCATGTTCACCAGCGGGAAGGGGTTGAGCAGAACCGAGTCCTCGTTCGTCTCCATCGCGTCCTGGACGCCGTAGCCCACGGCGAGCCAGTCGGCATGGCACCTCGGAATCCCTTTGGGGGAGGCTTCGGTACCGCTGGTCCAGCAGATGGTGATCTCGTCGGCGATCGTGTGCTCGAGGCCGGCGGCATGGGCGTCGGCCGCGTCGGCCTGATCCGCCGAGACCGGTACGTCCCCGATCTCGACCGCGCCGTCGGGTACGTGCGGACCGAACGCGAAGACTGTGTGCAGGCTGTCGTATTCACCGACGAGATCGAGGGCGTCGGACGCGAACTCCCGGTCGCCGAGCCGGCCGACGGTGACCACGGCTGCCGCCTTCGTGGCAGCGACGATGCCGGACAGCTCGTGACGACGGTACGAGGTGGGCATCGGTGTCGCCACGGCGCCGAGACGCCACAGCGCGAGGTAGGTCGCGACAAGCGATATGGAATTCGGAACCTGAACGGAAACAACGTCATTCGTTCCCACGCCGTGCGCGTACAGTACGGCTGCGATCTGCCGCACGTAGTCGTCGAGCTCGCGCCAGGTCGATGATCGGGGCGCCGCACCGGTCAGATCCCCGAGATTGGTGGGATCGGTCGTGGCGGGCCGATCGGGTCGGCGCTCCACCCAGGAGGCGAACAGATCCGTCACCGTTTCGGGCCGCCACCAGCTACGTGCCAGATGATCGGCAACCTTGTCGGCGGGGTGACAGGTGCGGCGTGAGCGGGTCAGGGGCAACTGGGACATCGGTCGGCCTTTCTCAGGAGTATCCGATTTCGGGGGGATTGCCGGATCTGCTCAGACGCGGCGCAGGACGAGGCTCGCGCCGAGACCGAGGGCGGCGGGGATGGTGACGAGTGCGTGTTCACCGCCGGTCCGCTCGAGCCGGTCGAGGGCCTGGGCGACGAGGATGCCGCCGGTGGCACCGAGGGGGTGGCCGACCGCCAGAGCCCCGCCGAACGCGTTGACGCAGTCCGGGGCCAGGTTCAGTTCCTCGATCATCATGAGCGGCGTGACAGCGAAGGATTCGTTGGCCTCGACGACGTCGAGATCCCGTGCCGAGATCCCCGCCCGCTCGAGAGCCCGCTTCGAGGCGTCGACGGGAGCGGTGAGAAGCGGCGACCGGACGGCGGTCCGAGCGGTGCCGACGATCTGCGCGCGCGGCTTCCGCGACATCCTGTCGCCGGTTTCGGCGTCACCGATGAGCACGGCGGACGCCCCGTCGGCGAGTTGCGGCGCGGTGGCCACCGTGTGGAGACCCCCCACCGGACGCGGCGCACCCGGCAACCGGCGGGCCACCCGCTCCCAGGACGGATCTTCACCGAAGAGGGCGGGCAACGCCGCGAGTTCCCCGAGTGTCACGTCGGGGCGGACCCCTTCATCGGATTCGAGGGCGATGTCGCCGACCTTCACGGCGATCACAGAGGGGAGGGCGGGTGCCCGAGCGGCGCGTCGGTGTGATGCGACGGCATAGGAATCGAGCATGTCCCGGCCGAAACCGTAACGGGCGGCGGTGAGATCGGCGGACACACCGATGGTGACGAAACCGGTGCGTTCACCGAGGTCCGGATCGGCTGTGAGCGGCGGCGAATCCGCGAACATCGGTACCCGCGACATCGATTCGACTCCGCCGGCAACCACCGCGCGGGCGGCACCCACGGCCACCCGCATCGCCCCGGTCTCCACGGCGTCGAGTCCGGAGCAACACATCCGCGAAACCACGCCACCGGGAACGTGATCGGGCCAACCCGCCCACTGCACCGCGGCGCGGGCGATGTTGCCGGACTGCTCACCGGTGACGGTGCTGATGCCGAGAAGCACGTCGTCGACGATCTCGGAAGCCCCGCATCGTTCGTCGAGTGCCTCGAGCAGGTGGGCGACCAGTTCGACGGGGCGGGTCCCGGCGAGGGTGCCGCTGCTCCGGCGCACGCGGGCCCGGGGGAGCCGGACGGCGTCGTAGATGTAGGCGGGTGTGCTGCTGTTCACTGGCATCGACTCCGACGGACGGTGATTGGTGACCTCAGTCACTACAGATAACGAAGTGATACCGGCCGGTGTCGGATGCTGTCAAGGCCGAGGGTCGGTGACCGCCGATCGGGGAGGTGGGGTGATCGGATCGATTCGCGCCGACGTCCGATCGACCGGACCGTCGCAACCCCGGCACTGGAGTTCCGGAATCAGAAGATTTCCGCACGTCGGATGGCGGACCCGGAGGGGGCTGGGGGCCTGGGGAAACGCCAGCACGGACCATCGGATCAGGAAGACGAACACCCCGAACAGAGCACGGCCGCGATGGGTCAGGCGGTACTCGCGACCGGAGTCGTCGGGCCGTTCCAGGATCTGTGCCTCGCACAGCCGGCCGAGCCGGTCCGTGAGGGTTGTGGGGGAGATGTCGAGTGCCGACCGGAACCGCGCGAAGCGGCGGGTTCCGGCCAGGGCAAGACCCGTGATCGCCCCGCTCCAGCGGTCACCGAGGGCCTCCATGACGGCGTTGAACTGGATGTCCTCGTCGGTTGCACCGCGTGCCGGCCCCCGCTTCGACCGGCGTCGCGCACCCGAGGTCACCGTCCAGACCGCTTCGGCGTCCATGTCGATGTCGGTCTCGTGCGCGGTCACCGGGGCGAGGCACGTCCCGCACCGCACGAGCGCTGGTCCGCGGTGGCCGCACGGAGTGTGGACGAGATCGGGCTGCCAGGCACCCTCCGGGGTCCACTCCCGCTGCCATCCCCAGACACACACCAGGATCGGCCAGGTGGCGTGGCCCAGCTCGGTGAGCAGGTAGTCGTGCCGGTCGGAGCCCGCGGACTGGGGTGATCGCACCAGGACGCCCGCTTCCGTGAGTGCGTTCAGCCGGTCGGCCAGCACCGAGGACGGGGCACCGGTCAGTTCGAGCCAGCGGGTGAAGCGGGTCGTGCCGCTCACGAAGGCGTGCCCGAGCAGTGCCAGCGTCAGCCGGTCGCCGAGGAGATCGAGTGTCGCCGCGAGCGGATTGACGGCCGACCTCGTGTCGGCGTCCTTCGGCGCTGCGTCGTTGCGGTACACGTCCGGGCCTCCTCGCGACTCTTGCGAGCCGCACACCTAAATGCTTCAATAACTGTACTAAATGGTGCGGCGGGACAGTGCCCCGCAGAAACCCACTCTCCAACATCGAACCTCGCCACGTCGACCGGATACGGAAAGCGAGACGACATGACATCGACCCAGGTGTGGATCGCCGGTGGTCACCAGACCGACTTCGCGCGGAACGTCACCCGAGAGGGCCTCGACATCGGTGACCTCACTGCCGAGGTCGCACGAGGAACCCTCGCGGACGCCGGTATCGAGCCGGACGAGGTAGACGTCGTCCACGTCGGCAACGCCTTCGGGCAGCTCTACACCGGGCAGGGACATCTCGGTGCGATGCCGGCCTCGGTGATCCCCGAGCTGTGGCACGTCCCCGCGAGCCGCCACGAGGGCGCCTGTGCGTCCGGTTCGCTGGCGATCCTCGCCGCGATGGCCGACCTCGAATCCGGGCGGTACGACTGCGCACTCGTCCTCGGCGTGGAGATCGAGAAATCCGTACCCGGTGACATCGGATCGAACTACATGAGCCCCGCCTCCTGGGTCGGGCACGAGGGGCAGGACGCGAAGTTCATCTGGCCCTACATGTTCGCCCGTATCGCGGACGAGTACTCGGCCCGCTACGGGCTCGACCCGGCGCATCTGTGGGCGATCTCCGAGCTGAACATCCGCAACGCGCGGCGTAATCCCCACGCCCAGACCCGCATCCGCGACTACGCGCCGGAGTGCTTCACCGCCGACGACACCGCGAACCCGATCGTCGAGGGCAGCCTGCGCAAGATCGACTGTGGCCCGCTCACCGACGGTGCTGCGGGACTCGTGCTCGTCAGCGCCCGCTACGTCGCCCGTCACCCCGACTTCGACTCGCGGGCCCGCTCGCGGATTCTCGGCTGGGGGCACCGCACCGTCGGGCTCGGCCTCGACGACAAGCTCGCCCGCACTTCGGCCGACGGCCTGATGTTCCCGCACCTGCGAGCCACCATCGACGATGCGTTCGACCGGGCCCGCATCGATCGTGTCGACGATCTCGACCTCATCGAGACGCACGACTGCTTCAGCATCAGCGAGTATTTCGCGATCGACCACTTCGGTCTCACCGCGCCGGGCGAAAGCCGGCGTGCCGTCGAATCCGGCGACCTCGAGATCGGCGGCCGGATGCCGGTCAACCCCAGCGGCGGTCTCCTCGGCGGCGGGCATCCCGTGGGCGCGACCGGCGTGCGCATGGCTCTCGACTGCCACCGACAGGTCACCGGTACCGCCGGTGGCTACCAGGTCGACGGCGCCCGGCGCGCGGCCACCCTCAACTTCGGTGGCAGTACGACCACCACCGTGTCCCTCATCATCGGCTGATTCCCCAAGGAGTAGCGATGGACCTCGAGATCCTCGGCCGGGCACTGTCCACGCTCCCGGCCGACGACGACCACCCCTATCGGACCGGACCGTGGCGACCTCAGGTCACGGAACACCGTGCCGACGACCTGGATGTGATCGGGGAGCTTCCCGACGACCTGGACGGCGTGTACATCCGCAACACCGAGAACCCGGTGCACCCGGCCCAGCAGGGCTTCTACCACCCCTTCGACGGGGACGGCATGGTTCACCTCGTCGGATTCCGTGACGGAGAGGCGTTCTACCGCAACAGGTTCGTCAGGACCGACGGTTTTCTCGCCGAACAGGAGGCCGGCCGTGCCCTGTGGGCCGGTATCGCGGAGAACCCGGCGAAGTCGGAGCGTCAGGACGGCTGGGGTGCCCGGGGCAGGATGAAGGACGGTTCGAGCACCGACGTCGTCTTCCACAACGGTGTCGCGCTGACGAGCTTCTGGCAGTGCGGCGATCTCTACCGGATCGACCCGATCTCCCTCGAGACTCTCGGCAAGGCCGACTGGAACGGTGCCTTCCCATTCGGCCTCGGTGTCTCCGCGCACCCGAAGTCGGATCCGCACACGGGGGAGATGCTGTTCTTCAACTACGGCACCGACGCCCCGTACATGCACTACGGCGTCGTCGACTCGTCCGACAAGCTCGTCCACTACACGGACATCGACCTGCCCGGTCCGCGCCTGCCGCACGACATGGCGTTCACTGAGAACTACGCGATCCTCAACGACTGCCCCTTGTTCTGGCTCCCCGAGGCCCTCGAGGTCGGAAAGTACGTCACCCGTTTCCACCCCGACATGCCGATGCGGCTCGGCGTCCTCCCGCGGCGAGGGGACGGCAGCGGGATCGTGTGGTTCGATGCGGACCCGACCTATGTCCTGCACTGGACCAACGCCTACGAGGAGGGCGACGAGGTCGTGCTCGAGGGCTTCCACCAGGAGACTCCGGAGCCGCCGGATCCCGGTACCGGCTCGCTCTACGACCGCATGTTCCGCTTCCTGGCCCTCGACCACATGGGGACCCATCTGCACCGCTGGCGCCTGAACATGCGTACGGGCACGGTGACCGAGGAACGGCTCTCGGAGCGGATCACCGAGTTCGGCATGATCAATCCCCTCCACTCGGGCCGGCGGAACCGCTACGTCTACGCCCCCACCGGGGTGCCGGGCAAGTTCCTGTTCGACGGTCTCGTCAAGCACGACACCGAGACCGGAGCCGAGGAGTACTACCCGCTGGGCGACGGCGTGTTCGGCAGCGAGACGGTGATGGCACCCCGCAGCGGATCGACGGGTGAGGACGACGGCTATCTCGTGACCATGACCGTCGACATGAACCGCGACCTGTCCGAATGCCTCGTCTTCGACGCACAGCGACTCGCCGACGGACCGTTGGCGCGTATCCGGCTGCCCGAGCGGATCAGCTCCGGTACCCACTCGACGTGGGCGGCGGGCGCGGAGATTCCGGGATGGCGCACCACCGACCGCCCGGAGGACGCTCTGCGCTTGTGACATTTCCGTGTCGCCGGGCGTCGCACCCGTTATGGTTCTGCGCATGACGGCTACGAGACGTGCACTGGCGACGGTCGTGATGGGTGTGGGTGCCGCCGTTGCTGCCGTCGCGGCGGCTCCTGCTGCGGCCGCCGACCCTGCGGACGCATGCATCCGGAACGGCGGCGGTCTGGTCTCCGTCGACGGAGCCGACCCCGTCCCACCGGTGTTCGGCTTCGACGGCCCCCGGCTCCTCGGGTTGCAGGGCGGCGCCGGCAACGCGTGCATCACCAATGTCGGCCCCGGCACGGTGACCGTCACGCATCCCGAGGGACGTGTCCCGGGCCGCACGGAGGTCTCCACCGCGATCGTCGAGATGCGGGTCGACGGCGGTCTCGGCAACGTCGCGGTCACCAACGTCGGTACCGGTGCGGTCACGGTGCGCCGGACGGAGGTCACGCCCGAGCCCGCCGAGGCCGCCGCACCCGCGCCGGTCCCCGGTGTGCCCGAGATGATCCTCGACGCGGGAACCGACGGCGTGTTCGTCACCAACGTCGGGACGGGAGGCGTCATGGTCGTCGACCGTGCGGTGGCGCCTCCGGAGCTTCCGGCGCCCCCGCCGCCTCCGCCGGGTGCGGTGATCACCGATCCGTTCAGCGGAAACATCTATGTGACAAACCTCTTCGGGCCCGACATCGTCGTTGCGGAACCCGTGCCGACCGCCGGTGGGAGCGTGGTCGAGCGTCCCGTGCCGGGAACCGCGATCGACTACGGGACGGGCAACGTCTTCGTGACGAACATCGGCGGGGGACAGGTGACCGTCGTCCGCGGCTGACACCGCTCTAATCGTCGTCACAACGTTCCGGACTCGGATACATCACACGCAGTTCACGAGTATGTCATCCTTCTACTCGATACTGCCGGGGAGGGTTCGGCACCAGGACAGTAGCGGGGCGGGGACATGGCTATGAGAAGAGCGTGGGCGGCAACGGTGGCCGCAGTGGCGGCGTGCGCAGCAGTGTTCGTGGCAATGCCTGCGGCGCAAGCGAATCCGCCGGGATGTCCGACGTTGAACGTGATCGCGGTACCGGGAACCTGGGAGACCTCGAATACTCCCGACCCCGCTCGCGGAAACGGCATGCTCGCCCAGGTCACGTCCGGGCTGCCCGCCGGATCCCGCGTCGACTACGTCGTATATCCGGCCACGGCCTTCCCGTGGGAAGGCGACGTGTACGCGGCCTCCCGCAACCGCGCCGTCGACAATGCCCGCGGAATCATCGCGGCGACGGCCGAGCGGTGCCCGCTCACGAACTTCGCCCTCGTCGGGTACAGCCAGGGTGCCGACGCCGCAGGCGATCTCGCCGCCGAGATCGGCACCGGCCTGGGGGTGGTCGGTCCGCACCGGCTCGTCGCGGTGGGCCTGCTGTCCGACCCGCGTCGCTCCGAACTCGACCCGTTCGTCGGCCCGCCCGCCGCCGGCGCCGGTGCGGGAGGCGCCCGCGCAGGAGGCTTCGGATTCGTCACGCCCAACGTGCGCACCATCTGTGCGGTGGGCGACCTCTACTGCTCGACTCCGCCGGAGGACTTCGTCACGCGTATGGCCGGCTTCCTCGCCATGTCGGCGGGAAGCCCGTTCGAGCAGCTCGAGAATTACCGCGACGAGGCGAGCACCCTCTACGACGACATCATGACCGCCGGCGGTATCCCGATGCTGCAGCTGCAGCTCACACCCGAGGCGAACGAGTTGCGCGAGACGAAGATCCGCACCTTCTACGAATCGCAGATCCACCAGGACTACTCCAACTACGTGGTCGACGATCGCGGAACCACCGCCACGCGGTGGCTGCGCGACTGGATCGCTTCGAAGGCCTGACCATCGGCCGCCCGGTCGACATCGAACAATCAGTCGATGTCGAATCGGGCGCCCACGCGCATGACTCGGGGTGCGAAGCGCATCAGCCACTTACGGACCTTCGCACCCGGAGCGACGGTCACCACTGGCCGATTGTGACGGACCGCCCCGACGATCTCCTCGGCCACCTTCTCCGGCGCGATATGCAGGCGCCGGTACATCGCGAGCGTGCGGGTGCGACGCGCGGCCCGCACGTCCCGGTTCGGTGCGACGTACTCGGCCGTCCGGACGAGGTCGGTGTCGACCAGGTCGGGGCACACCACGGTCACGCCGATGCCGTGTTCGAGCAACTCGGCGCGCAGGCACTCCGACAACATGAACACTCCGGCCTTGCTCGTCGAGTAGGCGGCGAGATTGCGTTGTGGCATGAACGCCGCAGCCGACGAGACGTTCACGATGTGCCCACCGGTACCGCGTTCGGTCATCTGTTCCGCGAAGGCGCGGCAGCCGTAGACCACGCCCCAGAAGTTCACGTCCATCACGTGCTCGAAAACGCTCTGCGGGGTGTCGGCGAACGCGCCGATGACACCGACACCGGCGTTGTTGACGAGAACGTCCGCCACCCCGTGCCGCTCGCGGACGGTCTGTGCGAACTCCCGGACCTGCTGCTGGTCGGAGACGTCGAGTTCGTAGGCGTGAGCGCCACCGCCGAAGACGGCCTCCGAGCCTCCGGCGCCGGGAGCCGGGACGTTCACCAGCGCCACCGTGTCGTGGGCGCTGTCGAGATCCTTGTCGGCGACGACGACGATGGCACCCTCGGCGGCGAAGGCCAGCGCGGAGGCCCGCCCGATCCCGCTACCGCCGCCGGTGACGACGACGAGGGTGCCGGTCAGGTCGCGCAGACGGCTGCGTAGTGCAGCGCCGGCGCGCCAGCGGTGCATCTGTGCGATCCGAGAGGTCACCACACCATCGTGACGCACTCGGCGCGTGTGGGCATGACAGGAGCAGTCAGTACAGGAACTCGCGATAGAGTTCGCGCTTGCCCTGCTCGGCGTCGGCCGGAATCTCGATCGAGTGGAGTTCGGCGTGCATGTCGCGCATCGAGGGCACCGCCGCGCGGTCGGGATAGGTCGACGGATCCCACAACCTGGCGCGGAGCAGTGCCCGGGCACAGTGCAGGAAGACCTCGTCGATCTGCACGATCACGGCCAGCTGCGCCGGCTTGTTCTGCAGCGACAGCTTCCCGAGCAGGTCCGGGTTCGTCGACAGGGTGGCGCGGCCGTTGATCCGCAGGACCTCTTCGTCGCCGGGGACGAAGAACAGCAGCCCGACGTGGGGGTTCTCGAGGATGTTCCGGTAGGAATCGGCACGTCGGTTGCCGGGCCGGTCGGGCAACGCGATGGTGTGGTCGTCGAGCACGAGTACCGCCGACTCGAGATCGCCGCGTGGAGAGCAGTCGCAGTTGCCGACGGCGTCGGCGGTGGCGATCGTGAAGAACCGCGCCAGCGACAGGAAATTCCTGATCAGCGGGGTGAGGTGGGGTCGTGCTTTGTCGACGATCGCCGGGTGCGGAATGCCCAGGACGGCTTCGAGCTCGTCCTGTGTCCGTATGCCGCCCTGCACGAGCTCGTCGATCCTGTCCGCATCCATCCGGTGCCACCTCCGGCGGTGACCGTATCAATCCTGTACGCCGAAGATCACGTCGGCGTTCTGGTCCTGCCCGATCAGACCCGCAGGGTGTCGCGCACGTGGCCCGTCTCGTTGATCGAGGCGACGCGGCGCGCTCCGCTGCGTGAGACGAGGATGCGCGTCACCGACGCGTACTCGATGGGGAACATCAGGGGCCGGGGCAGGTCGAGCAGGTGCTGCAGCACGATGTTCACGACCCCACCGTGGACGAACAGCGCCACGGTCTCGGAATGGTCGCACGTGTCCACCACGTGGTCGATCCCTCGCAGCACGCGGGTGCGGAAGTCGTCCGCATCGACGAAGTCGGGCAGGTGACCTGCGAGGATGCGCTTGTACGCGGCGGGTGCGACGTCCTTCGCGGCGTCGATGGTGAAGTAGTGGTCGTGCCCGTAGTCGTACTCGGCGATGTCCTCCGTCGTCTTCACGTCGAGGCCGCGGTGGTCGGCGACGGGTTCCGCGGTCTGCAGGGCCCGTAGCTGCGGGCTGGAGAACAATCGCGTGATGGCGTACGGCGACAGCGCATCCGGCAACCGCGAAGCCTGGAGGCGACCGGACTCGGTGAGCGGCGGATCGGCGACGCCGGTCTCGGCGCGGGCGTTGTTCGGCTCGGCGTGGCGGATCAGGAGTAGCTGCACGACCTCACGATGCCAGGTGTCCCGGTTTCACGTGAAACCACCCGTCAGGAGCGTCTCGGCTTCGTGAAGGGGAACGCCAGCGACTCGCGGATGCTGCCGCCGAGTACGAGCATCACGATCCGGTCGACACCCATACCGAGGCCACCGGTGGGCGGCATCGCGTACTCGAGTGCTCCGAGGAATTCCTCGTCGAGTTCCATCGCCTCCTCGTCGCCGCCCGCGGCGAGCAGCGACTGCTCGGTGAGGCGGGCACGCTGGTCGAGCGGATCGGTGAGTTCGCTGTAGGCGGTCCCCAGTTCGACACCCCACGCCACCAGATCCCACTTCGCCGCGACACCCGGCTTGCGGGGATGGGGGCGGGTCAGCGGCGACACCGAAATCGGGAAGTCGGTGTAGAAGGTGGGGAAGGTCGTCTTCGATTCCACGAGGTGCTCGTACATCTCCTGCGCGGTGGCGCCGGCGTCCCAGGCGGGGTTGTAGGGAATCTCGTGCTCGTCGCACAGGCGTCGCAGGACCTCGACGGGAGTCTGCGCGTCGACGAACGTCCCGAGTGCCTCGGAGATCGCATCGTGGAAGGTCTCGACCGGCCATTCGCCGGAGATGTCGATCTCGACCGGCGTGCCGTCGGGTCCGGGCCGCAGGATGATCTCGCGCCCGTGCGCCGCGCGTGCCGCCGCCTGGATCAGTTCCCGCGCGAGGACCCGCATCTTCTCGTAGTCGCTGTGCGCCTCGTATGCCTCGAGGATCGTGAACTCCGGGTTGTGCTTGAAATCCGCACCTTCGTTGCGGAACACCCGGCCGATCTCGAAGACCTTCGCCATGCCGGCGACGCACAGTCGTTTCAGGTACAGCTCCGGGGCGATCCGCAGGTACAGGTCGGCGTCGTAGGCGTTGATGTGCGTGACGAACGGTGCCGCGTTCGCGCCGCCGTGCACCGACTGCAGGATGGGGGTCTCGACCTCCAGATAACCACGTGTCTGCAGTTCGTCGCGCAACGATCGCACGACGGCGCTGCGGGCCGCGAGGTGATCGCGTGCCCCGCGGTCGATCGCGAGGTGCAGATAGCGCTGCCGTACGCGGGCCTCGGGGTCGACGAGGCCGTGGTACTTGTCGGGCAGCGGGTGCAGGCACTTACCGTCGATGCGCCACGAATCGGCGAGCACCGAGATCTCCCCGGTGCGGCTGCGTCCCATCTCCCCGGAGACCTCCACGAGGTCGCCGAGGTCGAACAGGAAGCGTTGCCCGGCGACACGGTGCCGGTCGACGAGGATCTGGATGTCGCCCGACCAGTCGCGCAGTACAGCGAACAGCACACCGCCGAAGTTGCGGATGCGCAGGAGCCGTCCCGCCACGCTCACGGCGGTGCCGGACTTCGTGACCCGGGCCTCGGCCGCGGTGTGGGTCGGAGGATGTGCGACCGGGTAGGGATCGACCCCGTGCTCGACGATCCGCTGCAGGGTGTCCATACGTACCTGGACCTGCTCGGGACGGCGCCGCCCGTGCGCGACGACCGGCGTACCGTCGCCGAGCCCGCCGTCGGGTGCGCTGCCGTCGTCGTGCAGTGCGGCCGCGACCTCCTGGTCCTCGGGGAACGCCGAATGTGTTCCCGTGTGTTGCCGGGTGTTCCGGCGGCCGAAGGTGGGAAGGGTGAGGAAGCCCTCGGCGATCGCCGAGGCGAGCGCGACCCGCGGGATGAGCCGGTTGTCGCGGAAACACAGGAAGCGCGGCACCCACTCGGGGTGGTACTTGACGTTGGACCGGTACAGCGCCTCGAGCTGCCACCACCGGGAGAAGAACAACAGGATCGACCGCCACAACCGCAGGATCGGCCCGGCGCCGATCCTCGCGCCCTCCTCGAACACCGATCGGAAGACCGCGAAATTCAACGAGATCCGCTCGATGTCGAACTCGGTGCCCCGTGAGGCGAGTTCGGACACCATGAGTTCGACGACCCCGTTGGGGGCCTGCGGGTCGCGGCGCATGAGGTCGAGCGACACCCCGTCCGCTCCCCACGGCACGAGCGAGAGCATCGCGACGACCTTGCCGTCCGAGACCGCTTCGACGAGCAGGCAGTCGCCGTCGAGCGGATCACCGAGCCGGCCGAGGGCCATCGAGAATCCGCGCTCGTTCTCGGTGTCGCGCCAGGCGTCGGCGCGCTGGATCGTGGCCGACAGTTCGATGGGCGACAGTTCGCGGTGGCGCATGATCCGTGCGGTCACACCGTGTTTGCGGGCACGGTTGACGGCCTGCCGCACCGCTCGCATGTCGCGTCCGCCGAGACTGAAGTCGCGGGTGTGCAGGACGGCTTCGTCGCCGAGTTGCAGCGCGTTCAGGCCCGCACGGTGGTAGGCGGTCGCACCGTCCTCGCTCGCTCCCATCACCGCCGGTGTCCATCCGTAGGCGCGGGCGAGATCGAGCCATTCGTCGATGGCGTGCGACCACGCCTCGGGGTTGCCGATCGGATCACCGCTCGCGAGGCACACCCCGAGTTCGACGCGGTAGGTCACCGCGGCCTTCCCGCTGGGTGCGAACACGACGGCCTTGTCGCGGCGGGTCGCGAAGTAGCCCAGCGAATCGTCGCTGTGGGCGAGCAGACCGCGGATGGCGGATTCGTCGCTGCCGGTGAGAGCGTTGCTCGCCCGCTGCGACCGGAACAGGACCACGGCGGCCGCGAGGACGGCGAGCGCACCGAGCAGGCCGAGCAGTGTGTTGACCAGCCCGTTCGGCCGGCCACCGAACTGGTCGTTGTCGATGAACGTCAGTGCGGTGACACGGTTGAGCGCCCACAGGAACCGGTCGGGAGCGGGCAGGCTGCCGGGGAACAGTTCCACCAGGCCCCAGCCGATCAGCGTCGCGACGACCAGACCGCCCACCAGCACACCGAGTGCGGCCCAGACGTTTCCGCGCCGCACCCGCGTGTAGAACTCGGGATAGGACAGCAGCAGTATCGCGACCAGCACCAGGTGGACGACCAATGCGACGAGGTGATTCGGGTCGCGGTCGACGATGCTCATCACGAGATTGGTGATGGCGAACCCGCCGAGATAGATCGTCAGGATCCACCACGCGATGCGCTTGCGACCGGCGATCGCACCGGCGAGCAGGCCGATGACGAGAGCGAACGACAGGCTCGTGTCGGGAGCGTCGAAGTAGTACTCGTCGATGTACTCGCGAGGAATGTGGATCCAGTAGCGCAAGGTCGGGGAGATCGACCACAGCGCCACCACGAACGCGTAGATGCCCAAGGCCAGGCCGACGACGTGCGGCACGGCGGACAGACGTCCGCCGACGCGGTCGGTCAGCGAAGGCCGGGAGGGTGGCCGGGTGTCCTCCACCGGACGCGGGTGCTCGACAGGGGCGGTGGGATCCGCAGACATGGAACAAGACGGTAACGGGCAGACGCGGCAGCCGTGGGACGAACGGCCGCGGGCCGGATCACACCTCCGGTCCCGCGGCCGTCGTTCCTGCAGCTACGAACCTGGCAGAAGCGCTGCACACCCTGTGTGCTCACGAACGCTGCACACACCCTGCGCGCTCACGAGCGCGGTGCTCCTGCGATCGCCACGTCCTCGGTCGGATCCGGTTCGGACGGCTCGGTCCGGGCAAGCGCACTCGGCCACCAGATCTTCCTGCCGATGTCGATGGTCAGCGCCGGCACCACCAGCGACCGCACGAGCAGTGCGTCGAGCAGGACACCGAAGGCGACGATGAACGCGAGCTGGGCCAGGAACAGCAGCGGGATCACCGCCAGCGCCGAGAACGTCGCCGCGAGCACCACGCCGGCGGACGTGATGACGCCACCGGTGACGGTCAGCGCCCGCAGCGTGCCCGCGCGGGTACCGACCTTCTTCGTCTCCTCACGGACGCGGGTCATGAGGAAGATGTTGTAGTCGATGCCCAGCGCCACGAGGAAGACGAATCCGAACAGCGGCACCACCGGGTCGGCGCCGGGGAATCCGAACACGTGGTTGAACAGCAGCGACGACACACCGAGCGTCGCCGCGAACGACACGATCACGGTGAGCATCAGCAGGACCGGCGCGACGACCGCACGGAGCAGCGCGATGAGCACGAGCAGCACCACGAGAGTCACCACCGGGATGATGACGGTGCGGTCGCGGGTTGCGGTGTCCTTCGTGTCGAGGTCGACGGCCGTGGGCCCGCCGACGAGGGCCTCCGCGTCGGGTACCGCGCGTACCGCCTCGCGGATGCGCTCGACGGTCTCCTCTGCGGCGAGGGAGTCGGCCGGATCCGACAGAGTCGCCTGCACGGCGACGAGTCCGTCGACCACGCGGGGTGTACCGCCCGGGCCGGGGACGGGCCGAGCGGTCGTCACGCCGTCCACACCCTCGGTGGTCCGGACGACATCGTCGAGCGCTCCTTCCCGGGCGACGACGATGGTGGGCGAGCCGGTGCCGGCATCGAAGTGATCACCGAGCACCTCCTGCCCGGACTTCGAATCCGTTTGCAGCAGGAACAGATCCGACGACGCGACACCGCTCGCCTTGAACTGCGGTGCCAGCAGTGCGAAGGCGATGAGGACGAGGCTGCACACGATCCAGATCGGGCGCGGCTTCGACCCGACGAAGGCGGCGACGCGGCCCCACACCTTGTGGGACTTCTGTATGTCGTCCACGTCGGCGTTCGCGTCGTAGGCGGGACGCGTGGGCCAGAAGGCCACGCGGCCGAGCAGCACGAGGGCCGCGGGCAGGAAGGTCACCGAGGCGAGGAACGAGGTGGCGATCCCGATGGCGGCGACGGGGCCGAGCCCACGGTTGGAGTTCAGGTCCGACAGCAGCAGGCACAACACGCCGAGGATGACGGTGCCGGCCGAGGCTGCGATCGGTTCGATCGAGCCGCGGAGCGCGCTGCGCATCGCGGCGTACTTGTCCTGCTGCAGCCGCAGCTCCTCGCGGTACCGGGAGACCAGCAGCAGTGCGTAATCTGTGGCGGCGCCGAACACCAGGATGAACATGATGCCCTGGCTCTGCCCGTTGAGTGCGATCACCCCGGCGTCGGCCAGCACGTAGACGAGCAGGCTCGCGAGGGCGAGTGCGAATACCGCCGAGATGATGACGACGAACGGCAGGATCGGGCTGCGGTAGACCACCACGAGGATCACGAGGACGACACCGCCCGCGACGAGCAGCAGCAGTCCGTCGATTCCACCGAAGGCCGACGACAGGTCGGCGGCCTGACCGGCCGGTCCGGTGACGTAGACGGTCAGCCCGTCCGGTGCTCCCTCGAGCGAGGTCCGGAGTTCCTCGACGGCGTCCTGGACCTCCCCGGAGGCGTCGAGCGGAACGATCATCTGCGCCGCTTCACCGTCCTCCGACGGGATCGGGGGCGGGCCGGCCGATTCGGTGGCGAGGAAGGCGAGATCCTCGTCGGTGATTCCGCCGTCGCGTTCGGCGACGACGATCGCGGGGATGAACTCGCTCTCGTTGAACTGCGCGTACAGCTCGTCGGCGCGGGTGGATTCGGCGGAGGCCGGGAGGAAGGTGCTCGCATCGTTGGAGGCGACCTCGTTGAGCTTGCCTGCGAACGGACCGCCGCCACCGGCGGCCACGAGCCACGCGATGAGCAACAGGGCGGGCAGCAGCCACCGCCATCGGCCGGTTCTGCGCGGGGGCGCGGTAGCAGTGCTCAAGATTCCTCCTCGTATGAGCGGTCTCGGACCCGGCGACCCCGGGCAGGCTCCTGCCCGAGATCGTTCGTTCCCACAGTGCTCCTCGTGCCGGCCCGGGGAATACCCATGATCGGAAGATCCCACCCCTCCACGGGGTGTGAGTCGCCCCCCGCCACGGAAAACGGAGAGGTTCGCCCGATGAGCGCGCGGTAAGGTGCCGCATGGTCTCCGCCCACCGGACCCACGCCGACGTCGTGTCCGCATTGAGAGCAGCCGGTTGTGTGTTCGCCGAGGAGGAGGCGCAGCTCCTCGTGGAAGCCGCTCGCACGCCCTCGGATCTGGAACGGCTGGTCGCGCGGCGGGTCTCCGGCGAACCGCTCGAACACGTGCTGGGACACGTCTTCTTCCACGGCCGGCGCATCGCGGTGCGGCCCGGGGTGTTCGTCCCTCGTCGACGCACCGAGTACCTGGTGGACTGCGCGATCGACCTCGCGCGGCCCGGCGCCGTGATCGTCGACATGTGTTGCGGGTGCGGCGCGGTCGGCTCCGCGCTCGCCATCGCAGTGGAGGCGGCCGAGATCTACGCGGCGGACATCGATCCCGTCGCCACGGCCTGCGCACGCCTGAACCTGCCGTCCCAGCGGGTGTTCGACGGTGATCTGTTCGACGCCCTGCCCGCGACGCTGTGCGGACGCGTCGACGTGCTCGTCGCCAATGCGCCCTACGTGCCGTCCGGGGCGATCGGATCGATGCCGCGGGAGGCACGTTGCAGCGAGCCGCGTCGCGCGCTGGACGGTGGGCCCGACGGCCTGGACGTCCATCGCCGACTCGTCGCGGACGCGATCCGATGGCTCACCGGCGGCGGGTCGCTGCTCGTCGAGTCGGCCGCGGCGCAGGCACCCGTGGTGGAGGGCCTCATCGCCCGCGCCGGTCTCGACCCGGCCGCACGAAGGTCGGAGGAATTCGATGCGACGGTCGTCATCGGCACCCGCCGATGACGTGATCGCTGCCTCGGCCATGTCAGTCGAGTGGGAGCTGGGCGAAGATCGCGGTCGGCTGGGTCGACCCGCCTGTCGGCTCGACGCTGAAGGCGAGTGCGGTAGCGCCGGAGATGTCCTCGAGCACCGCCGTCGTGGACGGCGCGACATCGGCGGGCGTCATCGTGCCGGCGGGTTCCATGCCCTCGGGGCCGACCAGCCACATCTGATAGACACTGCCATCGGCCGGCGGGGCGACGTTGTTCATCACCAGGACGCCCGCGTCCTCTTCCTTGGAGAACACCACGGTCGCGGTACCGCCACCCTCGAGCGAGCCCGACGAGGTCCGTACGTCCTCGGCCGCGAACACCCGCTCGCTCGTGGCCGGCCCGGACGGTGCCGACCACTGACCGGCCACCACGACACCGCCGATCGCGACGATCACTGCGGCCGCTGCGGCGAGCAGGAAGTTCCGGCGGCGCGCCCGGCGATGCTCGTCGAGGGACACCGGCGGGGGAAGGGCGTCGTCCTCCACCGTCTCCGGTGCCTCGGTCGCCTCCGGTGCCCCGGATTCCTCGACGGAAGTCTTCGCGGCGAGTTCGGCGTGAACCAGATCGAGCAGTCGCACCCTGAGCGCGGGCGGCGGCTCGGTCGCGGTGCCGGCCGACATCGCCGCGAGAGTCTCGTGGATCTCGCGGACCTCGGCGGTGAATCGCGAGACCACCTCCGCATCGGCTTCCGCGAGTTGCTCGGCGATCTCCCGGCGCTCGCCGGGCGTCACGGCATCCAATGCGAATCCGGGTGCCATGTCGAGCAGATCGCGCGAGGAATCGTTCGCCTCATTCGCCATCGACGGTCACCCCCAGACAATTCTTCAGTCGTTTCAGGCCGTCCCGGATCCGCGACTTGACGGTCGGCAACGGGGACGAAAGTTCTTCTGCCACTTCGGTATATGTAAAGCCTCTGTAGTAGGCGAGCTCGACCGAGCGTCGCTGCAGTTCGGTGAGCGAACCCAGGCACTCGTTCACCCGGCGGCGGTCGTCGCGCTGCGCGACCTCCTCGCTCACCGAGTCGAAGGCCGCGTCGACGTTCGCCGAACCGTAGTGCGCCTCGCGGTCGGCTCCGGACTGTTCGCTGCGGACCCGGTCGACGGCGCGCCGATGGGCGAGCGTGATGATCCACGACAGTGCGGAGCCCTGATGCGGGTCGTACTTGTCCGCCGACCTCCACACCTGGAGGTAGACCTCCTGAGTGGTCTCCTCGCTGTAGCCGGGATCCCGGAGGACCCGCAGCACCATGCCGAAGACTCGGGAACGCGTCGCGTCGTACAGTTCGGCGAACGCCGTAGGGTCTTGCCGGGCCACCCGCTCGAGCAGTGCGCCGAGGGTATCGGTATGGCCTCCGACGCCGGTCATCGGCTCAGTCCGCTCATCGGGGGAAAGCCTAGCCGGGACCTTTCCTCCGCTCAAGGCAACCGTGTCGACCACGAGCGTCACCCCATCCACATCCGTGCGCGCAGGACCGTCGCGAGGTCGGCGGGCATCCGTTCGCCACTGACGGTCGCGGTGAACATCGGCACGCCGGGCCGCCGCAGGGCGACCGAGAGGGCGAACATGTCGCCGGCGCCGGCGCGGGTGACGATGTCGATCTCGTCCGAGCGCAGCGTGTAGCAGTGCCGTCCGCTCCGGCGCGTGTGGATCTCGGCGACGACGCAGGCCAGCGAGCCGCTCGGATCGTGGCACCAGAACAGATTCAGCGGATCCGATCCGCGACCGAGACGCCGGATGTTCAGCAGCGCCGTGATCCGTCCTCCCGGCACTCTCACTCCGTCGGCGACGAGGTGGTCCTCGACGCGTCCGCGGAAGGTGTCGGAATCACTCGCGACGAAGTGATCCCACGGATCGAACCGCGTCAGCATGCGCAGCCACCACGGCGACGACGGTGTCTCGTCGACGTCCATGACCCAGCTGAAGCCGCGATATTCGAGCGACGGGCGCTCGGACGATCCCTGCGCGTGGCGCACGAAGGTGCGGTAGATCGCCGGCGTGACCACGACCCGGCCACCCGGGAACTCGACATCGTCTCCGATCATCGCGACTGCGCGGGGAAGGTCAGGATGCATGGTCGTCTCCGGGGCACGTGGTCGGTTTCCCCGACAGTGTGCACGTGAGGAAATCGGCCGTGGTGTCGGCCCACCATCGAGGGTCGGTGAGGAGGAAATGTCCTGCTCCGGGCAGAGGCCGCCACCGTGCGCGCACACCGCGGTCTCCGGCCGCCATCGCCTGGCTCTGCGCCATCCGGGGATCGGTCCGGGTGTCCTCCGTGCCGTGCGCGACCAGCAGGTGCCGACCGGCGGGAATCAGATCGGCGTCGTCGGCCGGCCACCACGGCGCCAGGGCGACGAGGGCCTCCACTCCGTGCTGGGCCGCGAGATGCGCGATCGCCCTCGCGCCCATCGCGTGCCCGACCAGTCCGAGCCGGACGTCCCCGCGGCGCCGCGTCACCGACTCGATCGCCCGCAGGCCGTCGCGGACCGGGCTCATGTGATCGCCGTTCCATCCGCGACAGCGGTAGTCGACGAGATCGACCGCGATGTCGTACCGACTCAGTCGCAGGCGCAGTGCGTCGGCGAACAGACGCATGCGAATCTGCGACAGATGCCACGGCCGTGGTGGGGTGGCACCGACCGGACACCCGTCGGGCAGCACGAGCACGTGTGCCGGTCGGGGATCCGAGAACTTGTCCATGACCGCCATTCGGAGCGAAGGGCGATGCGGATGGGTTCCCGGCGGATACCGATCCGGAAAAAATTCTCTCGATCCCGACCCATCCGCGCGGCCCCGAGGTTCGAATGACCGGTGACACACCTGATCGACGTGGCCGTTTCCGGTCACGGCCTACGAAGGGAATCACAGTCATGAACGTCACTGCGCGCAAGAGCCTGGCCGCCGTCGGAATCGGTGCGATCTCCCTGCTGGGTGTCGCGGCGTGTTCGGATGATTCGGGCACGGACACCACCGACACCACCACCATGCAGACCACGCAGGAAACCATGGAGGAAACCACCACGGCTGCAACCGGAACCGCAGCCCCCGCTGCCGGCCCGGTCGGCCCGGGGTGTGCCGACTACGTCGCCGCGAATCCGAGCGGGCCCTCCTCCGTCGAAGAACTCGCGAACCAGCCGGTCGCCGAAGCCGCCGGAAATGTTCCGATCCTGACCACTCTCACGCAGGCCGTCTCCGGGCAGCTCAATCCCGACGTGAACCTGGTCGAGACTCTCAACGGCGGCGAGTTCACCGTATTCGCGCCGGTCGACGATGCTTTCGCGGCCCTGCCACCCGAGACCGTCCAGACCCTCCAGACCGATTCGGCCCTGCTCACCGACATTCTCACCTACCACGTGGTTCCGGGTGAGCTGGCCCCGGCCGATGTCGTCGGCACACAGACCACCGTGCAGGGCGGCACCGTCGAGGTCTCCGGTGAAGGCGACATGCTGAAGGTCAACGACGCCAACGTCATCTGCGGTGGTATCGAGACCGAGAACGCCACCGTGTACCTGATCGACGGCGTCCTCCAGCCCCAGTAACCACCATTACCCGCTCGACGGAAAGGTAGAAGACATGCGTTGGTCCCGACACGGCGGTCGGGGGCTTGCGGCGGCGTTCATCGCCGCCGCGGGCGCGCTCCTGTTCGCCACGCCCGCCGCCGCAGCGCCTCTCACCCCGGTTTCACAGCTGGACGTGAATCGGTATGTGGGGCAGTGGTATCAGCTCGCCGCCAATCCTGCCCCCTACAATATCGACTGCGTGCGCGACACGACCGCGTTCTACACACTGCTCGACGAACGCAATGTGCGTGTGGAGAACTCGTGCACCACGATCACCGGGGACCGCCGCGGTATCGTCGGGAACGCCCGTGTGAACGACACAGCCTCGCTGCACGTGTCGTTCCCCGATGTCCCGTTCCAGGATTCGCTCGACGGGCCGAGCAACTACATCGTCACGTATCTCGCGGACGATTACTCGTGGGCATTGGTCGGTGACCCGACACGCATCTCCGGATTCGTCCTGTCGCGTTCGCCCGTCGTCGGCGCCGACGCGTGGCGCGAGATCCGGGGTGTCGTCGAGGCGAGTGGGTACAACTCGTGCCTGATGCTCACCTCACCCACCACCGAGGGACTGCAGGAGATCAGACCGCTCTGCACTGTGTGACTCTCGGGACGAATCGGGGGGGGGGGGGGGGGGGGGGGGGGGGGGGGGGGGGGGGGCCCGGGGGGGGGGGGGGGGGGGGGGGGGGGGGGGGGGGGGGGGCGCCGCCCCCCCCCCACAACTCGATACCGCCGACCGGCACTGCCGGATCGGCGGTAACAGAGTCGAGGATACGCACAAACCACGACTGCCA
>NZ_JARDJE010000010.1:0-233140 GCF_048957735.1 Rhodococcus sp. As11
GCATAGGTCAGCGACCCACCCTCGAACACCAACGCCGTCGCATCCGGCACCCGCGAAACCTGCTCGTCGAACAGATCGACCAGGGTCGACGTCTGCTCCACCGCACGGTCGGTGGCGTTCCACGACTCGAGGATCTCGACCCGCTCGGATCCGTCGAGCATGTCGATGTCGCCGACGGCCGTGGCCGGGTCGGTGACGATCGCTTCGAGGACACGCACGAAGCGCTGTGCGAAGCCCGCGACCGTCGACTCGTCGAACAGATCGGTCGCATACGTGAAGGTGGCATCGATGACGTCGGGCGCACCGTCGTCGTCGTAATGGTCGAACACCGTGAGCTGCAGGTCGGTCTTGGCGAGCTGCAGTTCGAAATCGGTGGAGCTCACCGTCAGCCCGGGCAGTTCGAGCTGGGTGCGCGCCAGATTCTGGAACGACAGACCCACCTGAAAGAGCGGGTTGCGGGCGGTCGAGCGCACCGGGTTCAGCACTTCCACCAGGCGTTCGAACGGCACATCGGCGTTCGCGAACGCGCCGAGGTCGGTCTCACGGGTGCCTTCGAGGAGTCGCTCGAAGGACTGGGCCGGATCGACGTCGCTGCGGAAGACCAGCGTGTTGACGAACATGCCGATCAGATCGTCGAGCTCGCGCTCGCCGCGACCGGCGATCGGGGTGCCGATCGCGATGTCGCGCGTGCCCGAGAGTCGGGCGAGCACGGTCGCGAAGGCCGCGTTGACGACCATGAACAACGTCGCGTTCTTCGACCGCGCAAGTTCCTGCAGACCGCGGTGCAATTCGGGCGAGATCGTGAATTGCAACGATTCGCCGCGGAAGCTCTGACTCGGCGGACGCTGACGATCGGACGGGAGGTCGAGCTGGTCGGGCAGGCCGGCGAGCGCCTGCTTCCAGTACGCGACCTGCTTCGCGGCCAACGATTCGGGGTCGTCCTCGCGGCCGAGCACCTCGCGCTGCCACAACGCGTAGTCGGCGTACTGCACGGGCAACGGCTCCCACGCCGGCGCGTCGCCCCGCGACCGTGCCACGTAGGCCGTCATCAGGTCTCGGGTCAGCGGGCCGACCGACGCGCCGTCGGCCGACACGTGGTGTACGACCAGCGCGAGAATGTGCTCGTCGTCGCTGACGCGGAAGATGCGCACCGCGACCGGCACCTCGGCGGTCACATCGAAGGTCGTCGACATGAAGGCCACGATCTCGGGTTCGAGTTCGGCCTCCGCGACGTCGCGCACGACGAGTTCGGGCAGCGCACCGTCGAGCGGGAGCACCACCTGGTGCGGTCCGTCGGGCGAGTCCGGGTAGATGGTGCGGAGCGATTCGTGCCGGGCGATGACGTCGCGTGCTGCCGCGCGGAGCGCGTCGACATCGAGGTCGCCGACGAGCCGCACAGCGATCGGGATGTTGTCGACCGCCGAGGACGCCGTGTCGAACTGGTTGAGGAACCAGTAGCGCTGCTGCGCGAGCGACAGCGGAACCCGGTCGGGTCGTTCGCCGGCGACGAGGGGACGGCGCGGGCCACCCGACACTCCGTGTTCGAGGCGCGCCGCAAGGTCTTCGACGGTCGCGGCTTCGAACAACAGTCGCAGGGGCACGGTGGCATTCAGCGCGGCACCGATGCGGGAGACCACTCGGGTGGCGATGAGCGAGTTTCCGCCGAGCGCGAAGAAGTCGTCGTCGAGACCGACGCGGTCGACGCCGAGAACCTCGGAGTAGGTCGACGCCACGACCTGTTCCGTGGAGGTGGTGGGAGCGCGGAACGCCCTGACCTCGAAGACGGGATCGGGCAGTGCCTTGCGGTCGAGCTTGCCGGACGCACCCAGCGGCATGGCGTCGAGGAGCACGTAGGTGGCGGGGACCATGTAGGCCGGCAACTGCGCGGACAGTGCCGCACCGGCCACCGCCTGATCGAAGGTCGCTCCGGGCTGCGGGACGACGTAGGCGACGAGCTGGTCCTGCCGGACGAGCACCACGGCCTGGTCGACCTCGTCGAGGTCGAGCAGCGCGGTTTCGATCTCCCCGAGTTCGATGCGCAGACCGCGGAGCTTGACCTGGAAGTCGGTGCGGCCGATGTAGTCCAGTTCACCCGTCTCGTCCGGCCGGCGCACGAGGTCGCCGGTGCGGTACAGACGCTCACCGTCGCCGAAGGGCGAGGCGACGAAGCGTTCGGCAGTGAGATCGGGGCGCTGCACGTAGCCGCGCGCGAGCTGGACGCCCGCGAGATAGAGCTCTCCCGCGACCCCTACGGGGACGGGCGCGAGACGCTCGTCGAGGACGTAGACGCGGGTGTTCCACACGGGCGCACCGATCGGCACGGACACCGTGTCGGCGTCGGTGACCTCGTGATAGGTCACGTCCACGGCCGCCTCGGTGGGACCGTAGAGGTTGTGCAGACCGGCGTCGGTCAGCAGTGCGCGTGTGCGGGCGGCCAGTGCGGGCGGCAGGGCCTCGCCGGAGGCGAAGACGTGACGGAGCGAGGTGAGTTCGTCGACCGAGGCCTCGGCGACGAACACCGCCAGCATCGACGGCACGAAGTGCACGACCGTCACGGCACGCCGGTCGATCACCGACGCCAGGTACCGCGGATCCCGATGGCCGTCGGGTACGGCGACCACGAGACGGGCACCGATCTGCAGGGGCCAGAAGAATTCCCACACCGACACATCGAACGTGAACGGGGTCTTCTGCAGTACCCTGTCGGCCTCGGTCAGGGGGTATTCGTGCTGCATCCAGCGCAGGCGGTTGACGATCGCGCCGTGCGGCACCGCCACACCCTTGGGCCGGCCCGTCGAACCCGACGTGAAGATCACGTAGGCCGTGTTCGACGCCCGCAACGGGGACGTCCGCTCCGCGTCGGTGACCGGTTCGGCCGACGTCGCGGACAGATCGAGGGAGTCGACGAGCAGGCTCGGGACAGACCTCTCCCCCGGGACACGGAATCCGTCGCGTGCGGTGGTCAGCACCACCACCGGCGCCGCGGTGTCGAGGATGTAGCCGTTGCGCTCGTCCGGCTGATCCGGATCGATCGGCACGTAGGCACCACCGGCCGCGACGACGGCGTACATACCGACCAGCAGATCCAGCGAGCGACGCACGGCCAGACCCACCCGCGCATCGGGGCCGACGCCGAGCGAGATCAGGTGCCGTGCAAGGCGGTTCACACGCTCGGAGAAATCGCCGTAGGTCGACGACTCACCCTCGAACTCCACCGCGACCGCATCCGGCGACCGCCGGACCTGCTCGGCGAACAGATCCACGAGGGTGGAGGTGCCGTCGAGCACACGGTCGGTGTCGTTCCACCGCTCGAGCAGATGCACGCGTTCGGCGTCGTCGAGCAGATCGACATCGCCCACCGTGACCGAGAGGTCGCCGGTGACGGCATCCAGCAGACGGACGAAGCGGTCGGCGACACGTTCGACGGTGCGGGCATCGAACAGATCGATGGCGTAGGTCAGGCCCACCGAGTACTCGGCCGCACCGCTCGCAGTGGGCGTCTCGGTGACGACGAACTGCAGGTCGAACTTGGCGGTCGTGATGTCGAGGTCGACGGCCCCGACGGTCAGACGGGGTAGCTCGAGCGTGCCGGTCTCGAGGTTCTGGAACGACAGCATCACCTGGAACAGCGGATGACGTGCCGTGGACCGTTCGGGATTGAGCACCTCGACGAGTCGTTCGAACGGCAGGTCGGCGTGGCCGAACGCTTCGAGGTCGGCGCCGCGCACCCGGCCGAGCACCTGCTCGAACGACTCGCCGCCGTCCACCCGGGTGCGCAGCACCAGGGTGTTGACGAACATGCCCACCAGGTCGTCGAGCGCCGCGTCGCCACGGCCGGCCACCGGAGTGCCGATCGCGATGTCGTCGGTACCCGACAACCGCGCCAGCAGCACCGCCAGCGCCGCGTGCACCACCATGAAGGGAGTCGCGTTGCGTTCGCGGGCGAGCGTGACGATGCGATCGTGGAGCGTCTCGTCGAGCGTGAACTCGTACAGGGCGCCCCGGTTGGTGGCGACCGCGGGGCGGGGGTGGTCGGCCGGCAGGTCGAGTTGCTCGGGCAGACCCGCGAGCGTCTGCCGCCAGAAGCCGACCTGCGACGAGATCACCGACTCCGGATCGTCCTCCGAGCCGAGCACCTCCCGCTGCCAGATGGCGAAGTCGGCGTACTGAACCGGCAGCGGTTCCCAGCCCGGCTCCCCTCCGGCCGCCCGGGCCGCGTAGGCGGAGACGATGTCGCGGGTGAGCGGACCCATCGAGAAGCCGTCGGCTGCGATGTGGTGCACGACCAGCGCCAGCACGTGTTCGGTCGCCGACACCGCAAAGAGCTGCGCCCGGAAGGGTGCCTGCGTGGAGACGTCGAAACCGGACGAGACGAGATCCGTGATGCTCTGCACCAGCTGCGTCTCGGTGACATCGATCGGTGACAGGTCGGGTTCGACCTCGGACACCGGCAGCACCTGCTGGTAGCCCACACCGTCGACGTCCGGGTAGATCGTCCGCAAGGATTCGTGCCGGCCCAGCACGTCGGCCACCGCGGAGCGCAGCGCCTCGACGTCCAGCGCGCCGGTCAACCGGACCGCGACCGGAATGTTGTTGACCGCCGATTCCGGTTCGAACCGGTTGAGGAACCACATCCGCTGCTGCGCGAGCGACAGCGGCACACGCTCCGGACGCTCCTGCACCACGAGCGGCGTGCGGCCCTGCGCGTCGCTCTGCTCGACGCGGGCGGCGAGCGCGGCCACACCGGGCGCCTCGAACAGCACACGAACGGGCACAACGGTTCCCAGTTCCGAACCGAGACGCGCGACGACCTGCGTGGCGATGAGGGAGTTGCCGCCGAGCGCGAAGAAGTCGTCGTCGAGTCCGACGCGATCGACGCCGAGGACGCCGGCGAACACGCCGGCGACGACCTCTTCGACCGGGGTCGTGGGTGCACGGAAACCGCGGGTCTCGAAGACCGGATCGGGCAGCGCCTTCCGGTCGACCTTGCCCGAACTTCCGAGCGGCATCTCGTCGAGGACCATGAACTGCGACGGCACCATGTAGGCCGGGAGCACCGTGCTCAGCGCGGCCTGCGCGGCGTCGCGGTCGAAGGTCGTGTTCGGGGCCGGGACCACGTAGGCGACGAGTTGTTCGTGCCGCACCTGGGCGGCGGCCTGCGAGACCCCGGTGTGGTCGAGCAACGCGGTCTCGATCTCCCCGAGCTCGATGCGCAGACCGCGGAGCTTGACCTGGAAGTCGGTGCGGCCGAGGTACTCGAGGTCGCCGCTGTGGTCGTTGCTCCGGCGCACGAGGTCGCCCGTGCGGTACAGGCGCTCACCGTCGCCGAAGGGCGAGGCGACGAAACGCTCGGCGGTGAGATCGGGGCGGCCGACGTAGCCGCGCGCCACCTGCGCGCCCGCGAGGTACAGCTCGCCCACGACCCCGGCGGGAACCGGCGACAGTCGCGCGTCGAGCACGTAGGCGCGGGTGTTCCACACCGGAGCGCCCATCGCGACGGAACCACCGGTCGTGCCCGCGACGGGGCGGGCGGTGGCGTGCACCGTGGCCTCGGTGGGGCCGTAGAGGTTGTGGAGTTCGGCGGCGCTGATCCGGGAGAACTGCTCGGCCACCGACAGGGGGAAGGCCTCACCCGCGACGAGCACGGTGCGCAGCGACGCGCAGTCGTCCGGCGACGCCGACGCGGCGAAGACCGCGAGCATCGACGGGACGAAGGAGGTGATCGTCACCGCGCGCTCGCGGATGACCGTGCCGAGGTAGGCGGTGTCGCGGTGACCGTCCGGGGCTGCGATCACCATGCGTGCACCGACGGTGAGGGTGCCGAACAGTTCCCAGACCGACACGTCGAAGGTGAACGGGGTCTTCTGCAGCACCACGTCGTCGGGGCCGATCCCGTATGCGGTGGTGATCCACCGAATCTGGTTGACCACGGAGGCGTGGGCGACGGCCACACCCTTCGGGCGGCCGGTCGAACCCGAGGTGAAGATCGTGTACGCGGTGTTCGTCGGACGCAACGGCGCGATGCGATCGGCGTCGGTGATCGGTTCGGCCGGTGTCGCGGCCAGGTCGAGGCTGTCGATCGCGAGCGACGGCGCCGATGCCGTGGCCGGCACGCGGTATCCGTCGCGCTCGGTGGTCAGCACCACCACGGGTGCCGCGGTGTCGAGGATGTAGCCGTTGCGATCGTCCGGCTGATCCGGATCGATCGGCACGTACGCACCACCGGCCGCGACGACCGCGTACATACCCACCAGCAGATCCGGCGAGCGACGCATCGCCAGACCCGCCGACGTCTCCGGCCCGACACCGAGCGAGATCAGGTGCCGCGCAAGACGGTTCACACGCTCGGCGAACTCGCCGTAGGTCAGCGACTCGCCCTCGAACTCCACCGCGACCGCATCCGGCGACCGCCGGACCTGCTCGGCGAACAGATCCGCCAGGGTTCGGGCGTCGCCGAGTTCGTGCTCGGTGGCGTTCCACGTGGCGAGCACATCGGTGCGCTCGGCGTCGTCGAGCAGCGCGACATCACCGACCGGGAGTGCGGGCTCGGTCGCGACCGCGGTGAGGATCCGGGTCAGGCGCTCGGCGAAGGACTCCATCGTCCGGGCGTCGAACAGATCGGTGGCGTAGGTGAGGTCGACGAGATAGCCCTCTGCGGTGGCGTCGTCCGAGACGGTGACCTGCAGGTCGAACTTCGCGAGTGCCGCGTCGACGTCGAGCGCCGAGACGGTCAGGCCGGGCAGCTCGAGAGAGTCGGCGTCGAGGTTCTGGAACGCGAGCAGTACCTGGAACAGCGGGTGGCGGGCGGTCGACCGTTCGGGGTCGATGAGCTCGACGAGCCGTTCGAACGGCAGGTCGGCGTGGCCGAACGCTTCGAGGTCGGCGCCGCGCACCTGTCCGAGCACCTGCTCGAACGACTCGCCGCCGTCCACCCGGGTGCGCAGCACCAGGGTGTTGACGAACATGCCCACCAGATCGTCGAGCGCCGCGTCGCCACGGCCGGCTACCGGAGTGCCGATCGCGATGTCGTCGGTACCCGACAACCGCGCCAGCAGCACCGCCAGCGCCGCGTGCACCACCATGAACTCGGTGGTGGAGGTGCGGCGAGCCAGATCGCGTACGGCGGAACGGAGTTCGGATCTCAGGACGAACCGGTGCGAGGCGCCGCGGTAGCTCGCGACCGCCGGTCGCGGACGGTCGGCCGGCAGGTCGAGCTGCTCGGGCAGACCCGCGAGCCTTTCCCGCCAGAACGCGACCTGCGACGAGATCACCGACTCCGGATCGTCCTCCGAGCCGAGCACCTCCCGCTGCCAGATCGCGAAGTCGGCGTACTGCACCGCGAGCGGTTCCCACTGCGGGGCGTCGCCCGAGACGCGTGCGGCGTAGGCGGTGACGACGTCGCGGGTGAGCGGACCCATCGAGAAGCCGTCGGACGCGATGTGGTGTACGACCAGCACCAGCACGTGCTCGGTGTCGGAGACCGCGAACAGGCGTGCCCGGAAGGGGACCTGCGAGGTCACGTCGAAGCCGGTACCGACGATCTCGGTGGCCCGGGCGATCAGATCGGACTCGGCCACCGGAACCGGCGTCAGATCGGGCACCACCTCGTCCACCGGCAGCACCTGCTGATAGCCCACACCGTCGACATCCGGGTAGACCGTCCGCAGCGACTCGTGCCTGCCGAGCACGTCGGCGACCGCCGCCTGCAGAGCCGCCGCGTCGAGTGCACCCGACAGGCGGATCGCCACCGGGATGTTGTCGACCGCCGATTCGGGTTCGAATCGGTTGAGGAACCACATCCGCTGCTGCGCGAGCGACAACGGCACCAGTTCCGGGCGCACCTGCGGAACCAGCGGTGCTCGCCCGTCGGCACCGGAAGCCATGGCGGCGTCGACGAGCGAGGCCAGCTCGGCCGCGGTCGGGGCGTCGAAGAACTCGCGGACGTCGATGCGGACCTTGTGGTCGGAGCCGAGCCGCGCGACGACCCGCGTCGCACTCAGGGAGTTGCCGCCGAGTTCGAAGAAGTCGTCGTCGACGCCGAGCCGCTCGATGCCGAGGATCTGCTCGAACGCCGAGACGACGGCGTGCTCGGTGGCCGTCGACGGTGCGCGGTACTCGCGTTGCAGAGAGCTGAAATCCGGTGCGGGCAGCGCCTTCCGGTCGAGTTTGCCACTGCCGCCGAGCGGGAACTCGTCGAGTTCGACGAACAGCGACGGCACCATGTAGTCGGGCAGACGCCGGCGTACGGCGTCGGCGAGCTCGGACCGCTCGATGTCGCGGCCGTCGGTGACGAGATAGGCGACGAGGTGATCGCCGAGCGCGGGGTCGGAGTGCACGACGACGACCGACTGCCGCACGCCCGGATGGTCGAGCAGCGCCGATTCGATCTCGCCGAGTTCGATGCGCAGACCGCGCAGCTTCACCTGGAAGTCGGTACGGCCGATGTACTCGATCTGCCCGTCCTCGTTCGTCTTCACGAGGTCGCCGGTGCGGTACATGCGGTCGCCGGGCTCCCCGAACGGGTCGGCGACGAAACGATCGGAGGTCAGATCGGGGCGACGGAGGTAACCGCGCGCGAGCTGGACGCCCGCGAGATACAGCTCGCCCTCGACACCGTCGGGGACGGGGCGCAGGCCCTCGTCGAGGACGTAGAGACCGGTGTCGGCCACGGCGGCACCGATGGGCACGACGGTGTCGTCGGCCGAGGTCGCGAAATAGGTGACGTCGACCGCGGCCTCGGTGGGCCCGTACAGATTGTGCAGACGCGCCGAGGAGATCTCGTAGAAACGGGCGACCGTCTGCGGCGGCAGCGCCTCACCGGACGCGAAGACGTAGCGGAGGGTGCTCACCGACGCGGCGGTGGGCTCGGCGAGGTAGACGGCGAGCATCGACGGCACGAAGTGCGCGATCGTCACGCCACGCTCGATCATCGTCTGCGCGAGATAGGCCGGGTCGCGGTGCCCGTCGGGCACGGCGATCGTGAGGCGGGCACCCACCTGCAGGGGCCAGAAGAACTCCCAGACCGACACGTCGAAGGTGAACGGTGTCTTCTGCAGCACGACGTCGTCGGCGCGCATCCCGTACTCCGCCTGGCGCCAGTCGATGTTCGCGACGATCGCCCGGTGCTCGACGGCGACGCCCTTCGGCCGTCCCGTCGAACCCGACGTGAAGATGACGTACGCGAGGTGATCGGTCGTGAGCGCGCCGCGGCGCTCCTCCGGGGCGATGGGATCGCCGGAGATCTCGGACAGATCGAGGGTGTCGATCGTCAGCGCCGGGACGGAACCGGGAAGATCGACGGCGTCGCGTTCGGTGGTGACGACCGCGACCGGCTCGGCGATCTCGAGGACGTAGGCGAGGCGGTCGGCCGGATGGTCGGGATCGAGCGGCACGTAGGCGCCGCCGGCCTTGACGATCGCATACATGCCGACCAGCAGGTCGAACGATCGGCGGACCGCGAGACCGACGCGTGCGTCGGGGCCCACACCGAGACCGATGAGGTGACGGGCGAGACGGTTGACGCGGGCGTCGAACTCCCGGTAGGTCAGGCCCTGTCCGTCGAACTCGAGAGCGACGGCATCGGGTGTTCGGGCCACCTGGGCGTCGAAACGCGCCGCGAGCGTGCCGGGATCGACCGTGGCCGGTGCCGCCGCATCGTCGCCGAGCACCTCGACGGCGTCGGCCAACAGCGTGTCGACCACCCCCGCGAGACCCGGGGCACCGAGCAGAGCGGGCGCGATGTTCGACAGGACGACCGGGAACAGCGCGTCGAAACCGAGCGCACCGCCCATGGCGGTGTCGAGTGTGGCGATCTCGTCGCGCAGGCGCGCGTAGCCGATACGGGTGTCACCGTCGGAGAGGGCGACACGGTCGGGTTCGATGTCCGCGACGGCGGCGAGCAACCGGGGAAGGTCCTCGATCGCCAGCGCCGGCTTGCCCGCCATGTCACCCGTCATCTACGTCAGCCTCCTGAAATAACCTGCGCTCGGCACTGCGCTGTGCGCGCGCCACCGCCCCCCGCTGCCACCCGGCACCGTACTGGCCGGGCAGTCGAACGACAGCCGATCTTCCATTATCCCGAAGTGTCCGACACAGGACTAATCCGCGTCGCCCGCCGGGGCGGCGTCCACGCCGTCTGTCGTGCCGGCGTCGACGCCTTCCGCGACGGCGATCACGTCGCGCACCAGCTGTGCGAGACCGTCGGCGCCGAGTTCGGGCAGCATCCCCGGTACGAGGCCGTTCAGGACCACCGACACGAGCGCTTCGGCGGTGAGCGCACCGCCGGTCGTGGTGGCCATGGTGTCCAGACGCTGGGCGAACTCGCCGAGTGTGACCTCGCGCTCGCCGTGCCGGAAGGCGACCGTGCCCGGGGCCACCGCGGCCGCTGCGGCCACGAGTGCCGGCAGATCTGCGACGGTACGCGCCTTCTTCGGCCGGGCCGCCCGCGCCCGCTCCGCATCCGTGCGGATGTCGATCGAACGGAGAACGACCTGCGGGTCGGCGCTGACGGTCTCGAGGATCCGGACGAAGCGATCGCCGAAGGTCTCGACCGTCGCGGCGTCGAACAGTGCCGTGGCGTAGGTGAAGGTCACATCGAGCGCGGTCAGCGCTCCCGACTCGGAGAACCGTTCGACCACCGTGCACTGCAGGTCGAACTTCGCCTGATCGGCGCCCGTCTCGAGCGCGGTCACCTCGAGTCCCGGCAGGGTGAAGGTGCCCGTGTCGATGTTCTGGAAGGTGAGCATCGCCTGGAACAGCGGGGTGTACGCGCTGTTGCGGCGCACACCGAGCCGTTCGACGACCCGCTCGAACGGCACGTCGGCGTTGCCGAACGCCCCGAGGTCCTTCTCCTTGGCCTGCGCGAGCAGCTCCGCGAAGGTCGCCGAACCGGCCACCCGGGTACGGAGCACGAGGGTGTTGACGAACATGCCGACGAGGTCGTCGAGCGCCTCCTCACCACGACCGGCGGTCGGTGTTCCCACCGCGATGTCCTCGCTGCCGGACAGGCGGGCGAGCAGCACCGCGAAGGTGGCGTGCATCGCCATGAAGACCGTCGCGTTGTGTTCACGGGCGGTCTTCTCGATCCGCTGCGCGAGTTCCTCACCGATCGTGAAGGTGAACGACTCCCCCACCGTGGACTGGCGGGCGGGTCGCGGGCGATCCGTGGGCAGGGCGAGTACCTCCGGCACACCGGAGAGTTCGCCGGCCCAGTAGTCGAGCTGGCGCGACAGCTCGCTCTCCGGATCGTCCTCGGAACCGAGAACGCTCTGCTGCCACAGCGTGTAGTCGGCGTACTGGACCCCGAGCGGTTCCCATCCCGGGGTTTCCCCCGCGACGTGCGCGAGATAGGCGGTCATCACGTCGCGCACGAGCGGACGCATCGAATACCCGTCGGCGCTGATGTGGTGCGCGACGACCGCGAGGACGTGTTCGTCCGCGGCGAGCCGCAACAGCGCGACCCGCACCGGCGGGACCGATGCCGTCACGTCGAATCCGCTGCCGAGGATCTCGGTGAGACGGTCGACGAGCTCGTCGGCGGTCACGTCCACCGGGGCGAGTTCGGGCACGGCCTGCGCGACCGGCAGCACGATCTGCACCGGACCGTCACCCTTGTCCGGGTAGACGGTGCGCAGCACCTCATGTCGTGCGAACAGATCGGCGACCGCTGCACGCAGGGCGTCCACGTCGAGCGCACCGGTCAGGCGCACGGCGACGGGGATGTTGTAGACACCCGATTCGGGATCGACCCGGTTCAGGGTCCACATGCGCTGCTGCGCGAGCGACAGCGGCACCCGCTCGGGACGCGGGACGGTCGTGAGTGCCGGACGGGCACCCTCGCCCACCGACGGCCGGATACGGGCGGCGAGCGCGACCACCGTCGACGACTCGAAGACGGTCCGGACCGGCACGCGGGTGTCGAGTGCGGCACCGAGCCGGGCGGCAAGCTGCGTCGCGAGCAGCGAGTTGCCGCCGAGTTCGAAGAAGTCGTCGTCGAGACCGGCCCGTTCGACACCGAGCAGTTCGGCGACGGTCGCAGCCACGATCTCCTCGACGGGATCGGTCGGGGCGCGGAACTCCCCCGCGTCGAGTTCGGGATCGGGCAGGGCACGCCGGTCGAGCTTGCCGTTGGTGTTCAGCGGCAACACGTCGAGTTCGACGAAGGCCGACGGCACCATGTACGACGGCAGCCGCTCCGCCAGCGCCGTCCGTGTCGCATCGGCGTCGAACGCCTCTGCGGCCGGCACGACGTACGCGACGAGACGGTCGCCGAGGTGAGCGGTGCTGCGCACCAGGACGGCGACGTCCTTCACGTCCGGCAGCTCGCGCAGGACGGTCTCGACCTCGCCGAGTTCGATGCGGTAACCGCGCACCTTGACCTGGAAGTCGGCCCGATCGAGATATTCGAGGCGACCGGCACGGTTCCACCGGACGATGTCGCCGGTGCGATACATGCGTCCGCTCCCGGACGGGTCGGCGACGAACCGGTCGGCGGTGAGGTCGGGACGGTCGTGGTAGCCCCGCGCGAGCTGGGCACCCGCAAGGTACAGCTCGCCGGCGACGCCCGGAGGTACCGGCCGCAGCCGGTCGTCGAGGACGTAGACGGCGGTGTTCCACTCGGGCACACCGATCGGGACGACGATCCGGTCGGCGTCGTCGACCTCGTGGACGGTGACCGAGACCGCGGCCTCGGTCGGTCCGTAGAGGTTGTACAACCTCGCCGTGTTGTCGGCACGGAACTGCTGGGCCACCGCCGCGGGCAGGGCCTCACCGATCGCGAGGATCCGTCGCAGCGACGGCGCCACCGGGCCGGCCGCGACCGTCATCAGCATCGACAGCATGGACGGAACGGTGTGCAGCGTGGTCACCTGCTCGTCGCGCAGCAGTGCGAGCAGGTGGTCGGGATCGCGGTGTCCGTCGGCCGTGGCGATCACCAGGCGAGCACCGCTGGTGAGCGCCGACCAGAACTCCCACACCGACAGGTCGAACGTCGCGACGGTCTTGAGCAGCACCGCGTCGTCGGATCCGAGACCGAAATGCTCACGCTTCCACAGCAGCTGGTTGACGATCGCGGCGTGCGAGACCGCGACACCCTTGGGGCGGCCGGTCGAACCCGACGTGAAGATCACGTACGCCGTGTTGCCCGGCCGCAGTGGAGCGGACCGGTCGGTGTCGACGATCGGTCCGTCCGCGACCCCGACGAGGTCGAGGCGGTCGAGTTCGACGACCGGCGCGGTGCCGTGCTCCACACGGTCGCCGCTCGTCGTGACGATCGCGACGGGTGCGGCCGTGTCGAGGATGTAGGTGTTGCGCTCGGCGGGCTGGTCCGGGTCGACCGGCACGTAGGCCGCACCGGTCTTCGCGATCGCGTACATGCCCACGAGCAGCTCGGGCGAACGGCGAATCGCCAACGCGACCCGATCCTCCGGTCCCACACCGAGACCCAGCAGATGCCGGGCGAGACGGTTGACCGCCGAATCGAACTCGCCGTAGGTCCACCGCCGGCCCTCGTACACGAGCGCGACGGCATCGCGGTGCGCGGCGACCTGCTCGTCGAACAGGTCGACGAGAGTCGCTCGCGTGTCGGTCCCGTGAGCAGTGTCGTTCCACTCCCCCAGCACGGTGCCGCGTTCCTCCGGCAGCAGCACGGCGTGGTCGCCCACGGGCAGCGACGGCATCTCGACGAGCGCTGCGAGCAACTGCTCGAAACGGGCCGCGACGGTCTCCGCCGTCTCGCGGTCGAACAGATCCGTCGCGTACGTGAGGATCGCGTCGATGCCCTGCGGCGCGCCGTCGTCGCCGTAACGGTCGGCGACGATCAGGTGCATGTCGAACTGGGCGGTACCGCCCTCGAGGTCGACCGGTTCGATGTCGAGGCCGGGCAGGGCGAGTTCGGATCGGCTCTGGTTCTGGAACGAGAAGCCGACCTGGAACAGCGGATGCCGGGCCGTCGACCGGGCCGGATTCAGGATCTCGACGAGACGCTCGAACGGCACGTCCGCGTGTGCGAAGGCCTGCAGATCGGTTTCCCGTGCCGCCGAGAGCAGTTCGTCGAAGGACGCATCGCCGTCCACCTGCAGCCGGAGCACCAGCGTGTTGACGAACATGCCGATGATGTCCTCGGTGGCCTGCTCGGTGCGACCCGCGATGGGGGTGCCCACCGCGATGTCCGTCGAGCCGGACAGGCGCGCGAGCAGTGCCGCGAAGGCGGCGTGCACGGCCATGAACACGGTCGCGTTCCGGTTGCGTGCCAGATCGCGCAGCTCGCGGTGCAGATCCGCGCCGATGGTGAACTCCACGCGGTCGCCGCGGAAGCTCTGCTGCGCGGGCCGCGGACGGTCGAGCGGCAGGTCGAGCTGGTCGGGCAGGTCGGCGAGCGCGGTGCGCCAGTAACCGAGCTGCTCGGCGGCGGTCGAATCCGGATCGTTCTCGGAACCGAGAACTTCCCGCTGCCACAGGGCGAAGTCGGCGTACTGCACCTCGAGCGGCGCCCACGCCGGTTCGGTCTCGGCGGAGCGGGCGGCGTAGGCCGTCATGACGTCGCGGACCAGCGGCACCATCGACGAACCGTCGGCGCTGATGTGGTGGACCACGGTGACGAGGACGTGATCGTCGTCGGCCACACGGAGCAGATGCATCCGCACCGGCACATCGACGGTGACGTCGAAGCCTGCCGCAGCGATCTCCCGCATGCGTGCCTCGAGATCGGCGACGTCGACGTCGACCGGTTCGAGCCCGGGCCGGACCCGAGAGGCCGGCAGGATGCGCTGGATCGGGCCGGAGTCCGTCTCGGGATAGACGGTGCGCAGCGACTCGTGCCGTGCGACGAGGTCGGCGACCGCGGCACGCAACGCGTCGACGTCCAGTACGCCCTTCATCCGCAACGCGAACGGGATGTTGTAGGCCGTCGAGTCGGGATCGAACCGGTTGAGGAACCACATCCGCTGCTGTGCGGGAGACAGCGGGATCGACTCCGGCCGGGTCCGGGCCGCCAGCGGCACTCGCCCACCGCGACCGGATTCGTGTTCGACCCGCGTGGCGAGTTCCGCGACGGTGGACGCCTCGAACAACGCCCGCACCGGCACCTGTGCGTCGAGCGCGGCACCGAGCCGGGAAACGACCTGCGTCGCGATCAGAGAGTTGCCACCGAGCGCGAAGAAGTCGTCGTCGGCGCCGATACGGTCGACACCGAGCACGTCGGCGAACACGCCTGCCACGATCTCCTCGAGCGGAGTGCCCGGCGCGCGGAAACCACGTGTCTCGAACACCGGCTCGGGCAGCGCCCGGCGGTCGAGCTTGCCGTTGACCGTCAGCGGTATCGCCTCGATCACCACGAACGCCGAGGGCACCATGTACTCCGGCAGGATCACGGCGACACTGCTGCGCAGCGCTTCGGTGTCGATCGACACGCCGTCGTGCGCAACCACATAGGCGACGATCCGGACCGCTCCCGGGGTGTCCTCACGCACGATCACCGCGGCGTGCGCGACGTCGTCCTGCGCGAGCACCGCAGCCTCGACCTCACCGAGTTCGATGCGGAAACCGCGGATCTTCACCTGGTCGTCGGCGCGGCCGAGATATTCGAGATCGCCCGAGACGACCCAGCGGGCGACATCGCCCGTCCGGTACAGCAGCGCACCGTCGGACGAGAACGGATCGGCGACGAAACGTGCCGCAGACAGCTCGGGGCGACGCAGGTAACCACGCGCCAACTGGCCACCGCCGACGTACATCTCGCCGGCCACACCCACCGGTACCGGCTTCAGGCGACGATCCAGCACGTACACCCGCAGACCTGCGATCGGGACACCGACCACGCTCGCGGACGCACCCTGCGCCAGATCGGCACCGATCTCCCGGTACGACACATGCACGGTCGTCTCCGTGATGCCGTACATGTTCACCAGGCGCGGGGCTGTGCCGATCCCCCGTTGCTGCGCTCGTCCCGCCTCTCCATGGCGCTCGAACCACCCGGCGAGACGGCGCGGCTCGAGCGCCTCACCACCGAAGATCACGTACCGCAGCGACAACTGCGCCTCGTCGACCGCGACCCGGTCGGCCTCGACCAGCTGGTAGAAGGCCGACGGCGTCTGGTTGAGCACGGTGACGCGTTCGCGGATCAGCAACTCGCGGAAGGCTTCCGGCGAACGCGACGTGAAGTAGTCGACGACCACGAGGGTTCCGCCGTAGAGCAACGGCCCCCACAGCTCCCATACCGAGAAGTCGAAGGCGTAGCTGTGGAACATCGTCCACACGTCCGACGAGTCGAAGCCGTACACCGATTCGGTGTTGACCATCAGCCGCACCACAGTGCGATGCGGGATCAGCACACCCTTCGGGCGTCCGGTCGATCCCGACGTGTAGATCACGTACGCCAGGTTCGTCGGCGTGAGCGCGGCACGGCGCTCCGCGTCGAGGATCGGTGCGTCGTCGACGTCCGACAGATCCAGACGGTCGATCTCGACGATCGGCACCGAGTCCGGGAACGGCACCTCGGCATCCGAGGTGGTCACCACCGCCACCGGCGTCGCGTCCGAGACCAGGAACTCGATCCGGTCGGCCGGCGAGTTCGGATCGATCGGCAGGTATCCGGCACCGGCTTCGAGCACTGCGAGCAGCGCGACGATCAGATCGAGCGAGCGCGGCATCGCGACCGCGACGAGATCCTCGGGGCCTGCCCCGACGTCGATGAGATGACGTGCCAGGCGGTGCACCCGCGCACCGAGTTCGCGGTAGGACAACTGCTCGTTTCCGAACCGCACCGCGACCGCGTCGCCGCGCTCGGCGACGCGCGCCTCGAACATGTCCACGAGCGTCGCCCCGGCCGGCGCGACGTCGTCGCCCAGCGAGTTCCAGCGCGAGACGACCAGTTCCCGCTCGAAATCGTCGAGGATCTCGATGTCCCCGACCACGGCCGAAGGGTCCTCCACGACCGCACGCAGAATCCGGAGCAACTGCTCCGCGAACGCCGCGACCCTCAGGTCGTCGAACAGGTCCGTCGCGTAGGTGACGGCGAAATCCATACCCGCGTCCGCATCGTCCTCGCCCTTCCTCTCCGCAAACGTGAACTGCAGGTCGAACTTGGCGGTATCCGCGTCGTAGTGGAGGGCCCGGGCGGTGACGCCGTCGAGAGCGAACTCGACATCACCGGTGTTCTGGAACGTGAGCGCCACCTGGAACAGCGGGTGACGGGCCTGTGACCGCTGAGGATCGAGGATCTCGACGAGCCGTTCGAAGGGGACGTCGGCGTGCGCGAAGGCGTCGAGATCGGTCTCCCGCACCTGCCCGAGCAGGTCGTGGAAGGGGCGATCGTTCCGCACGTCGACGCGGAGCACGAGCGTGTTGACGAACATGCCCACGAGGTCGTCCAGTGCACGCTCGCCGCGACCGGCGATCGGGGTGCCGATGGCGATGTCCTCCGAGCCGGACACCCGGGCCAGCAACACTGCGAGTGCCGCATGCACGACCATGAACAGCGTCGTGTTCCGTTGCCTGGCCAGCTCTTCCAACGAAGCGTGCAGCTGTGGCTCGATCCGGAACCGGCTCGTGCGGCCGGCGTTGGACGCCACCTCCGGGCGAGCACGATCGGACGGCAGATCGAGCTGATCGGGCAGGTCCGCCAGCCGATCGGTCCAGTACTTCGTCTGCCGGGAGAAGACCGAGTCCGGATCACTCTCCGAACCGAGGACCTCGCGCTGCCAGAGGGCATAGTCGGCGTACTGCACTTCCAGCGGCGCCCACGCGGGAGCTTCCCCACGCGAGCGGTTGGCGTACGCGAGCATGATGTCGCGCGCGAGCGGTCGCAGGGAGAAACCGTCGGCTGCGATGTGGTGCACCACGAGGAACAGCACATGTTCGCGGGCACCGAGAGTGAACAGCACGACCCGCAGCGGCACCTCGCGCGTGACGTCGAAACCCTCCGAGGTGAGCTGTTCGGCCCGATCGAACAGGGCGCTCTCGTCGACACGCTCGACGGGCAACTCCACTGTGTAGGGCGGCAGGATCGACTGGTGTCCTGCGCCGTCGACGTCGGGATAGACGGTGCGCAGCGACTCGTGTCGTTCGACGACGTCGCGCAGCGCGGTACGCAGTGCCTTCACGTCGAGGTCACCGGTCAGACGCACCCCTACCGGGATGTTGTTCGCGCCGGATTCGGGATCGAACCGGTTGAGAAACCACATGCGCTGCTGCGCCGGCGACAACGGAATACGTTCGGGGCGCGTCGTCCTGGCGAGCGGGACGCGTTCACCTCGGCCGGCCTCCCGTTCGACGCGCACCGCGAGTGCGGCAACGGTGCCGGCATCGAAGAGTGCACGTACCGGCACTTGCGTGTCCAGGATCGCACCGAGGCGGGAGACGACCTGGGTCGCGAGGAGCGAGTTCCCTCCGAGCTCGAAGAAGTCGTCGTCGAGCCCGACATCCTGTACGCCCAGCACATCGGCGAACACTCGCGCGACGGATTCTTCGACCGGGGTGGTGGGTGCACGGAATTCGCGGTAACGGAGGCCGAACTCCGGTTCGGGTAGCGCGCTGCGGTCGAGTTTGCCCACGGGCGTCAACGGCACCTCGTCGAGCACGATGATCTGCGAGGGGACCATGTACGAGGGCAGCGAGCGTGCGACGTGCTCGGAGAGTTCGGCAGGGACGAGCCCCGCACCGCCCTGCACGTATGCGACGAGAGCCGTTTGCCCCGAGGGCATCTCGTGGCCGACGGTGCTGGCGAACACGACGAGCGGGTGTGTCAGGAGCACGGCGTCGATCTCACCGAGTTCGATCCGGTATCCGCGGATCTTGACCTGGAAGTCCGAGCGGCCCACGAACACCAGACGACGCTCGGCGTCCCAGCGCACGATGTCGCCGGTGCGGTACATCCGAGCGCCCGGCACGCCGAACAGGGCCGCGACGAACCGCCCTGCGGTGAGACCGGGACGATGATGGTATCCCCGGGCGAGTACGTCACCCGCCAGATAGAGCTCGCCGGGTACCCCTGTGGGAACCGGTCGCATCCGGCCGTCGAGAACGAGAGCGTGCACACCCGCGGTGGGTGCGCCGATCGTGATCGGCCCGTCGGCCTCGAGCTGTTCGCGAGTCGAAACGATCGTGGTCTCGGTCGGCCCGTAGGCGTTGAAGAATCGCCGGCCGGGAGCCCAGCGTGCTACGAGGTCCGGAGTGGACGCGTCGCCACCGACGTTGAGGGTGTGCAGCGAGTCCAGGTCGCCGGGATCCACCGAACCGAGTACCGCCGGGGTGATCACGGCGTGCGTGACCTTCGTCTGCGCGATGAGTGCCCGCAGTTCGGCACCACCGTAGATCGACGGCGGCGTGATGACGAGTTCGGCGCCCGTCGAACCCGCCATCGTCCAGTCCAGCACGGAGGGATCGAAACTCGGCGAACAGATGTGCAGGATCCGGGACCGGGCGGTCACCCCGTACAGTTCGACGGTTTCCCGGACCAGACCGGCCAGGCCGCGGTGGGTGACCCCGACGCCCTTCGGGCGACCCGTCGAACCCGAGGTGTAGATGACGTACGCGAGATGGTCGACTCGCAGCGACGCCGTGCGGTCGGCATCCGTGATCGGGGCCGCCGACCGGGCGGAGTAGTCGGCGACGAACGCATCGTCGTCGAGCCGAACCCATTCGGTCCGGGAGGGCAGCTTCGCCGCGTGCGCCGTCGCGGTCAGCCCGAGCAGGGCTCCCGAGTCGTCGAGCATGTGGGCGACGCGTTCGATCGGGTATTCCGGGTCGATCGGCACATAGGCCGCACCCGTCTTCGCGACCGACCACACCCCCAGCACCATTTCCCACGAACGAGGGAAGGCGAGTGCAACGAGCTCGTCGGGACCGGCACCGCGTCCGATCAGATACCGTGCGATCCGGTTGGACCGTTCGTCGAGGTCCCGGTAGGTCAGGACGGTGTCGCCCGCCCGGACGGCAATGCGATCGGGATGGTCGGATACCGCGGAGGTGAGCAGTTCCACGAGCGTCGCCGTCCGCGCGACCGCCCGTCCACGGACGGAGAGCAAGTGCTGCGCCTCTCCGTCCGAGAGGATCTCGAGATCACCGACTGCAGTCGACGCATCGGCGACGACCTCTTCGAGCATCCGGACGAATCGCGCACCGAAATCGGAAACGGTGTCCGCATCGAACAGGTCGGTGGCATAGGACAATTCGACGACGTAACCACCGTCCGTCCCGTCACCGTCCTCGTCGAGGACGGTGACGGCGAGATCGAACTTCGACAGGTCGCTGTCGAACGCCAGATTCGAAACCGACAGTTCCGGCAGCTCGAACGAGACCGGGCCGATGTTCTGGAAGGCGAGCATCACCTGGAACAGCGGATTGTGCGCCTGGGTGCGCACGGGGGCCAGGACGTCGACGAGCCTCTCGAACGGAACATCCGCGTGTGCGAACGCCCCCAGGTCCACGTCGCGTACGTGGCCGAGAAGTTCCTCGAACGGAGCCGAGACGTCGACCTGTGTACGCAGCACGAGCGTGTTGACGAACATGCCGACGAGCTCGTCGAGGACACGCTCACCGCGGCCGGCGATCGGGGTGCCGATCGCGATGTCGTCCGACGCGCTCATGCGTGCGAGGAGCGCTGCGAGCACCGCGTGCACGACCATGAAGTCCGTCGTCCGATGTTCCTTCGCGAGGCGTCCGATCGCGGCCCGCAGCTCTGCGCCGACGGTGAATCGCGACGTCGCTCCACGGTAGGAGGCGACGGCGGGCCGAGGACGGTCGACCGGGAGGTCCAGGCTGTCCGGCAGATCCTTCAGCGCTTCCATCCAGTAGTCGATCTGCTGCGCTACCAGGGAATCCGGGTCTTCCTCGGAGCCGAGGACATCGCGCTGCCAGAGGGTGTAGTCGGCGTACTGGATGTCGAGCGGTTCCCAGCCGGGTGCCTCCCCGGTGGACCGAGCGGCGTAGGCGATCATGATGTCGCGCGTGAGCGGTCCCATCGAGAACCCGTCCGCCGCGATGTGGTGCAGCACGGCTACGAGCACGTGCTCGTCCGGAGCCGACTCGAAGAGCCGGACGATCAGAGGGACGTCGCGAGCAAGGTCGAACGGGGTCGCGGCGAGCTGTCGGAGTTCGGCAGGAAGATTCGCCGGGTCGATCGACAGCGGTTCGAGTCGGATCGTGACATCGGCCGGGGCGAGCACCTTCTGGTATCCGTAGCCGTCGATGTCGGGGTAGACGGTGCGTAGCGACTCGTGACGCGAGATCACGTCGTGGAGCGCGGCTTCGAGGGCCTCGACGTCCAGCTTGCCCGACAGATGCACGGCGACGGGGATGTTGTTCACCGCCGATTCGGGGTCGAAGCGGTTGAGGAACCACATGCGCTGCTGGGCGAGCGACAGCGGCACCCGTGCGGGTCGCGGACCGGCGACGAGCGGGATCCGGTCGATGCCGGACGACGCTGCCTCCACGGCCGCGGCGAGACCTTCGACGGTGGACGACTCGAAGATCGCACGCAGCGCCGTCCGGACGCCGAGGGCTTCGCCGATGCGGGAGACGGCCTGCGTCGCGATCAGCGAGTTGCCACCGAGCGCGAAGAAGTCGTCGTCGAGACCGACGCGGTCGAGTCCGAGGACATCGGCGAAGACCGACGCGACGATCTGTTCGACCGGGGTCGTCGGTGCGCGGAACTCCTTGACCTCGAAGACCGGAGCCGGCAGGGCCTTGCGATCGAGCTTGCCCGACGATCCGAGCGGGAACTCGTCGAGCACGACGTAGACCGCCGGCACCATGTAGGCCGGCAGCGAGCCGGTGAGACGGCGCGAGACGGAGGCGGTGTCGAGCGACCGCCCGTCGGCGGCGACGAGGTAGGCGACGAGATGCTCACCGGAGTGGGCGTCCGAACGCACCAGCACGACGGCCCGGTCGACGTCGTCGAGCGCGAGCAGGGCCGTCTCGATCTCGCCGAGTTCGATGCGCAGACCGCGCAGCTTGATCTGGAAGTCGGTCCGGCCGATGTATTCGAGTTCGGCACGTGCTGCGCCTGCGTCGGAGACCTCCCGGGCGGCCCATCGCACGAGATCGCCCGTGCGATAGAGCCTCTCCCCCGCCTCGAACGGCGAGGCGACGAAGCGCTCCGCAGTCAGGTCCGGCCGCGCCACGTAGCCCCGTGCCAGCTGGACACCCGACAGGTAGAGCTCACCCGCGACACCGACCGGCACCGGGTGCAACCGGCCGTCGAGGACGTGGACACCGGTGTTCCAGACCGGGACACCGATGGGCACCGACACGGTGTCGGCCGCGGTGACCTCGTGGTAGGTCACATCGACGGCCGCTTCGGTCGGGCCGTACAGGTTGTGCAGGCGAGCGCCCGGCAGGATCGTCCGCAGACGTGCGGCGACCGATGCGGGCAGCGCCTCGCCCGACGCGAAGACCATCCGCAGCGACGACGCCGACGCGGCGGCGTTCTCGGCGACGAAGACCGCGAGCATGGACGGCACGAAGTGCGCGACCGTGACGCCGCGTTCCGCCATCACCCGCGCGAGATAGGCCGGATCCCGATGCCCCTCGGGCAGCGCGATCTCGAGCCGTGCACCGATCTGCAGGGGCCAGAAGAACTCCCACACCGACACGTCGAAGGTGAACGGCGTCTTCTGCAGCACCACGTCGTCGTGGGTGAGTCCGTACTCGTCCTGCATCCACAGCAGGCGGTTGACGATCGCACCGTGCGGAACCGCCACGCCCTTGGGCCGTCCCGTCGAGCCGGACGTGAAGATGACGTACGCGGTGTTCGCGGGGGTGAGCGCGGCGGTGCGCTCGGCGTCGGTGACCGGGCCGGACGGCAGGCCCGACAGGTCGAGCGTGTCGATCTCGATCGTGGGCACCGCAGCGTTCGCCTCGAACGCGTCGCGGGTGGTGGTCAGCACCGCCACGGGCGCCGCCGTCGCGAGGATGTACGCGTTGCGTTCGGCGGGCTGATCGGGATCGAGCGGAAGGTAGGCACCGCCGGCCTCGACGATCGCATACATGCCGACGAGGAGGTCGAGGGAGCGGCGCACCGCGAGTCCGACGGTCGACTCCGGGCCGACCCCCTGCGAGATCAGGTGGCGGGCAAGCCGGTTCGCGCGCGCAGCGAATTCCGCGTAGGTGAGTTGTTCGCCCTCGAAGGCCACGGCCACGGCGTCCGGATCCGTCGCCACCCGGGTGTCGAACAGATCGACGAGAGTGGCCGGTTCCAGTGCGTGCGCGGTGTCGTTCCACAACTCGAGGACCGCGTGACGCTCGTCGCCGCCGAGCAGGTCGATATCCCCGACGGCGACCTCCGGCTCGCGCACCACGGCCTCGAGGATGCGGACGAAGCGATCGGCGAAGCCGCGCACCGTCGCACGATCGAAGAGATCGGTCGCGTAGGTGAACGCCGCTCCGAGACCGTCGGGCGTGCCGTCCTCCGCGAAGTCCTCGGTGAGGGTCAGCTGCAGATCGAACTTGGCGACCGCCGTGTCGATGTCGAGCACGTCGAGGGTGAGTCCGCGCAGTTCGACGTGCGCGGCCCGCAGGTTCTCGAACGAGAGCATGACCTGGAAGAGGGGATGCCGGGCGGTGGACCGGGCCGGGTTGAGCACCTCGACGAGTCGTTCGAAGGGCACATCGGCGTGGCCGAAGGCACCGAGCGCCGCGTCGCGTGCCCGCGCCAGATGCGAGGTGAACGGCGTACCCGAATCGACCTCCGTGCGCAGCACGAGGGTGTTGACGAACATGCCGATGAGGTCGTCGAGCGCCTGCTCACCGCGACCGGCGACAGGTGTGCCGATCGCGATGTCGTCCTGGCCGGACATCCGCGCGAGCAGCACGCTCAGGGCGGCGTGCACCACCATGAACAGCGACGCGTTGCGGGTGCGCGCCAGCGCCACGAGCTCGCGGTGCAGCTCCGGGTCGATCGAGAAGTCCACGGTGGCACCGGAATAGGACTGCATGGCCGGCCGCGGGCGGTCGGCGGGCAGATCGAGCTGATCGGGGACGCCGGCGAGGGTGCGACGCCAGTAGTCGAGCTGACGGGAGATCAGCGACTGCGGATCGTCCTCGGATCCGAGTACCTGCCGCTGCCACAGCGTGTAGTCGGCGTACTGCACCGGGAGCGGCGCCCACGACGGCTCCTCCCAATCGGTGCGCGCCGTGTAGGCGACCATGATGTCGCGCGCCATCGGACCGGTGGACCAGCCGTCCGCCGAGATGTGGTGCACGACGAGCGCGAGCACGTGTTCCTCGTCGCCGAGTTCGAACAGCTCTGCGCGGATGGGCACGTCCGACGTCACGTCCAGTCCGGTGAAGACCAGGCGACGCACCGCCGCGGGCAGCTCCCCGGGGGTGATCCGGGTGGGGGTCAGGTCGGGCACGACCTCCGCTGCGGCACGGACGACCTGATGCGGTCCGTCCGGCGAGTCGGGGAAGACGGTGCGCAGCGACTCGTGCCGGTCGATGACGTCCATGATCGACACCTGTAGTGCCGCGACGTCCAGTTCGCCGGTCAGACGCAGCGCCATCGGGAGATTGTAGGTGGCCGAGCGCGGATCGAAACGGTTGAGGAACCACATCCGCTGCTGCGCCAGCGACAGCGGAACCCGTGCGGGCCGCGGCAGTTTCGTCAGCGCGACGCGCGCGCCACGACCCGCCTCCTGCTCGACGCGCACCGCCAGCGCCGCCACCGAGCTGGATTCGAACAGCGCCCGTACCGGCACCTGTGCGTCGAGCGCGACACCGAGCCGGGAGACCACCTGCGTGGCGAGCAGCGAGTTGCCGCCGAGTTCGAAGAAGTCGTCGTCGAGACCGACTCCCTGTACGCCGAGAACTTCGGCGAAGACGTTCGCGACCGTCTCCTCGATGGGAGTCGTCGGGGCGCGGAACTCGCGGTAGCTGATGCCGAGCTCGGGTTCGGGCAGGGCACGGCGATCGAGCTTGCCGACGGGGTTGAGCGGCACCTCGTCGAGCACGATGATCTGCGAGGGCACCATGTACGAGGGCAGCGACCGGCCGACGTGATCGGCCAGCACGGCAGGATCTATCTGCTGATCTCCGTGCACGTATGCGACGAGCGCCGTCTGGCCCGACGGCATCTCGTGCCCGACGGTGGTCGCGAAGTCGACGAGGGGGTGGGTCAGCAGCGCCGCGTCGATCTCACCGAGTTCGATGCGGTAACCGCGGACCTTGACCTGGAAGTCGGAGCGACCCGCGAACTCGATGCGTCCCTGCTCGTCCCAGCGAACGACGTCGCCGGTCCGGTACATACGCGTTCCGGCCGAACCGAACGGGTTCGCCACGAACCGGTCGGCGGTGAGCGACGGACGGCGGTGATAACCCCGGGCGAGCACGTCGCCTGCGAGATACAGCTCTCCCGCGACACCGGCGGGGACGGGACGGAGCCGGCTGTCGAGGACCAGGGCGTGCACCCCGGCGACGGGACGGCCGATGGTGATCGGTCCGGACGGCTCGAGGACGCCTCGCGTCGAGACGATCGTGGTCTCCGTCGGACCGTAGGCATTGTAGAACCGGCGGCCGGGCGCCCAGCGGGACACGAGGTCGGCGGTGGACACGTCACCACCGACGTTCACGAGACGCAGGGTGTCGAGCCCGCTCGGGTCGACGGAACCGAGTACCGCCGGGGTGATGACCGCGTGGGTGACCCCGGTGCGTTCGATGAGCGCGCGCAGTTCGGCGCCGCCGTAGATCGTCGGCGGTGTCACGACGAGTTCGGCGCCGGTGGACCCGGCCAGCGTCCAGTCGAGGACCGACGGATCGAAGCTCGGAGAGCAGACGTGCAGGAGTTTCGATTCCTCTGTCACGCCGTACAGTTCGACGCTCTCGCAGACGAGGCCGGCGAGACCGCGGTGGGTGACCGCGACGCCCTTGGGCCTGCCCGTGGAGCCGGAGGTGTAGATGACGTACGCGGTGTGGTCGAGCCGCAGCGGCGCCGCGCGATCGGCGTCGGTGAGCGGACCGTCCGGGTAGGACGCGCAGGACGCGACGAACTCGGGGTCGTCGAGCCGGATCCACTCGGTGCCCGAAGGCAGACCGGTGGCATATTCCCCGGTCGTCAGACCGAAGACGGCCGACGAGTCGTCGAGCATGTGGGTGACACGTTCGGCCGGGTATTCGGGGTCGACGGGTGTGTAGCCGGCGCCGGTCTTGGCGACCGACCACACGGCGAGGACCATCTCCCACGACCGCGGGAAGGCGAGGGCGACGATGCCGTCGGGACGAGCACCGCGCGCGACGAGGTGCCGGGCGATGCGGTTCGACCAGGTGTCGAGTTCGCGGTAGGTCAGGACGGTGTCGCGGTCGCGGACGGCGACACGATCGGGATGGTCGACGGCGCCGGTGGTCAGCAACTCCACGAGGGTGCGGGCTTCGGCCGGCTCGGGCCCCTTCGCGGTGAGGAGGCGATCGGCCTCTCCGGGCGAGAGGATCGCGAGGTCGCCCACGCAGGTCGACGGGTCGGCGACGATCCCGGCGAGGATCCGGGCGAAGCGTTCGGCGAAGACGGCGACCGTCTCGGCATCGAACAGATCGGTGGCATATTCGAACAGCGCGTCGAGACCGGCGGGTTCGCCGTCGTCGCCGGCCTTCTCGGTGACCCAGAGCTGGATGTCGAACTTCGAGATCGGCACGTCGAGTTCGGCACCGACGGCGTGCACCCCCGCGAACGAGATGTCGCGTGCGGTTCCGGGTTCGAGGGACAGCGCGGCCTGGAACAGCGGATGGCGCGCGGTGGACCGGGGCGGATTGAGTACCTCGACGAGTCGCTCGAAGGGGACGTCGGCGTTCGAGAAGGCTGTCAGGTCGGTTTCCCGGACACTGCCGAGATACTCCTCGAACGACACGCCGGGATCGATCCGGGTGCGCAGGACGAGGGTGTTGACGAACATGCCGATCAGGTCGTCGAGGTCCTTCTCCCCGCGACCCGCGACCGCGGTACCGATGGCGATGTCGTCGGACCCGCTGAGCCGGGACAGCAGCGCCGCGTAGGCCGCGTGGACGACCATGAACAGCGATGCCTGTTGTTTACGGGCGAGGTCGACGAGACCGCGGTGGGTCTCGGCATCGATCTCGAAGCGGTGCTTGTCGCCACTGTAGGACGAGACGGCGGGCCGACTCCGATCGGCGGGCAGATCGAGCTGGTCGGGCAGACCGTCGAGTTCGTTCACCCAGTAGTCGAGTTGCTGCGCGGCAACGGAATTCGGGTCGGCTTCGTCACCGAGGGCCTCGCGTTGCCAGACCGCATAGTCGGCGTACTGGACGGGAAGCGGCGTCCAGTTCGGCTTGTCCCCCTCGACGCGGGCGCTGTATGCCGTGACGACGTCGCGGGCGAACGGGCCGAACGAGGAGCCGTCGGCGGCGATGTGGTGCAGCACCATCGCCAGGACGTAGCGGTCGGGGGCGAGCCGGTAGAGCGCGACCCGGAAGGGGACGTCGCGGACGACGTCGAAACCGCGACTCGCGAGATCGACGACGGCGTCGCGCAGATCCTGCTCGTCGACGTCGATCGGCTCGAGCGGGACGACGACCTGCTCGACCGGAAGGATCACCTGCTGCGGTTCGCCGTCCCTCTCGGGGTAGACGGTCCGCAACGTCTCGTGTCGCGCCACCACGTCGGCGAAGGCGTCGGACACCGCACCGGGATCGACGGCGCCGGTGAGCTGCACCGTGAACGGAAGGTTGTAGGCGGCGGTGCTGACGTCGAAGCGGTTGAGGAACCAGATCCGTTGCTGCGCAGTCGACAACGGGAGTACGTCGGGTCGGGGGCGGGCGACGAGCGGCGATCGCGCGCCGGTACCGATCTGCTTGGCGAGCCGCGTCGCGAGACCCACGACGGTGGACGCCTCGAACAGCACACGTACGGGCACCTGGGTGTCGAGCGCGGCCCCGATCCGGGAGACCACCTGGGTGGCCACGAGGGAGTTGCCGCCGAGTTCGAAGAAGTCGTCGTCGAGACCCACACGGTCGATGCCGAGGACCTCCCCGAACGCTTCGGCGACGGCACGTTCGGCAGGCGTGCGCGGCTCACGGAAGATGCGGGTACTGCTGAAGACCGGCTCCGGCAGCGCCTTCCGGTCGAGCTTGCCGCTCGTGTTGAGCGGCAGTGCGTCGAGCACCATGAGCGACGCCGGGACCATGTACGACGGCAGGGAACGGCCGGCGTGGTCGGCGAGATCGGAGGTGTCGATCGTGCGGCCGGGGGCGGCCACGACGTACCCGACGAGCTGATCGCCGGTGGGAGTCGCCACCACGAGCACGACGGCCTGCGAGACGGCGGGATGCGTGAGGAGCACCGTTTCGATCTCGCCGAGCTCGATGCGCTGGCCGCGGAACTTGACCTGGAAGTCGGTGCGCCCGATGTACTCGAGCAGACCCGCACCGTCGTCCGTGGTCTCCCACCGCACCAGGTCGCCGGTGCGGTACATGCGCTCGCCCGGCCCGCCGAACGGGTCGGCGAGAAAACGATCCGAGGTCAGGTCGGGACGATCGAGATAACCACGCGCGAGCTGGATACCGGCGAGGTACAGCTCGCCGGGACGCCCCACCGGCACCGGGCGCAACCGCCGGTCGAGGACGTACGCGCGGCTGTTCCACTGCGGAATGCCGATCGGGACGCTGTGCACGTCGCCGGGGGCGGCCCGATGGTAGGTGATGGACACCGCGGCTTCGGTGGGGCCGTACAGGTTGTGGAGCCCGGCCGGGCACATCCGCGCGAAGTCCGCGGCGGTCCCGGACGGCAGCGCCTCACCGATGACGAAGACGTGCCGCAACGAATCACATGTTCCGGCAGGCGCATTGGCGACGAAGACGGTGAGCATCGACGGCACGAAGTCGGTGATCGTGACCCCGTGCTCGGCGATCTTGTCCGCCACGTAGACCGGGTCGCGGTGCCCGTCGGGCGTCGCGACCACGAGGGTCGCGCCGACGCGCAGGGGCATGAAGAAACCCCACAGCGACACGTCGAAGGTCGTCGCGGTCTTCTGCAGGTACACATCGGAGGACGTCAGGCCGTACTGGTCGTTCATCCACTGGATCTGGTTGTCGATCGCGACGTGGCTCACCGCCACGCCCTTCGGCCGTCCCGTCGAGCCCGAAGTGAAGATGACGTAGGCGGTCGTGTCCGGCAGGATCGGGCCGCGCCGTTCGGCGTCGGTGAGCGGCGTCGCGTCGAACCGCGAGTGGTCGAAGGTGTCGACCTCGATCGTGGGGATGCCCTCGGGCAGCGTCACGTCGTCGCGTGCCGTGGTGAGCACCGCCGCGGGGTGGGCGGTCTCGAGGATGTAGGCGGTGCGATCGGCCGGGTGGTCGGGGTCGATCGGCACCCAGGCGCCACCCGCCTCGACGATCGCGTACATGCCGACGACGAGGTCGAACGAGCGGCGGACACACAGTCCGACGAGCGATTCGGGTCCGACACCGAGGTCGACCAGGGCGCGGGCGAGGCTGTTCACCCGTGCCGCGAACTCGGCGTAGGTGAGCGACTCGCCCTCGAAGACCAGTGCGGTCGCGTCGGGAGCGACGGCGACCCGCTCGTGGAACTCCGCGAGCAGGTCGCGGCGCTGCACAGGGTGATCGGTGCGGTTCCAGTCGCGGACGACGTGTTCGAGTTCGGTGCGGCCGGCGAGCGGGATGTCCCAGACGGGCCGATCCGAAGCCGAGCCGACGAACCGGTCGAAGAACTCGACGAACCGTCCGTGATCGGCGGCGGACCGGTCGGGTCCGTAGAGGTTCGGGTTCGACTCGAAGTCGATATGGGTGCTGTCGCCGCTGGTGTAGATGTTGACGCCGAGGTCCTCGATCAGACCGGTCGACAGGATGTTGATCCGCCCGACCATGTCGCCGAGGCGGACCTCGTTGTCGAACAGCATGATGTTGACCCACGGACCGAAGAAGGTGGATTGTGCTCCACCCGCGGAGGTCGCGTCGCGGTCGCGGACGATGTCCTCGTGCCGGTAGCGCTGGTGCCGCAGGGCACCCGAGACGGCGGCTCCCGACGCCACGATCAGATCGTGCACGGTGGTCTCGTCGGTCACGCTCAGGCGGAGCGGCACGACGTTCGAGACCATGCTGCCGGAGCGGCGCAGCAGCGCGGTGGTGCGCGCCGCGACAGGCAGGCTCAGGACGACGTCGGTCTGTCCGGTCATCTGGGCGACGTAGGCCGCGAACGCCGCGATGACCGCGGTGGCCAGGCTCGTGTTCTCCCGCTCGGCCAGTTCGGCGACGCGCCGTTCGGTGTCGTCGGACAGCGCGGCGCTGTCGATGCGGCTGACCGGGGCGGGCGCCGCGGTGCGGCCGGCGAGGCTCGTGGCCTCCTCGATGCCCTCGATCTGTCGTGCCCAGTACTCGCGGTCGTCGGCGAACCGCTTCGACCCGCGGTACTCCATCTCGATCTCGTAGACCTTGCGCAGATCGGACGCGAGACTCGGGGGCGGTTCGACACCGTCGACCGCGGCCGTGTAGAGCTCGGCGATGCGGGTCATGAACGTCGCGGCGGCGAAACCGTCGAGCGCGAGATGATGAACGCGGTTGTACCAGAAGTAACGACGGTCACCGATGCGCAGCACCGTCGCGGAGATCAGCCGGTCGCGGAGGACGTCGACGGGACGGCTGCGATCGTTGCGCATCCAGTCGAGCGCGGCCTGGCGGGGATCGGGCTCACCCCGAAGATCCTCGTACCCGACGGACTCTTCGAGAGTGGGGTCGACGAGCTGGTAGGGCTGGGCGTCGACCTCGATGAACCGGAGGAAACCCGATCCCATCTCGTGGGCGGCGCGGACACTCGCGGCACGCAGCAGGTCGCGGTCGACGTCCCCGTCGAGTTCGACGTACTGAGCGATGTTGGCGGGCACCGTCGGATCGACGTGCTGAGCGAACCACATGCCCAGCTGTGCCGGCGAGAGCGGAAAGGCCCCGGGCGGCACGATGCCCTGCGCGTTCGCCGCTTCCGATCCGCCGCTACCCAGCGAGTCCAATCCCCAACCTCTCTCTCACCGTCGCGCAACCCCCATCGGCGGCAGCTTGCGCAGCGCACAACCTTCTCGGTTTATCTGCTGACCAGGTGGGAATCGTTACGGCGCGGCCGGGCGGTAGGACTCTCCGCAGGACCGGACGCAGCAACGAATCCCCGGCCTTTCGGCCGAGGCGCCCGAAGCAGGTTACCCGCCGGTCATCACCGGAGCCCATGACATACGCACCGGGACCAATCTACAGGGTGCCCACCCGGCGCCGACCGGCTGTCACCCGAGTGCGGACGATCACGTCCACGCCACGGCGATGATCACATTGAGAATGCCCAGACCACCGGCGACGTGGGCGAGGGTCGCGGTCGAGCCGGGGTTCTGCTTCTCCTTCTTCATGCCGACGATCGCGACGACGAGGATGGCGAGGGCGACCAGCAGCTTGATGCCGATCTTCATGTGGTCGAGGTCCGCGTCGTTCGCTTCGTTCAGTCCGACCAGCGCCAGACCCGAGACGACCTGCAGGATGGCGCCGTGCAGCATGCCCGCGACGACACGCGGATCCTTGATGACCGCGAGCCACGAGCCGATGATGCCGGCGAGACCGATGAAGTGCAGGATCAGGAAGATCTTGATAGCGATGTCCATGGGCGCAATCCGACCATTCGGGACGGGGACTGTCCAGTTAGGCGACACTCATGGTGTGCCCTGGATCACGCCTGGTCGCGGTACCAGTCGAGCAGGTCGGGTTCGTCGATCGCGGTGCGGTCGACGACGCGGCCGGGATCGGCTCCCTGCAGGATTCGTTTGAGCGGCACCTCGAGTTTCTTTCCGGTGCGGGTGTGCGGTACGCCGGGTGCGGCGACGATCTCGTCCGGTACGTGCCGCGGGGAGGCGTGTTCGCGCACGGCCGTGCGGATACGTTCCTTCAGATCTTCGGTGAGTGCGGCGCCGTCGGCAAGGACGACGAACAGCGGCATGCGGTACGTGCCGTCGGGTTGTTCGATGCCGAGGACGAGCGACTCGACGACCTCGGGCAGGTTCTCCACGGCCTGGTAGATATCGGCACTGCCCATCCGCACACCGTGGCGGTTGAGGGTGGAGTCGGACCTGCCGTGCATCTCGAAGGTTCCGCGCTCGGTGATCGTGATCCAGTCGCCGTGGCGCCACACGCCCGGATAGACGGAGAAGTAGGCGTCGCGGTAGCGACTGCCGTCCGGGTCGTTCCAGAACCGCACGGGCATGGACGGCATGGGGACGGTCACCACGAGTTCTCCGACCTCTCCGCGCACCGGCCGGCCCCCTTCGTCGAACGCGTCGACGGCCACACCGAGGCAGGGCACCGAGATCTCCCCCGGCCACACGGGCACCGTGGGGACGGCGCCGACGAAGGCCGTCACGACGTCGGTCCCGCCGGAGATCGACATCACCTGCACGTGCTCGCCGGCGTTGTCCGACAGCCACGCCGACGACGAGGCGGGCAGCGTCGCCCCGGTGACCCCGACCGCGCGGAGGGCCGACAGATCGTGGTCCGCCTGCGGGACGACACCGGCCTTGATACACGCCAGCACGTAGCCGGGGCTCGTCCCCAGCACCGTGACGTGTTCGTCGGCGGCGACCCGCCACAGGCGGTCGACCTCGGGGTGGGACGGGGCGCCGTCGTAGGTGACGACGGTGCACCCCACGAGCAGCCCCGACAGCAGGAAGTTCCACATCATCCAACTCGGGCCGGTGTACCAGAAGAAGCGGTCGCCGGGTCGGAGATCGAGGTGCAGCGACAACGCCTTCAGGTGCTCGAGCAGCACACCACCGTGGCCGTGCACCAAGCCTTTCGGTGGGCCGGTGGTGCCGGAGGAGAAGACCACCCACAACGGATGGTCGAAGGGAACGGGCAGGGGTTCGAGAGCGGCGTCGCCGGAGACGGCGTCCCGCCAGTCCAGAACGGTCCCGGTCTGCCCGGACGTGTCGAACCCGGACGTGTCGAACGATGTCCCACCCTCCGACACGACGACCGTCAGGGCGAGGCCGGGCATCGCGGCGCGGAGTACGTCCACCTCGTCGACGCGGTCGTACCGGCGACCTGCATACCGGTAACCGGTCGCCGTGACGAGTGCTCGTGGTTCGAGCCGGCCCAGACGGTCGATCGCCGCGGGTGCGGCGTAGTCCTGTCCGCATCCGGCCCAGACCGCACCGATACTCGCCGTGGCGAGCAGGGCGACGATCGCTTCGGGGATGTTGGGCAGGTAACCGACGACACGATCACCCTCCCCCACCCCGTGCGCGCGGAGCGTCGCGGCGAGCGCGGCCGTCCGGCGTTCGAGTTCGGACCAGCAGACCTCGCGGCGGTGTCCCTCCTCGTCGAGGTGGACGACGGCGGCCTCGTCGGGCGGACGCTCACGGAAGACGTACTCGGCGAAGTTCAGTCGCGCTCCCGGGAACCACACGGCGCCGGGCATGGAGGCGTCCGCGAGAGCAGGGCCGGGGTCGGTGTGGGAGACGACGTCGAAGGCGTCCCACACGGCCTGCCAGAATGCGCCGGGCTCGTCGACGGACCACTGCCACAACGCCCGGTAGCCGGGCAGGTCGAGCCCGTGTCTGCCCTCCACGAACCGGGTGAACCCGGTGACGTTCGCCTCCTCGACGTCGACGTCGCTCGGGATCCATTGCGGTTCCACCACTGTTCACCTCCCCGTCCGGGACCACCTCTGCGCACGTGGTCCGGGAGCGCATCCAGGCACGGCCGGAGGCTCCGCCCGGACCGGCCGAGGACCGTCGTGCACGGGCGACTGCCGGTACACGACGTTCGCGGCGTCCGAGCGGAGCCCCGCGCGACGACTCGCGGCTATCGCCGCTCGCGCGTCGCAGACGTGTAGATGAGGGTGAGCACCACAGCGACGGCGATGGAGATGATCCAGCGGATCCAGTCGATGCCGGAGGTGTTCTCGTTACCTTCGGACGAGATCAGACCCCAGATCCAGTAACCGATCAGCGCACCGATGATGCCGATGACGATGGTGATGAGCATCCCCATCGCCTGCTTACCGGGGATCACCAACCGGGCGAGGATACCGATGACTGCGCCGAAGATGATCGTGCCGATGATCTGTCCCATGGTGAGCCTCTCTGTTCGGCGCCGCACCCGGGGCGGCGCAACCTCGACGACCATGTACCCCATCAGTGTCGATCATGAACGTCTCACACGAGGCGGATTCGACGTGCCTTTCGAGTGAACATCCTTCTCCGGCAGGGCCGTGGTCTCACCGGCCCCCGTCCGCTCGTGTCGCCTCGAGCAAGGTGATCGCCTGCTCGCGCATCTCCACCTTGCGGACCTTCCCGGTCACCGTCATCGGGAACTCCTCGACCACGTGCACATAGCGCGGGATCTTGTAGTGGGCGAGCTTTCCGGTGCAGAACGTCCGGAGCGAATCGGCATCGAGCGGTTCGGCGCCCTCGCGCATCCGGATCCACGCCATGAGTTCCTCGCCGTACTTCGTGTCGGGCACGCCGACTACCTGGGCGTCGAGGATGTCCGGATGGGTGTAGAGGAATTCCTCGATCTCGCGGGGATAGATGTTCTCGCCTCCCCTGATGACCATGTCCTTGATCCGGCCGGTCACCGAGACGTACCCGTCCTCGTCCATGACGCCGATGTCACCGGTGTGCATCCATCGGCCCGCGTCGATCGCCTCGGCGGTCTTGTCGGGCTGATCCCAGTAGCCGAGCATCACCGAATAGCCGCGAGTGCACAGTTCACCGGGCTCCCCCCGCGGCACGGTCAGCCCGGTGACCGGGTCGACGATCTTGACCTCGAGATGCGGGCCGACACGCCCGACGGTACTCACCCGCCGTTCGATGCTGTCGTCGCTGCGGGTCTGCGTGGACACCGGCGAGGTCTCGGTCATGCCGTAGCAGATGGAGACCTCGCTCATGCCCATCCGGTCGATCACCTGCTTCATCACCTCCACCGGACACGGCGATCCCGCCATGATTCCGGTCCGCAGACTCGACAGGTCGTAGTTCTCGAATCCGGGGTCGGCCAGTTCGGCGATGAACATCGTCGGCACCCCGTACAGCGACGTGCACTTCTCCGCGGCGACCGCACCGAGCGTCGCGGCGGGGTCGAATCCCGGCGCCGGCAACACGATGGTCGCGCCGTGACTCGTGCACGCGAGGTTGCCCATCGTCATCCCGAAGCAGTGGTACAGCGGCACGGGAATACACACGCGGTCGTGTTCGGTGTAGTGGCACAGCTCGCCGACGAAGAAACCGTTGTTGAGCACGTTGTGGTGACTGAGAGTGGCGCCCTTGGGGAAACCGGTGGTGCCCGAGGTGTACTGGATGTTGATGGGATCGTCGGGCGACAGGGCCGCCTGGGCCGCGTCGAGCGATGCCCGGTCCTCGGCGAGCGCAGCGCGACCGGTGTCGACGAGGTCGTCCCACCGCGGCGAGTCGAGGAGGACGACGTCCTCGAGATCGGGACAGTTGGGCCGGACGGTCTCGATCATCTGCGCGTAGTCGGAGGTCTTGAACGTCGGGGCGGAGACCAGCATCCGAATGCCCGCCTGCTCGAGCACGTACTGCAGCTCGTGCGACCGGTAGGCGGGATTGATGTTGACGAGGATCGCTCCGATCTTCGCCGTCGCGTACTGCACGAGCACCCACTGCCAGCAGTTGGGCGCCCAGATGCCGACGCGGTCGCCCTTGACGATGCCCGATCGCAGCATGCCGAGCGCGAGCACGTCGACATCCTCGACGAATTCGGTGTAACTCCAGCGCTTTCCGGCGGCGGAATCGACAAGCGCCTCACGGTCGCCGAAGCGGGCGGCGGTGCGGTCGAGGTTGTCGCCGATGGTGTCGCCGAGCAACGGGACATCCCAGGCACCCTGGGTGTAGCTCGGCAGACGGTCGACGTCGAGGCCGGACATCGCATTCTCCTTCTCGAGACGGGGATACGGCTGTGGTGGCGGTCGTCGGGCTGCTGCCGGACGACCGCCACCGGGGGGTGGATCGGTGGGGCGGTGGATCAGAGGGCCCGGTCGCGGGTCTCCACGAGCGCCGCGGTGCAGACCAGGCTCACGAGGCCGATTCCGGCCAGCATGATCCCGATCGCGATGCCGCCGTAGGAGGCGGCGAGCGGGGCGGCGATCATCGGCGGGATGGCGCCGCCGAGGACACCGGCGAAGTTGTAGCCGAGACCGGCACCGGTGTAGCGGTAGCGGGTCGCGAACATCTCGGGCAGCAGTGCTCCGCACGGCCCGTAGGCGACACCGAAGATCGCGAGGGTGATCATCATTCCGAGCACGAACGCGATCGGTGAACCGGTGTCGAGGAGCGGGAACAACACCAGTGCCCAGACCACGGAGAACGCGCACGAGACCATGATGACCTTCCGGCGCCCGACGCGGTCGGAATACAGCGCGGACAGCACGATCGCGAGACCGAACACCAGCGACGAGGCGATACCCACCATGAGGACGAACGGCCGGTCGAACCCGAGCTTCGAGGTTGCGTAGCTGGTCAGGTAGGCCGTGCCCATGTAGAAGAAGGCGAACATGATGGCCAGCGCACCGCCGGCGAGGAAGATCTCCTTGGCCTGGTAGCGCAGCGCGTCGAGGAAGGGCAGCCGGCGCGGGGCCTGGGCCTCCGCGCCCGGGGTGTTACGACGGGCTTCCTGTTCTGTACGGAGGCGAGCCTCCTGATCTGCGCGGAAGACGGGGGTTTCTTCGATGGCGAGGCGCATGTAGAGGCCGATGCCCACCAGAACGATGCTGAGCAGGAACGGGATCCGCCAGCCGTAGTTCAGGAAGGCGTCGTTGGTGTCGCCGAGGGCGAGACCGGTGAACAGGAAGGTGCCGCTCGACAGTGCGAAGGCGATGGCGGGACCGAGCTGCGGGAACATCGCATACAGACCGCGTTGACCCGGTGGCGCGTATTCGGCGGTGAGCAGCGTCGCGCCGGCCCACTCGCCGCCCACGGCGAATCCTTGTGCGAAGCGCAACAGCACGAGGATGATCGGGGCGGCGACACCGATGGTCTCGGCGCCGGGCAGAAGACCGATGAGCAGCGTGGAGATGCCCATCAGCAGCAGCGTGGAGATGAGTGTCTTCTTGCGGCCGATGCGATCGCCGAAGTGCCCGAACAGCATTGCACCCACGGGGCGGGCGATGAACGCGACCGCGAAGGTCGCGAAGGAGGCGACGGTACCCGCGGTCGATCCGAGCGCCGGGAAGAAGACCGTCGGGAAGACGAGCGCGGCAGCGGTGCCGTAGATGAAGAAGTCGTAGAACTCGATCGTCGTGCCCATGCAACTGGCCACGGCGACGCGCCGGATACCGGGCCCGTCCTTCTTCTGCCCCGCGCGGCGGGGCGCGGATGAGTCGGGACGGGAACGTCCCACCGGTCCGGCGACGGGGGGTTCGGCAGCCCCCGGGGTCGACACACTGGTCACGTGAGTCCTCCGTTGTCCGTTCGAACCGCGGGCGTGGTCGCCTCCGCGGATGAACGAAACGTAGTGATTCCGGTCACCCCTTCACCACCCCCGGAAGGGGGTGGGGGTGACCGGCATCACATAGTATGCCGAACGAACGACATTGTCAGCGTCCGGCGGCGCCCGCGATCTCCCGGCGCATCTCGCTCCACACGGAGGCGTAGGAGTCGATGTTGGCCGCGGTGGCCCACGCGAGCGAGCCGCTCTTGATCTTCTCCAGTGCCTCGGCGAACAGATCCTGGTAGCGCGACAGTCGCGGCACGAACGCCGATACGTCGTCGAACAGGCTCTGCGCCTGCCGGTCGAGGGCGATGAGGCCGTCGACGAATCCGTCGGAGTCCGCGTTCTCGAGGAGCGTGGCCAGTTCCTCGTCGAGGGGGAGGAACCGGTCGTAGAGATCCGAGATCGAATCCTCGTCGATGGAGACCCGCTCCGCGTCGAGCTGGTCGTTCAGCTCGGAGGAGCCCTTGTCGGTGAGACTGATGCCGCCGTCGTTCTCCGCGGCCTTGCCCTGCTCGAGGAGCGCGGTCACCGCGGCCTGGCCGGCCGCCACCGAGACACCGAGGTGCGCGGCGAGCACCTCTGCCGTGACCTGCTTCTTCAGACGCACCGTCTGCAGCAGTGCCAGTTCGTCCACGTTGCCTGCGAAGGCCATCGCCCACTCCTCGCCGCACCCACCGGGCGCCCACATCGTCATCCGGAATCCGGACGGATTCCGTCCCGATTCTGACGCACCCGGGCAGCCGGCCGGGGAGTCACCCTCCTCGGCGGGATCTCGAGGTCGGACGAGCGTGGATCACGGGGACAGGCCGGGCACCGGACACGCGTCGGCGGCCTCGGCGACCACGGTCGGCGTATCGGACGCGGCGGGCTGGTCACCGGCCTCCCGGTCGCGGCCGGTCCGCGGCCGGTCGGTTTCGAGAAGCGCCAGTTCGTCGGGGGTGAACGCGCGCCCCCTGCTGAGGAAACGCACTCCCTCCGGGCTCTCGAGACTGAACCCGGAGCCGCGTCCGGGCACCACGTCGAGGACGAGACAGGTGTGCTTCCACGCCTCGAACTGCGAGCCGGAGATCCACACCGGCACAGCGTCGGCACCGACCGGCCGATCGGCGCGGGTCTCTCCCGCCCCGAGACGCAGATCGAGGACTCCGAGGAGGACGTCACGGTCGCCGACGAGGAACTCACCGTCGGGATAACACATCGGCGCGGAGCCGTCGCAGCATCCGCCGGACTGGTGCATCATGAGCGGTCCGGTGCGCTGCGCGAGGCGGCGCAGCAGTGCGACGGCGTCGACGGTCGCCACGAGGCGTGGGACGGTCACAGACATGCCCTTTCCGTTGGGGTGCACGGTGCTCGGTGCGTATGGCGACGGCGCCTGCCACGTCGTGCGGACGTGACAGGCGCCGAAGTGTGCATCAGAAGAAGCCCTGTGCCTTGGGAGCGTAGGACACCAGGAGGTTCTTCGTCTGCTGGTAGTGGTCGAGCATCATGTGGTGGTTCTCGCGGCCGATGCCGGACTGCTTGTACCCACCGAAGGCCGCGTGCGCGGGGTACTGGTGGTAGGTGTTCGTCCACACCCGGCCGGCCTGGATGGCGCGACCGGCACGGTAGGCGACACCACCGTCGCGGGACCAGACGCCGGCACCGAGACCGTAAAGGGTGTCGTTGGCGATCGAGATCGCGTCGTCGAAATCACCGAAGGACGTCACGGACACGACCGGGCCGAAGATCTCCTCCTGGAAGATGCGCATCGTGTTGTCGCCCTGGAAGATCGTCGGCTGCACGTAGTAGCCGCCCGAGAGGTCGCCGCCGAGATCGGCGCGCTCACCACCGGTGATGACCTTGGCACCCTCGCTCTTGCCGATCTCGATGTACGACAGGATCTTCTCGAGCTGATCGTTCGACGCCTGGGCGCCGATCATCGTGTCGGTGTCGAGCGGGTCGCCCTGGCGGACGGCCTTGGTACGGACCGCGGCAAGCGAGAGGAAGTCGTCGAAGATGTCCTGCTGGATCAGTGCACGAGACGGGCACGTGCACACCTCGCCCTGGTTGAGGGCGAACATCGTGAAGCCTTCGAGGGCCTTGTCCTGGTAGTCGTCGTTCGCCGACAGCACATCGGAGAAGAAGATGTTGGGGCTCTTGCCGCCGAGCTCGAGGGTCACCGGGATCAGGTTCTGCGAGGCGTACTGCATGATCAGCCGGCCCGTGGTGGTCTCACCGGTGAACGCGATCTTGCGGATGCGCGGGCTCGATGCGAGAGGCTTGCCGGCTTCGACACCGAAACCGTTGACGATGTTGATCACCCCGGGCGGCAGCAGGTCGCCGATGATCGAGATCAGGTGCAGGATCGACGCCGGGGTCTGCTCGGCCGGCTTGAGGACGACGGCGTTGCCGGCGGCCAGGGCGGGTGCCAGCTTCCACACGGCCATGAGGATCGGGAAGTTCCACGGGATGATCTGGCCGACGACACCGAGCGGCTCGTGGAAGTGGTAAGCGACCGTCTCGGAGTCGATCTCGGAGATCGACCCTTCTTGCGCGCGAATAGCTCCCGCGAAGTAACGGAAGTGGTCGATCGCGAGCGGGATGTCGGCGTTGAGAGTCTCGCGGATGGGCTTGCCGTTGTCCCACGACTCGGCGAGGGCGATCGATTCGAGGTTCTCCTCGATGCGGTCGGCGATCTTGTTGAGGATCAGCGCGCGTTCGGCGGGCGACGTCCTGCCCCAGGCCGGTGCGGCGGCATGGGCAGCGTCGAGCGCGAGTTCGATGTCTTCCTCGGTGCCGCGAGCGACCTCGGTGAACACCTGGCCGGTGACGGGGGTGACGTTCTCGAAGTACTCCCCCTTCACAGGCGGCACCCACTGGCCGCCGATCCAGTTGTCGTACCGGGACTGGAACGACATGAGGGCGTCGGGCGAACCGGGACGGGCGTACACGGTCATGTGCATCTCCTGCAGCGTCGAGCGGTCGGTATGTGATCCGGAACACTACGGACGCGAGGGTTGCAACTACGTTGCGAGCAGCCTGTCCAATCGGGTCACTGTGGCGTCGACCTGCGCGAAGCGGGGTGATCGAGGATCGATCGAGGCCCGGTAGGCCGCCCACGCGGTGATGTCCTCGCGGCCGTGGACGGACGAGGTCCACTGCGCGAGCAGGTGCTCGTCTCCGCAGCGCAGCAGTGCGGCCCGCACCCCCGTGCGGAGTTCGTCGCGGATCTCCTCGACGCCCGGCGCCACCGAGCCGGGCAGGATCTCCCCGGCGCACAGACGCACCGCCGAGGCCACGTCGCCGCGGTCGAGCGCGCGGCGCACATCCGCGACGTCGGTGTCGAGCACGGTCAGCAACCGGTAGGGCCGTGAGCCGAGATGTTCCGCCCCGAGCACCTTGCGCAGACGCGACATCTCGGCGCGGATGGTCACCGAGTCCAGCTCGTTCTCGTCGAGCAGCACCGCGAGCCGGTCGGAACTCAGGCCCTCGGGATGATCGGCGAGGATCAGCAGGATCTCGGCGTGCCTGCGGGACAGGCCGACCCGTTCGCCCCCGCGGTGCAGGGCGGGACGCCCGGTGCCGATGGTCTCGATGCGCGGCGTCGCCGAGGGGAGCAGCGGGCGGCCGCTGAGGGCGTGGAGCCGCAGCTCGGCTTCTGCCGCAGCGACCGTGGCGCGGACGAGCTGCAGGACCTCGGGGGCGGCGACGCGGTGCCCGCCGGTGATGTCGATGGCACCGAGGATCCGTCCGCTGGTGGGGTCGTGCACCGGAGCGGCCGAACAACTCCATTCGTGCACCGTGCGGTTGAAATGTTCGGCGCCGAAGATCTGTACCGAATGATCCACGGCGAGAGCGGTTCCCGGCGCGTTGGTGCCGACGCGGTCCTCGCTCCAGTCGGCTCCTTCGACGAAGCTCATCGACAGGGCGCGGTCGCGGGCGGCGTGATCGCCCTCGACCCACAGCAGCCGGCCCTGCCCGTCGGTGATCGCGACCAGCAGTCCGCTGTCGGCGGCGTCCTCGACGAGGAGTTTGCGCACCACCGGGCGGATCAACGACATCGGGTGACCGGCGCGGTACTCCTCGAGTTCGCGCCCGTCGAGCAGCGCGGGTTGTTCGACGACGTCGGGATCGATGCCGCGCTGCAGGCTCCGGCTCCACGAGTCGCGGACCACCGAGCGCACCCCGTCGAGCCGATCCGTGCCGCGTGCGGAGACGAACGTGCCGTGCGCGCGCAGCACCGCACGTGCGTGCGCGGCCACGTCCGCTCCCGGACCCAGTGCCACCCAGGGGTTGGTCGTCGCGATTCCACGATCCGTCATGTACGGGCGCCTCCTCCCCCGCCACTGTAGTCGGGATCACACCGGATACGGCAGTCCGACCTTCGCAGCGGTCGCGACGCGATGGGCGAGCATCACCGCGGTCGCGTGCGGTCCCCGTCTCGGTGCCTGCGGAAACACCGAGGTGTCGACGACGCTCAGCCGGTCGGTCCCGCGCACGCGGCACCACTCGTCGACCACGGCGTTCTCGTCGTCGCCCATCCGGCAGGTGCCGGACAGATGCAGCGACGTTCCGAGCCTGCCGTTGCCGGCGTCCACGCTGCCGGTCTCGACGACACCGGCGACGCCTGCGAGCAGATCGGTCGCGAGCCGGACACCCTCCTCCAGGGTCGTCCGGTCGGCCGGGTCCGTCAGGTACCGGTAGTCGAGCAGCGGTGGGCGCCTGGGGTCGCGTTCGTCGAGCACGATGCGTCCGCGGCTGCGCGGGCGGGTCAGGACGACGCCGAGGACCGGATCCGGAACGCCGCTGCCGGGGATCGCCGCGCCGAAAGACGCGGTGTACGGACGCACTTCGAGGTTCTCGGTGTGCAGGACCGTCTCGAGCAGCACCGTGTGCGGCGGGAGACCCGGGCGGAACCGGTACGGGACGGTGAACTCCGGATGGTCGGAGAATTCGCGGCCCACCCCGGGAAGGTCGTGCAGCGGGTCGATGCCGAGCCGTCGCAGTTCGTCGGCCGGGCCGATGCCGGAGAGCATCAGCAACTGGGGAGATCTCACCGCGCCCGCGGCGACGATCACGTGCCCGGCCGAGACCGTGCGCGGTCCGTCGGGTCCGGCGATCTCGACACCCCTCGCGCGATCACCGGAGATCACGACGCGGGTCGCGGTCACCCCGCCGACGACCGTCAGATTCGGCCGGTCCAGGACAGGTTCCAGATACGCGAGGAACGGGCTCACCCTCGTCCCGTCGCGGACGTTCGACGGGACCGCGCCGACCCCGTCGGGTCCCGGAGCGTTGAGGTCGGCGACGGAAGCGAAACCGGCGCGTTCGGCGGCGTCGGCGAAGGCCCGCGAGAGCGGATGCATCCGGTCGCGCGGTACCCGGGCGACCGGAATCGGACCGGATGCCCCGTGGAGGTCGCCGGTGAAGTCCGCGTCGGTCTCCGTGGCCCGGAAGTACGGAAGCACCTGCTCGTAGGACCACGATGCGGGCCAGGACGCGAAGTCGGCCGGTCGCGCGCGCACGAAATAGGCGCCGTTGACCGCCCCGGATCCGCCGAGCACCCTGCCGCGCGTCACGGTCGCGTCGACGTCGGGGGTCAACCGTGCGGGAAAGCTCGTCGTCCACGGGCTTTCCGGACCCACCGGAAGGACGGCGGCGTCGCGGATCTCCTTCGGAACGGCGGACACCGATCCGAAGACCGCGCCCTCCTCGAGCATCAGCACGGTGCGGTCGGGATCGTCGCTGAGCCGGGCGGCGAGAACGCACCCGCAGCTACCACCCCCGACGATCACCACATCGGCGCGCGCCGGGATCATGTCACTTCCGGATGTCGGGTACGAGCGCCGACGCCGTACGGGCGTCGAACGCACCCTTCCACAACCCTGCTCCGTATGCGAGGTCGTCGAGGCGCTTGTAGAGCAGATAGCGGACAGGATCGAGCCCGCCGCTCTCGCGGTGCGCCTTCCAGTCCCAGATACCTTCGGCCACAGCGAAGGCCAGAACCGCACGGCGAACCTTGCGGGAGAACACCGCTGCGACGACCGTCACCGGCCAGTAGTGCCGGCACACCGCCGACGCCACCTGCCACAGACCACCGGCGAATCCCTGGGCGGTGAGCAGCGCGGCGATGCGGTCGGGCCGGTCGAGTCCGGAGAACATCCGCCGCAACCGCACGAAGGTGACCACCTGCGTCAGCACGGCTGCGATCACCCCGACGCGGGTGAAGGTCGCGATCGCGACACACGCGAGGAGCGTCCAGATCGACATCACCATCGGCGGGACGGAACCCGGATGCCGATCCGCGAGCGGGGCCGCACCGGTGCCGTAGAACGCCTTGCGTGTCAACCACGTCCGGAGACGGGTGCGATGGTCGTGCGCGACCCGCGAGATGGGTTCGTACCGCAACCGCCACCCCGCACCCTGCAGTCGCCGGCACAGATCGACGTCCTCGGCCACGTGCATCGTCTCGTCGAAACCACCGCAGGCGACGAGGGCGTCGCGACGTACGAGCAATGCCGCGCTCGGCACGTACGAGACGGGACCACCCGCGACGACCGCGGACTCCCGGCTGCCGAGATCGAGCGACGACCGTGCGTGCTCGTACTTCGCCAGTGCGCTGCTGTCGGGTTCGAGGGCCACGATGCGTGGCGCGACGAGAGCGACCGCAGGATCGGTGAAATGCCCCAGCGATCGTTCGAGCCAGCCCAGCTGCGGCACCACATCGGAATCGAGGAAGGCGACGAATTCCGTTGTCACCTCCTGCAGTCCGGTGTTGCGGGCCGCCGCCGGCCCGCGTGCGGTCTCGTGCCTGATCACCCGGACTCGACCGCGGGCCGGTGGCTCGACGGGCTTGTCGGATCCGTCGTCGACGACCACGACCTCGTGCCCTTCGACAGCGGCGAGCAGACGGGCGAGGCCCGGCGCATTGTCCTTGACCGGTACGACGACGGTGACGGCGGAACTGGGCGGCAGTTTCGTCGGGCGAGGATTCCCGATACCCGAGTCGAGCAGGCGTCGCGCGACCGCGGCACTCCGCGCGTCGACCACCTCGACGAAGTCCTCGTCGATCATGGCCGCGGCGGCGGGTGCGAGTGTCAGCATCCGCGTGGGTGACCCTCCGACGAGGACACGTCCTCCGGCGAAGCTGCGCACGCGAGCGTCGATCCGCACACCGAAACCGTCGGGGAGCCGGGTCGCCCGGGGCTGCGCCGCCTCCGGGGACGTCGCCTGTGGAGTAATCGCCCGACTCACCGAAGCCTTCCTTCCGTTCCCGGCTCCCACCGGGCGACCTGTGCACGCGCCCGCTCGACCAGACTCGCGAACAGACGCGCGCCGAGTTCTGCGGTGGCCTCGGTAGGGTCTCCCAGCACTCCGTTCGCGGACACCGAGACGATACCGGCTTCGCGCAATCGAGGCATCAGTGCGCCGATCGATTCCGTCGCTCCCACCGCCGCGCGGGCCATGTCGACCGTCCCGGGTGCCAGGTGCAGCATCAGACTCGTCTCGGTGACACCGGCGTGGGCGTCGGACGCGGGCACCGCGCACGGAAGCCAGGCAGCGTCGCGGCCCTCGTAGCGCAGGAGGCTCACCGCCTCGATCAGCGGATAGGCGTTGCCACCGTGCCCGTTGACGAAGACCACCCGTTTCGCCCACCGGCACACCGACCTGCCGTATTCGACGATCAGCGCCTTCGTCACCTCGGCACCGATCGACACGGTACCGGCGAAGCCTTCGTGCTCGCCGCTCGCCCCGTAGGGCAGAGGCGGCGCAAGGACCGTCTCGGGCAGCGCGGCGGCGACAGCGGCTGCGATCCGGGTGTCGGTGTCGAGGGGAAGATGCGGGCCGTGCTGTTCGAGCGCACCGACCGGGACGGCCACCGTCACCCGGCCGGGTTCGATGTCCGTCCAGTAGGCGTCGGCGAGCTCCCGCATCACCGCTCCGATGCTAAGGGTTTCGCGGGCGTGCACGAAACCCGGAGGTCCAGGCAGGCCCGCCCGGACGCCGGGACCGGATCGGTACGCTTTCCCGGTGCTGATCGAACCTCGTCCACTGGACGATCCGGACGTGCTGGCCCTCATCGGCGAAGTTCAGCTCGAATACGTGCGGAGATACGGCGGGCCCGACGACACCGGGCTGTTGCCGCACGAATTCCGGCCCCCGCGCGGCGTGTTCCTCCTGGCGCTGACCGACGGGGTCCCGGCCGGGATCGGCGGTTGGCGTGCTCCGGAGCCCTCACATCGAGGACTGCGCGACGGGGACGCCGAGATCAAGCGGATGTACGTGCGGGCGAACGCGCGGCGCCGCGGTGTGGCCGAACGGGTGCTGGGTGCGCTCGAACGGACCGCGACCGATGCCGGTCGCCGTCGCATGGTCCTCGAGACGGGGAGCGAGCAACCCGAGGCGATCGCGCTGTACGCGAAGGCCGGGTACGTACCGATGACCGAACGGTTCGGCCTCTACGCGCACTCGCCGACGGCGATGTACTACTACAAGGATCTGCCCCCGATCCGTCTGGCCACCGACGACGACCTGCCGGTGCTGCAGGAGATCGAACGCGCAGCGGGGAAGCCCTTCGCCGAGATCGGTATGACCTTCGTGGCCGACGACGATCCCCCGTCCGTCGAGGATCTGCGCGTCCATCGGGACGCGGGTCGCTGCTGGGTGTGGTTCGACGGAGACGGGCTCCCGGTCGCGTATCTCGCGGCCGACATCGTCGACGACGGCGTCCACATCGAGCAGGTGTCGGTGCATCCCGACCACGCGCGTCGCGGTATCGGTCGCATGCTGATCGAGCACGCCGCGGGGTGGGCGCGGGACGCCGGCTTCGGATCCCTGTCGCTGACGACCTACCGCGACGTGCCGTGGAACGGCCCGTACTACGCGCGTCTCGGCTTCCGCACCGTCGCGGACGATGCCCTCTCCCCCGCCCTCGCCCGGATCCGCGCGGAGGAACGGAAACACGGTCTCGACCGCTGGCCGCGGATCGTCATGCGCCGCGAAGTGGAGGCGTAGAAGCTAGAGCCCCCTGGCGACCCGGTCCCCCTCGACGATCGCGGCGTGCAGGCGGCGTGGCGTCACCGCGTCGCCCACGCGGATCACCCTCGCGCCGCATTCCGAGAGCTCGTGCCACAGCTCGTCGACGGGATCCTGATGGGTGGCGACGACGACCGCGTCCACCGTGAGCCTCGTCTGCTCGCCGGTCGCGTGGTGGACCAGGGTGACCTCGGCGCCGTCCGGCAGGTCCACGACACCGCCGAGGGCGACGCCGGTGAGTCGTTCGATCCGCTTCTCCCGGGCGCGGCGCAACCAGCCGTCGAGCTCGAGCGTCGGACCGAGATCCTGGCCCACGACCATCCCCGGCGTGCATACCGTCACCGCACATCCCCTGTCGGCCAGCAACTCGGCGACCGAGGTGGCCTGGTGGAAGCCGAGATCGTCGACGACGAGGACGCGTCCGGAGGGTGCGGCACGACCGGTGAGCACGTCGCGCACGTCGCTCACCCGTGCCGACGCGCCCGCCCGGTCGGGCCTGCGGGGGCGCGCTCCCGTCGCGACGATCACGACGTCGGGTGCCAGCGCGTGCAGTGTCGTGGCATCGGCGGTCGCGCCGGTGCGGATGTCCACTCCCCTGCGGCGGCACTCGGCGTCGAGGTGGGTCACCGCACCCAGCAGTTCGGCGCGGTGCGGCGCGGCGGCGGCCTCGCGGACCTGGCCGCCGGTGCGCCGGCCCCGCTCGAACAGGACCACCGAATGCCCTTGTGCAGCAGCAGTCGCCGCTGCCTGCAATCCCGCGGGTCCGCCGCCGACCACGACGACCCGTTGCGGTACGGCGGGCGCGGCGGAACCGTCGGATTCGTACCCGGCGTGAGCATTGACCGCGCACGCGATGGGACGGTTGAGCCCGACCCGTCCGATGCAGTCCTGATTGCAGCCGATGCACGGCCGTATCTCGTCGTCGCGTCCGGAGAGCGTCTTGTTCGCGAAGTCCGGGTCGGCGATCTGTGCGCGCACCGCGCCGACGAGATCGCACACTCCGTCGGCGAGCGCGGCGCCGACCTGGTCGGGGCGGGTGAAGCGCCCGACCCCGACGACCGGCAGCGACACCGCTGCCCGGATGGCGTCGGGGACGAACAGCGAGTAGCCGTGAGGGGTGGACATCGGGGCTTCGATCAGATGCAACGTCTCGGTCGCGACGCCCACGGACGTGTTGAGGTAGTCGACGTCGCCACTCGCCTCGAGCATCCGCGCGACCTGCACGGCGTCGTCGATACCGACACCGCCGTCGGTGCCGTCGTGACCCGTCAGTCGCACGCCCACGACACGGTCGCGCCCGACTGCCCGTCTCACGGCGGAGACGACCTCGAGCAGCAGACGCGCCCGCCCGGCGAGATCCCCGCCGTAGCGGTCGGCGCGACGGTTCGTCGCGGGTGCGAGGAAGGCACGCAGGACGGATGCCTGGGAACACTGGATCTCGACGCCGTCGAAGCCGGTCTCGGCACAGCGGCGGGCGACGTCGGCGTAGCCCGCGACAAGGTCGGCGATGTCGGATCTCGTCATCGGGCGCGGGACCTCGCGGAAGAGTGGGTCGGGTTCGGGGCTCGGAGCCCACAACGGTTGCCCGGTGTACATCGAGGTGCCCTGCGCGCCGTTGTGGTTGAGCTGCGCGAGGATCCGCGTGCCGTGCCGGTGCACGGCGTCGGTGAGACGGCGGTAACCGGTGACGACATCCGGATCCCAGCCGCGGATCAGCTTCTCGTAGGGACGATCCGAGGGGTGCACGGTGTGCTCCTCGGTGACGATCATCGACGCGCCGCCGCGTGCTCTGGCCTCGTAGTACGCGATGTGCCGGTCGGTGACGGTGCCGTCGACCGAGAAGTTGGTCAGGTGCGCAGGGAAGACGATGCGATTGCGCAGGGTGACCGGACCGATCCGCAACGACGCGTGCGGAACGGTTCCGGCACCCGTGCGCGACACCGTCAGACCTTCGAGTTGCCCTGGTCCACGGCCATCTGGCTGCCGGTGATCGTGGAGGCGCGATCGCTCGCGAGGAACAGGACGGCTTCGGAGATGTCGTCGGGATCGGCCGTCGGCTTGCCCTCGAGGATCGGAACGAAGTTCGGGCCCCACGAGGGATTCTTCTCGAACAGTTTCAGGACGCTGACGTCGGTGCCCATCGGGGTGTTCACGCCGTAGGGATGGATGGAGTTGACCCGGATGCGGTACGGGCCGAGTTCCTTGGCCGCCGCCTGGGTGACGCCGACGAGGCCGAACTTGGCTGCCGCGTAGTTGATCTGGCCGGGCATCGCCTTGAGACCGGAGACCGAACTGATGACGATGATCGATCCGCCGTTGCCGGCCTCGATCATGGCGGGGGTGGCGGCCTTGAGGGTTTTGAACACACCCGTCAGGTTGATGTCGATCAGTTCTTCGAACTGGTCGTCGGGCATCTCCCAGAAGCGGTTCCAGGTGCAGATGCCGGCGTTGGCGACGACCACGTCGAGCCGTCCGAACTGGGCGACACCCTCGTCGACGACGGCTTTCAACGCCGCGCTGTCGCGCACGTCCGCCACGCGGGCGAGGATCTTCCCACCGGCCTCCTCGACGAGCCGTACCGTCTCGCGGAGGTCGTCCGGGGTGGTCTGCTCGTAGGTGATGTATTCCGAGACCGGGCCCGCGATGTCGACGCCGATGACGGCTGCTCCCTCGCGGGCGAACCGGATGGCGTGGTTGCGGCCCTGCCCGCGTGCGATCCCGGTGATGAAGACGACCTTGCCGTCGAAATCTCCCATGTCGGCCCTTCCCGTCGACCCAGATTAGAACATGTTTCAGTGTGCCTCACGTTACAGCGTCACAGCCACCCGGTGTCCCTCCCGGATCGCGTCACGCATCGTCCTCGGGGCCACCCGATCCCCGATCGACCACACCCCCGGCCGCTCGGTCACTTCGCCCGGTAACAACGGTGCGCAATCGATCAGAACGGCATCCGAGACCGGCATGGTCTCCCCGGACACACGGTCGACGAGCACGACCCCCTCGGCGTCGACCGAACCGACCCGGCACCCGAGATGTCTCGTCACGCCCGCCCGCTGCAGCCGGACGTCGAAGGCGACGAGATCGCCGGTCGGCGCGAGACGTGATCCCGCGACGAGGTCGCCGGTCGCGTAGTGGACCTCCACACCGTCCTCCACGAGCCGATCGACCACGGCGCTCGCCACCGGCCCACCCGGCGGATCCCACACCACCGCTCGCTGTGCCGTCGGCGGGCGGGTCCCCGACAGCACCTCCGCGGCGGTCGCGTAGTTCTCGGGCACGGTCACAGGGAAGGACGGTGGACGCGGAATCCCGCCCGTGGCCTGCACGACCACACGTCCGCGAGCGAGCGCGTCCTCGATATCGGCGTCGCCGGCCTCGGTGCCGGTACGGATGTCGACACCGGACTCGCGGCACTGCTGTTCGAGCCAGTCGACGAGCGCCGGGAAGTCGGGGCGGCCGGGCGAGACCACGGCGGCCGTGCCGCCGATCCGATTCGTCGCCTCGACCAGGACGACACGGTGACCGCGTGTCGCCGCCACCCGCGCCGCTTCCAGACCGGCGGGCCCGGCACCCACCACGAGCACGTCGCGAGCGGTGGCCACCGGCCCGAAGAGTGCCCGGGTCTCGTCACCCACCTCCGGGTTCGCGATGCATCCCACGACCGGATTGTGGAAGTCGTCGACGAGGCACGCCTGGTTGCAGCGCACGCAGGGGCGTGGCCGGCGAGCACGACGGGCGGCTTCGACGAGGTCGGGGTCGGCGATCTGGGCGCGGGTCATCTCGACCAGATCACACGTACCGTCGTCGAGCGCGCGTTGCGCGTGCCCGACGTCGACGATGCTGCCCTGCAACACGATCGGGACCGCGCTACCGGCTACCTCCCGAATACGCCGACACACTTCGACGTTGAAGCCCGCAGGGGTGTGCGTGTCGGGCCGGTACGACTCGGGGGAGAACAATCCGCCACGCACGACGGTGAGCAGGTCGATCGCCGGGGCGATCGCGGGAACGTATCCGGCGGCGAGGTCGGGAGTGATGCCCGCCCACGGCGCGTTCTCGTCGCACGAGAGTCGCAGCGCAAGAACACGATCCGTGCCCATCTGCGAGCGGACCGCGACGATCACCTCGCGGAGCAGGCGCAGCCGGTCGTCACCGTATCCGTCGGCGCGGTGGTTGGTGAGTCCCGAGAGGAACTGCCGCAGCAGCGAAGTCGGGCCGACGTCGAGTTCCACCCCGTCCAGGTCCGCGGCCACGGCGACGGCGACGGCCCGGGCGAAGGACTCGACGAGTTCGGTGATCTCGTGCTCGGTCATCTCGACGGGGAGTTCGCGTGTCGCCGGATCCGGTACGCGCGAGGGCGCCCACAGTGGTGCCCGGGTCCACGCGCTCGAACCCTGGAGCCCGCGATGACCGAGGCCCGCGAGCACGAGCGCGCCGTGCGGACGGCAGGCGTCGACGATCCGCCGGTATCCGGCTCCGCAGTGTCCGGCGAGCGGCGCGCGTTCGTACGGGTGGTCGAGCGAGTGCACCGACGCCGTCTCCGTCACGACGATCCCGCACCCACCCCGAGCACGTCGCGCGTAGTACGCGACGTGCCGGTCCGAGAACGACCGGCCGTCACCGAGATTCGTGACGTGCGGACCGAAGATCACCCTCGACGGAGCGGTGCGTCCGGCGAGGGTGATCGGTTCGGTGAGCGCGGGGCCCATGTCGTCGGCTGTGTCAGATGCCGAGGTCGCGGCGGAAACCGTCCGGCACGAACACATCGTCCGGGGTCAACTCGTGGATCGAGTTCTTGCCCAACCCCATCAAGGCGGAACCGATACCCCCGGACAGGATGTCGAGGACGTTCTCCACCCCGGCCTGACCGTTCGCGGCCAGACCCCACAGATACGCGCGGCCGATGAGCACCGCCTTCGCACCGAGCGCGATCGCCTTGACGACATCGCTGCCGCGGCGGATACCTCCGTCGAGCAGCACCTCGACGTCCGTGCCCACCGCCTCGGCGATCGCCGGCAGCGCCCGGATCGGCGCCGGGGTGCCGTCGAGATTGTTGCCACCGTGGTTGGACACCGAGATCGCGGTGACCCCCGCATCGACGGCGCGCTTGGCGTCGTCGACCCGCATCACGCCCTTGAGCATGAAGGGCGCATCACCCCACTGCTCGCGCAGCCACGCCACATCCTCCCAGGTCGGCAACGGGGTGGTCATCCACTCGCCGTAGGCACCGAAGAAGGTCGGGGCCCGGCCGCCGGGCGGGGTCAGATTCGGGGTGGTCAGATCCGGCACGGCGCCGGTCTTCGCCCATTCGAGCAGCCATTTGGGGCGGATGATGCCCTCGGGCGCGAACTTGACCATCGCCTCGAGGTTCATGCGTTCGGGGATGGCGGGGCTGCCCCAGTCGCGGCCGTTGGAGAACGACCAGTCCAGGGTCATGATCAGGCCCTTGGCACCGGCGGCGCGGGCGCGTTCCATGCGCTGGACGAGCACTTCGCGGCTGCCGACCCAGTACATCTGGAAGAAGGTCTTGTCGTTGACCGCCGCGACCTCCTCGACGGATTTGGACGCGAACGAACTCAATCCCATCGCGGTGCCGCGCGCCGCGGCGGCACGGGCGACGGCGACTTCACCGTCGGGGTGCACGGCCTGCACGCCCGTCGGGGAGATCATCACCGGCAGCGACACATCCTGGCCCAGGATGGTCGTGGCCATCTCCCGCTTGTCGGACAGTCCGGCCACGTGGGGGGCGAAACCGAGTTCGCGGAAGGCGGCGGTGTTGTCGTCGACGGTCAGGCCGGCCTCGGAGCCGGCGACGAGTGCGCCGTAGACGGACTTGGGCAGACGCTTACGCGCGCGTTGCTGCGCGACCGCGACGGTCTCGAACCACGGGTCGGTCGCCCAGGGGTTCTTCAGCCAGGAGGGCTTGGCCATGACGAATCTCCTCGGAAATCTACAGGCCTGCGAGCGGGTTCTCGTCGCAGAACTTGGCGGGGGGCTTGGTGAGCAGGGTCAACGGCACCGGCGCGGCCGGAGTGCGCCGCTCGGCGCGCTTGCCGGTACGCGAGTGGTCGACACTCGACTGCGGCACGGTGCGCTCGGCTTCGAGCGCCGATTGCCCGTAGCCCTGCACACATTCGGGATCGGGTCCGTCCATCGGCAGACCGGTGAAGAACTTCGCGGCCATGCACCCCCCGCGGCACGAGTCGTAGAAGTTGCACGAGCTGCACGCCCCGGCCGACTGCGGTTCGCGCAGTTCGCGGAACAGCTCGGAGTTCGTCCACACCGAGGAGAACCCCCCGTCGGTGAGGATGTTGCCGGCGAGGAAATTCTCGTGGATCGCGAACGGGCACGCGTAGACGTCGCCGACCGGATCGATCAGGCACACCACCCGGCCCGCGCCGCACAGGTTCAGCCCGGGCAGCGAGCCGCCGCCCTCGCCGCCGAAAGCCGACAGGTGGAAGAACGAGTCGCCGGTCAGCACGCCTTCGCCGTGGGCGACGAGCCAATCGTAGAGCTGCCGCTGCTGCTCGTGGGTGGGATGCAGATCGTCCCACACGTCCACCGCACGGCCCGACGGGCGCAACCGGGTGATGCGCAGGGTGGCACCGTACTTGTCGGCGAGGGCCTTGAACTCGTCGAGCTGGTCGACGTTCTGGCGCGTGACGACCACGGAGATCTTCGCGTCGCGGAAACCGGCCTCGGACAGGTTCTCGAGCGCGCGTACGGCCATGGCGAACGAACCCGGCCCGCGCACGGCGTCGTTGACCTCGGCGGTGGCGCCGTCGAGGGAGATCTGCACATCGACATAGTCGGAGGCGGCGAGTCGTTCGGCGACCTTGCGGTCGATGCGCACCCCGTTGGTGGAGAACTTCACGCCCACCTGGTGATCGGTGGCGTAATCCACCAGTTCCCAGAAGTCCGAGCGCACCGTCGGTTCGCCACCGCCGATGTTGACGTAGAAGACCTGCATGCGCTGCAACTCGTCGATGATCGCCTTGCACTGCTCGGTCGACAGTTCCCGCGGGTCGCGTCTACCGGACGAGGACAGGCAGTGCACACACGAGAGGTTGCACGCGTAGGTCAGCTCCCAGGTCAGGCAGATCGGGGCGTCGAGACCCTTTTCGAACTGGTCGACGAGACGACCGACCTTCGGAGGGGTGGGGGTGGTGGGCGGTTCGAGCAGCGAAGTCATGGGCTGGTCCTTCGGGCGTCGGGCAGAAACGAGCGGCGTCAGGCAGGAACGATCATGTGCGAGTCGGCCAGGGTGCCGAGAGCACGCACGTAGGGCCGCTCGGCACTCTCGTCGATCCCGTGCGCGCGCAACGCTTCCCGCACCGAGGTGTGGTCTCCGAGGGATCGGACGATCTCGACGATGACGGTGTTCTTCAGGAACGACAATTTGCGGGTGCCGAAGTGGTAGAGCAACGCCCCGAACGGTTCGGGGCGAAGCGCTACCTGCGGGTGGAGCCGCCAGCCGGCACCCGGATCGAACGTTGCTGTGCCCACAGCGTCGGGGGACACGTCGGTGGCTCCGGGCGCGGTCATGTCAGTACACGCCGCACATGCCGTCGATGGAGACCTCCTCGACGAGAGACTCCTCGATCAGATCGGATTCGATCACTGCGTTGTCACGATCGGACATGTTTCCTCCTCGGATCTTCTCTCTCCGGAATCGGAGCCCGGCTTCACAGCGGGCTTGCTTTGTGAGCCGCTTCACCACTGTAATGGCATCGAGTGCAGAATGTCACTACGGGGAGAGGAACAATGACGCGCAGCCGACGGAAACCGTCCGCTCGGGTAGGTCGCCGCCCGTCCACGTCGAAGGAGGAGCTCGCTGCTCTCGGCATCGAACTGTTCATGGAGGTCGGATTCGACGAGACGAGCATCGACGACATCGCCGAGGCCGCCGGCATCGCCCGCCGCACCTTCTTCCGGTACTTCCCGTCGAAGAACGAGCTGGCCTGGGGAAACTTCGACGAACACCTCGCCGGCATGCGCGCGAGCCTCGAGACGATTCCCGAGGACGTCCCGCTCTCCGACGCGCTGACCACCGCCCTGCACGACTTCAACACCTTCCCCGACAGCGAGGCCGAACGGCACCGGGCACGGATGGGTCTCATCCTGCACACGCCCGCACTGCAGGGCTATTCGTCGGTGATGTACCAGGGGTGGAGGCGGGTCGTCGCCGAGTTCGTCGCCCGCCGCATCGGAGCCGGACCCGACGACCACATTCCTCGCACCGTCGGCTACCTGGTGCTCGGCGTCGCGATCTCCGCCTACGAGGCGTGGCTCGACGAACCCGCATCGGATCTGCACGAATTCCTGGCCGTCGGGATGGGGACACTGACCGCAGGCCTCGACTACAGTGACCCCCACTCCCCTTTCACGCCTCCGAAAAAGGTTGCGAAACAATGACCCTGCTCGATCCGCTCGCTCCCTGCAGCCCGGGTCTGTGGACACACGACCATGTGACGGTCGAACGCGTCACCGCCGGGCCGCTGAACGTCCGGCGCGAGGACGACCGACTCCACGTCACGCATTCCCTCACGGCCGAGCAGATCAGCGAGCGACTCGTCGCCGAGGTGACCGCCTCGATCCAGGACGCCGCCTTCGGCCAGGACGAGTTCGAACTGACGATGGTCGGACTCGTGCGTTCCACGGTGTCGGGCGCCCTCGACTCGTGGGTCACCTACTACCGCAACTCGCTCGACGAACTGCTCGACGGTACAGCCGATTTCGCGCCCATCCACGATCGTGCGGCCGAACTCGTGCGCGGGAGCGTGCTCGATCTGGGGTCGTGTTTCGGCTTCCTGCCGTTGCGGCTCGCTGCCGCCGGTACCGCGGTCACCGCCACCGACATCCTGCCCGGTACCATGCGCCTGCTCGATGCCGTCGCGCCGCGACTGGGTCTGCGCCTCGACACGCTCGTGTGCGACGCGGCGAACGTCCCGGTAGCCGACGACAGCGCCGACACCGTGACGGCCATCCATCTGCTCGAGCACGTCGACGACGCCGTGGGGGCCACGATCCTCGCCGAGGCGCTGCGGATCGCCAGGCAGCGGGTGGTCGTCGCGGTGCCGTTCGAGGACGAGGCGACGGCGTGCCACGGACACGTGCGCACCTTCGACCTGTCGGCGCTGGAGGAACTCGGACGCACCACGGGCCGGTCCTTCGAGGTGTTCGAATACCACGGTGGGTGGCTCGTCGTCGACTGATTCCGTCACCCATCCGCCTGCATCCCCGCGACGAATACCGGGTGTAGCCGGAAGGAGGTGGCACGATGAGCGAGAACGTCGAGAGCCACTTCAGCTGGACCTCACGTCGTGTCGTCCTCCCCCACTGCCCCGAGGACAGGAAGAAGGCCGGTTCGTCCGGCCTGGTGATGGACTGCCGGCCGATTCCCGAGCGACCGGACGTACGACTGCTCGTCTATCACGACGACACGGACGACTCCGATTACGACGCCGTAGCGATCGGGAAGACGGACGGCGCGAACGACATTCCGGTACTCACCACATCGGAGGAATGTCTTCTCGTCGCCGCGGCCCGGTCGAGGACCGACCCCGCGATCGTGCTTGCCGCACCGCCGGGCGACGATCGGGGTCGACGGATTCGGGAGGTCACCGGTCAGATTCTCCGAGGCGGGCCGCTCCTGTGCCTGCTGGTGTGCACCGGAGCGCTGTCGGTGCTGGTGCCGGTGCATTCCTCCGTCCCGGACGACCGCTGACGAGAGGCCTCAGATGAGGCCTTGCTTGCTCGCCGCGTAGACCGCCTCCGCCCGGCGACTCACACCGAGCTTGCGCATGATGTTGCTGACGTGGAACTTCACGGTGGTGGCCGAGATGAACAGCTCCGCACCGATCTTCACGTTCGACAGGCCGGCGGCGAGGAGCTTCAGCACTTCGAGTTCGCGGCCGGTCAACTGTTCCGCGGGAGCGGCCTGCCCGTTGAGCGACCGCACCACCGCAGCCGCGCTGCGCGAGTCGAAGGCGCTCTCACCACGGGAGACGGCACGGATGGCGCGCACCAGTTCGGTGGTGTCGACGTCCTTGACGACGTAACCGCGAGCACCGGCGTGCACCGCCCGCACGACGAGTTGCTCGTCGAGGAAGGTGGTGAGCACGAGCAGCCCGATCCCCGGATGCGCGGAGGACAGCCGGCCGCACAATCCCAATCCCTCGAAATCCGATCCCGCCGAGAGCTTGAGGTCGAGCAGCACGATGTCGGGACGCATGCGGTCGACGAGCGCGAGAGCCTCCGCGTCCGTCGACGCCTCCCCCACCACCTCGAGATCAGGTTCGCGGTCGAGGATCGAACGGAGCCCCTGGCGGAGGATCGCGTGGTCGTCGACGAGTGCGATACGCACCGTGCCGGGCCGAGCCCGGGGGGTTGCCTGCGGCGGCGTGACGGTCATGACGATTCTCCCACCTGTTGAACTACAGCGTTGTCCTGCAACGGGATCCGGGCTGCGATCCGCACTCCGCCGAGCCTGGAACGCCGCACCTCGAGAGCACCACCGAGTTCCCGGGCGCGCGCTTGCATGTTCGCGAGGCCACGATGATTCCCGTCGAGGCCGTTGGCGGCCAGTCGCAACATCACTCGCAGACGCGCCGGGTCGCCGTCGCCGTCGTCGGCCACGGAGAGCAGGACCGCGTCGCCTCCGTAGGCGAGCCGCAGCACCACACGACTCGCGTTGGCGTGGACCGCCGCGTTGAACAGTGCTTCGCCGGCGATCCGGAGCAGGGCGTGCTCGGCCTCACCGGTCAGCTCGACCGGCGTGCCGGCCATCCTCGTCCTCACCTCGAGTTCGCCCGGCATGTGGGCGACACTGAGCTGTTCGAGCATCTCCGGCAACGACATGCGTTCGGCGTCCGACGGCCGGTTCAGCGCGTAGATCGCCGACCGCAACTGCTCGACGGCACCGCGCGTGAGCTCCTTGGCGAGGTCGAGCCGCTCGCTGCGTTCGGCGTCGGGGATGTCGCTGCGGCACACCTCGATCTGCATACCTGCGGAGAGCACGGCCTGGGTGACGCTGTCGTGGAGTTCCCGGGCGATGCGATGTCGTTCCTCGTCGAGCGCCTGGTTGCGGTGGGCGACGCCGAGCTGCCGCTGTGTGAGCGCGAGTTTCTCGAGGGTGTCCTCCAGTTCCTCGTTGCGTGCCTGCAGGTCGGCGGCGGAGCGGTTGGCTTCGCGGTAGGCCTGTTCGGCGCGCTCGAGGAGGAGTTGCCCGCGCTGGTAGAGCGCGGAGTTCTGCAATGCGACCGCCGTCTGGCTGGCGAGGATGGACAGGACGGCGCGGTCGGTGGTGTCGAGGGCACGGTGATCCGGCGTCCACGCGGCGATGGCGCCGACGACTCCCCCGCCCAGGACGATGGGTACGAACGCGTGGTGGTTCTCGACCAGCTCACGACGCTCGGCAGCACCCGTGCGCACGGCGTCGAGCAGCGCGACGACCTCGTCGGGCAGGGGCGGCCCCTCCACGTTGTCGACGAGGAAGGGAGTGGCGTCGGGGCCGAGCACGAGCCTGCGCGGACCGGCATCGGGCAGGACACCGTCGGCGAGGGCGAAGGCGACCCATGTCGCACTCAGATGCGCGCGGGCGGCTTCGGCGACGGCGCAGATGAGCGTCTCCGGTCCCTCGACGGTGCGCACCAGAGCCCGGGAGATCAACTCGAGTGCGTGGACGACGCGTTCGAGGCGCTCGGCGGCGCCGCGGTACTGCGGATAGAAGGTCGACTTCCCGGAGCGGAGTCCGGTCAATGCCGACAGGTCGGGAGCACTCACATCGCCGTCCGGAACAACTCGATCATCTGGTCGTGGGTCGCGGTGCGCGGATTCGTCGACATGCACGCGTCGCGCAGAGCGCCCTCGGCGAGTCGCGGGAGGTCTTCCTCACGCACGCCGAGTTGCCGCAGTCCACGCGGCACGCCCACCTGCCGGGCGAGTTCGTCGATGCGCGAGGCGACGGCCTCGACGGCGTCGGGTGCGGCGCCACGCGCCTCCTCCAGACCGAGGGTCGCCGCGACCTCGACGAACGGCCGGGGATCGTCGGCGCCGTTGAACCGGATGACGTGCGGCAGCAGCACCCCGTTGACGACCCCGTGCGGCAGGTCGAGCAGACCGCCGACCTGGTGACTCATCGCGTGGGCGGCGCCGAGGATCGCATTGGTGAACGCGAGCCCGGCCTCGAGACTCGCCTGGGCCATGGTGGCACGGGCAGGCATGAAGGTCGGGTCGTCGATCGTGCGCACGAGCGTGCCGGTGACCATGCCGACCGCGCGCAGTGCGTGATGGTCGGTGAGCGGGTTGTGGGCACGGGAGACGAACGCCTCGATGCCATGGGTGAGAGCGTCGAGTCCGGTGGCGGCGTTGAGGTCGGCGGGCATGGTGGTGAGCAGACGCGGATCGATGACCGTGAGGTCGGGGACGAGCGACCGCCCGATGATGGTGATCTTGCTGCCCCGCGCGGTGTCGGTGACCACGCAGAACTGGGAGACGTCGGCTCCCGTGCCGGACGTCGACGGCACCATGACCATCGGTGGGATGGGCAGCGGCGCGCGGTCGACTCCCTCGTAGTCGAGGATGTTGCCGCCGTTGGCGGCGAGGATCGCGACACCCTTCGCCGCGTCGATCACCGAGCCGCCACCCAGCGCGACGAGGACGTCGCAGCCGCGCGCCCGGTACAGCTCGTGGCCTGCCGCGACCTCGTGGTCCTTCGGGTTGGGGGTGAGACCGGCCCACACGGTGGGTTCGATCCCCTGCTCACGCAGGTGCTGCAGGAGCTCGTCGGCCCAGCCCGCCTCGATCAGCCCCGGATCGGTGACGAGCATGGGACGGACACCGCCCAGCCGGACGGCGGCGTGGGCCGCTTCGACGAGCGAACCCTCCCCGAAGACGATCTCGGGTGCGTGGAACTTGACCAGGGCGGGACCCGCACCGGAACGGCCGCCGTGAGGGGCCGCGTGAGCACAGGGAGAGGTCGTGTTCTGGTGTCCCGGCATGACGACGGCCACTGTTCGCTCCTGACGATCCGCGCACCTGCGTGATCCAGCTTACGGTGCGCGGGCTCTCGGGCGGAGCGGGCACGGGGCGCACCGGACCGATGGCGGGGTCGGCACCTGTCCGACAGGGTAGGTCACCGGCGTCCGCCTTGTCCGCGCCGAGTACGTCACTGCCCTCCGGTGTCGCCCATCACGGCGCCTTCGCGGCGGGGGTCGGCGCCCCCGATCCATCCCTCGTCCCGGCGCAGCAGCGCGCTCAGACCACTGGACTGCGGGGCGACGGACACTTCGTGACCCATGTCGCGGAGTTGCCGCACGAGCGGGTCGTTCGCTCCGTCGCCGGCCCCGTCGATCGCCGGATGTTCGCCACCCACCCCGGTGACGGGGGTGTTGGCGGCGCCGAACGACACGGCCGAAACGGCCTGCTGCGGGTCGAGTCCCCAGTCGAGGGTGTTCACGAGCGTCTTGACGACGAACTGGATGATCACCGAACCACCCGGCGACCCGACCACCATGTGGATGTCGCCGCGACCGCCGTCGGGTGTGCGTTCGAAGACGAGCGTCGGGGCCATCGAACTCCGTGGCCGCTTGCCCGGTTCGACGCGGTTGGCGACCGGAAGACCTTCCTCGTCGACCGGTTCGGCCGAGAAGTCCGTGAGCTGATTGTCGAGCAGGAAGCCGTCGACCATGTGGAACGAGCCGAACGCCGATTCGATCGTGGTCGTCATCGATGCGACATTGCCGTAGCTGTCGGCGACCGAGATATGGCTGGTGCCGTGTTCGGGACTCTGCGGCGGCATGCCGAGCGGGACCGGACCGAAGTCGCCGGGCCGCGCCTTCCCCATGCTCTTGCCGGGGTCGATCAGGGCTGCGCGTTCGGACAGGTAGTCCGGGTTCACCAGGGTGTCGAGCGAGCCGCCCGGCAGGGGGACGAAGTCGGCGTCGGCGACGTACTTGTCGCGATCGGCGTAGGCGAGTCGTTCGGCCTCGGAGATCAGGTGCACCGCCTCGGCGTCGGGCACGCCACCGTCGGTATCGACATCGTGCGGCGATATCGAGGCGAGATCGAAGTTCTCGAGGATGCCGAGCGTCGCGGCGACCGCCATACCTCCCGACGACGGATTGGGCATACCGCAGATCTCGTAGTTGCGATAGGGGGTGCACAGCGGTTGCCGTTCCTTCGCCTCGTAGGCGGCAAGGTCCTCGAGGGTCATCGTTCCGGGTGTACGCCCACCGGAGTCGGTGCCGGTGGCCTCGACGATGCCGGCCGCGATGTCGCCGGTGTAGAAGGCGTCGGCGCCACCGGTGGCGATCGCCGAGAGCGTCTTGGACATGGCGGGATTCGTGAGGGTTTCACCGGCCGGCTTGGGCGAGCCGTCGGACTGCAGGAAGTAGGCGCGGGCCTCGTCGTCGACCGCGAGTTGCGGGGCGGAATCGGCGATCGACTGCGCCAGGCGGTCGCTGATCACGATGCCCTGATCCGCGAGATCGATGGCGGGACGGAACAATTCGCCCCAGTCGGTGCGTCCGTGCTCCTCGTGGACCTTCTCGAGCATCCGTACGGCGCCGGGCACGCCGATCGACCGGCCGCTGGCACGGGCGTCGGGGCGGGGTTCGGTGCGGTCGGTGTCGCTGATCCAGCGCAGATAGTTCTCGGTCGCGGACATCGGGGCCGTCTCGCGACCGTCGTATGCCGTCACCTCGCCGGATTCGGCGTCGTAGTACACCAGGAAGGCTCCTCCGCCGATGCCCGACGACTGGGGTTCGACGAGACCGAGGACCATCTGGGCGGCGACGAGCGCGTCGGCGGCGGTCCCGCCGTCGCGCAGGACCTCGCACGCCGCCTCGGTGGAGACCGGGTTGGCCGTCGACACGGCATAGGAGGAGGTGGTCACCGGGGTCATACCGGCGCGATAACCGGTCGCGATCTCGGGATTCGTCGAGATGTCGCGATCCCCGGTCTCCGCCGGTTGCTGCGTGTCGGCGACCGGGGTGCCGTTCGGTTCCGCGGTGCAGGTCGCCGCCGCTGCGGTCTCCTGCACGTCGGCGGTGCCGTCGGGTTCCGTATCGCCGGACGCGGATGTACACGCACCCAGGAGGGCGATCGAGACGGCTGTGGCGAGGGCCGCGCGGACACCGGACCGGACTCTCGAGGGCTGAACCATCCACCGACGGTAACCGGGCGTGTGAGTGCCCGTAGGGAATTCGACCGCGATCCGCTCACGTCCGCACACCGGACCCCTTGACACGGCCGTCGCCGGGGAGCATCCTTTATTCAACCAGACGGTTGATAAACCGGAAGGTTCATGAAGCGGAGGCGATCGTGCACGACGGCGAGACGGACGACACCGCGCTCGACCTGGCGTTCACCGCCCTGGCCGATCCGGCCCGCCGCCGCATCGTCGCCCGGCTCAGCCGGGGCCCGGCCACGGTCACCGAACTCGCGGAACCCTTCGAGATCACCACACAGGCGATCTCGAAACACATTCGGGTGCTCGAACACGCCGGTCTCGTCACGCGCACACGCGATGCCCAGCGCCGGCCCGTCCACCTGAATCCCGCGCGGCTGGAGATGCTGACCTCCTGGATCGACCGCTACCGGTTGGTGAAAGAGCAGCAGTTCCGCGATCTCGACGCCGCGCTGGCCCGGGAAGCGGCCGAACACCACCACAGGACCGAACACCATCACCGGGGCGCGTGACGCCCCGACACCGGAGGACTGTCATGAGCAACGCACTCACCCTCTCGGTCCCGGAAGGCGTCCCCTTCATCGACTACGAGCGGGAATTCGATTTCCCGGTCGCGGACGTCTTCCGCGCCCACAAGGATCCCGATCTCGTCGCCCGCTGGCTCGGCCCGCGAGCCATGGAGATCGAGATCGAGCAGTTCGACTTCCGTACCGGAGGCTCGTACCGCTACCGACACTCGGACGAGCGCGGAAGCTACCGCTTCGCCGGAGTCTTCCACACCGTGCGCGACAACGAGTTCGTCGTCCAGACCTTCGAATACCTCGGATTCCCCGACGTGGTGAGCCTCGAGACGCTCACCTTCGTCGACCTCGGCGACGGACGCTGCAAGCTCGTGGGACATTCGGTGTACCCGAGCACGGAGGCCCGCGACGGGATGGCGCAATCGGGCATGGAGACGGGTCTGTCCGAGGGGTTCGAGCAACTCGACGAAGCCCTGGCGCAGGAGACCGCCTCGCGCTGAGCTCCCCGGACCCGGCCGCTCACCGCAGTGCGTGGCCGAGTTCGGCGGCCTTCGCGAGCAGTTCCGCACCGTCACGGGCGACGACCACCTCGTCGCACAGTTCGGCGTAGTCGGGCATCGCGCAGGTCGCCTGCGGCCAGTACCGCTCCGGTTCCGGCGTGATCCACGCGAGACGGTGCACCCGGCGACGGAGTTCCTCGAGCCGATCGACGCGCGGAGGCAGGCCGTTGCAGCGCCCGTCCCCCACCACCAGCACCGACGTCCGGCCGTCGATCGATCCGGAGTGCTCGGTGAGCAGTTCGTCGAACATCCTTCCGTAGTCGCTGCTCGCTTCGAGATCGACTGCGGGATGGGCGAGTACGGCGGCCAAGGCACCGTCGCCGTCGGCGGCGAGCAACTGTTTCGTCACGTCCACCGGACGATCGACGAAGGCGACCACCCGGCACCGATGCGCCCGCCCGTTCATCGCCTGGGCCAGCCGGAGCGTGAACGCGGTGACGGGGCGCACCGACAACGAGACGTCCGCGAGGACGAGCAGCCGCACCCGGTCGGGACGGGGCGCACGGACGACGAGCCTGAACGGCACCCCGTCGGTCCGCATCCCCGCCCGGGCGGTCCTGCGCATGTCGAGCCGTCCGCGGGTGCGCTCACGCGGATGGGGACGGACGGGACCGCGCATCCGGCGCAACACTTCATGGCACGCCAGCTCGATTTCGGCACGGTCGATGCCGGCGGTGTCGTGCGATTCGGGTGCCTCGACGCCTTCGATCCCCGGCACCGCGGCAGCGAGCGAGGCGACGAACGCTTCGACCGCGTCGACGAGGCGCGCGAGTTGCGATTCGGAGAGGGGTTCGTCGAGAACCTCTCCCCCGTACGTGCGGTGCGGGTCGTAGGCGTCGAGCCACGCGAGGATCGTCGCCGGATCGTCCCAGGACAGCGATCCGACGACCGCGGCCCCCGGTTCACCGGACAGATCGCCCACGGTCGTGGTCGCCGCGTTCTCGACGTCGACGGTGTAGGTGACGCCGCGACGACCCGAGTCCGCGCCCGTGTCCACCGACAGGTCGGCGTCGGAGGACGTCATCGACACATCGTCGTCGTCCTTGTGCGGGTTGAACCCTTTGCGGGCCTCCGGGGTGTCGAAGTGGTCGCCGACCTCGGCGGCGCGTTCGTTGTACTCGGCGTAGCGCGCGATGCTCGGATCGTCGCCGATCTCGAGCGCGGCCGGCAGCGACTCCGCGAACCGGGCCCGGGCAGGCCCGCCGCCGGTCGCGGCGATCGCGGCGTCGACAGCACCGAACAACTCGTCGAAGGCGCGCTCGAAACCGGCCCTCTCGTGCGGATACTTGGCGCACACCGCCCGCAGGCACGCGCGCAGTACGTCCCTTTCGCGGGCGGGAACCAGGTCGAGCACCCGGCGTACTTCGATGCTCTCGGCCGGCGACGCCGCGACACCGTGGCGGCGCAGGAGCATGCCGAACACCGCCGCCACCACGTCGAGCACGTAGCGGGGGCGACGCTCGTCGAGCGCGGTCACCCGTCCCACTCGGGATGTGTGCATCGCGGGGTCACCCCCGAAGTCCGCTACCCGCGGCGTCGCGACCGCCACCACCGCGTCCCCGGAAGGCGGCGGTCGTGGTGTTCGCCGGGCGCGATGCGACCGTCACCCGTTCGTTCGACGGAACCGGTTCCGACGTCATCGGCTCTGCTGCAGCGGTTCCGGTTCCCCCATCGCCGAGTCGGGCCTTCACGAGGTCGACGTCGCCGGTGTACTTGAGCAGCGTCGCCAACAGCACGTCGCGCATGCCGCCCAGGGAATCCGGGTCGTCGGCGTCATGTCCCATCACCGTCGCCGCACGCGCGGCGTCGATGACCTCCGAGATCGACGGGCTCTTGCGCAGCGGCAGATCGCGCAGGGTCCGGGACAGGTCGACGATCCGGTGGGCCGTTCCCGGTCGTACGTCCGGCACCCGCGCGGTGACGATCTCGCGTTCCCGTTCGGGTGTCGGGTAGCCGACGTGGTAGTGCAGGCAGCGACGCTTGAGTGCCGGCGACAACTCGCGAGTGTCGTTGGAGGTCAGGATCACCCACGGTGTGGACCGGGCGGTGAACGTGCCGACCTCGGGGATCGTCACCTGCCGTTCGGCAAGCACCTCGAGCAGCAGCGCTTCCATGGATTCCTCGGTGCGGTCCACCTCGTCGACGAGCAGGACCACGGGCTCCTCGGAGAGCACGGCCTCGAGCAGCGGGCGGACCGACAGGAACGCCTCGGAGTACAGACCGAAATCCTGCTGCGCGAGGAAGTTCGACGCATCCGCGAGGTCGGTGTGGCCGGCGAGCAGTTCACCGATACGGTCGCGCAGCATCTGCACGTGCAGCAGTTGTCCGGCGTAGTCCCACTCGTACAGAGCGCGGCTGTCGTCGAGCCCTTCGTAGCACTGCAACCGCACCAGTTTCCGGCCACCGACCGCGGCGAGCGCCTTGGCCAGTTCGGTCTTGCCGACCCCGGCGGGCCCTTCGAGCAACAAGGGCCGCTCGAGTGCGGTGGCGAGGTGCACGACGGTCGCGAACTCGTCGTCGGCGATGTAGTCGTGCCGGCGTAGCGCATCCTTCAGTTCGGCGCCCGAGGCGAACGGGGTCATCCGGAGTCTCCTTCTCTGGCGTGGTCGCGGCGGAGCAGGTGCTCCCGGGGCGCAGGGGTCGCCCCGGGAGCACGGGTTCTCAGTAGGACCGGTTGATGCAGTGGTCGACCACCGGGATCATCGAGTCGACCGTGACCTCGCGGGGGTTGCCCGGGGTGCACCAGTCGCCCTGGATATGTTCGGAGATGGCCCGGACGGTCTTCTCGTCCCCGGTGATGACCTCGCCGCGACCGGCGTACTTGCCGGTGTTCATACGGTTCTTCTCGTACGAGTCGACTCGCACCTGGCCGAAGTTGTCGGGGATACCGACGTCCTTCGCGAGGCGGATCGCCGCGTCGACCGCGGCGTCGGCGGCCTGCACGGTGGTCATGTTGCGGGTGTCCACGCCCATCGCGCTTGCGATGCGGGCGTAGTGCTCGTACCGGGAGGGCAGGTTGTACTCCCATACCCGCGGCAGAGCGATCGCATTGTTGAGTCCGTGGTGGCTGTCGAAGAAGGCCGAGGTGGCGTGCGAGATCGAGTGCACGATGCCGAGGCCGCCGGAGTTGAAGGCCTGCGCGGCGATGTACTGGGCGTTCATCATGCCTTCGCGGGCCTTGAGGTTGCGCGGCTCGAAGACCGCTTCGCGCAGGTGCTTCGCGACGAGTTCGATCGAGTACAGGGCGTTGCCGAGCGACGGGGCGAAGTCCAGTCGTGAGACGTACGGTTCGGAGCCGTGGGCGAGGACGTCGAAGCCGCAGTACGCGGTGAAGTGCTGGGGGCAGCTGTAGTAGAGCAGCGGGTCGTCGATCGCGAGGGTGACGATCGTGGCCTCGTCGAAGCCGACCCACTTGTGCGGGTGGTCCATGTCGGAGGTGTCGGTGATGACGTAGGCCCAGGACGTCTCGGAGCCGGTGCCGGCCGTGGTCGACACGGCGATGTGCGGCGGGTTCTCCTTGTTTGTGGATTTCGCGAAGCCCTCGAACTCGTTGATGTTGCGACCGTCGTGGGCGATCACGACACGCGCACCCTTCGCGGCGTCGTGACTCGAGCCACCACCGACGGAGATGATCGAGTCGCATTTCTCCTTCTGGTAGAGCGCCGCGGCTTCCATGACGTTGTAGTCCTTGGGATTGGACTCGACCTTGTCGTAGAGGACGACCTCGACACCCTGGTACTCGATCTTGCCGATCAGTTCCTCGATGATCCCGGAGCCACGCAGGCCGGTGGTCATCAGCAGCGTGCGCTCGAAACCGAGGTTCTTCGCCTCGACGCCGAGGATGTCGTGGGCGCCGACACCCATCAGCGCGCGGGGAAAGGGGTGGAACTCCTTGATCGGGAAGTCCCAGATCTGATTGAGCTCGATTGCCATGGTGTATCTCCTCGCAGAGGGGTTGTACCGGACCGGGAGTGTGATGTGGACCTCATCCGTGATTCACCATCGACCAGAGGCGAGAGAGGTGAAAGACACAGCGGCCGAAACCGTCCGGTCGCCGTGGGGTCACCACCCGTTCGGGTAGGGCGCCTCCCGCTGACCGGGTGGGCGCCACACCCACCCGAGCGGTGCCGGTACCGTTTTCCTCATCCCATACGCGCTGGTAACCTGAATTAGAACACGTTCTAGATTCGGTCGTGCGCGGCCATCTTGCAGGAGAGGACGAGAACCACCCATGACGACTGTCGAGGTGCCCCACGGCTCACGCTCGGTGATCCTCACCGTGTCCGCCGTCGTCCAGGAGACCGCCGATACGCGGTCGATCGTGTTCGCCGTCCCGGACGAGCTGCGCGACAAATTCGCCTACAAGCCCGGCCAGTTCCTCACCCTGCGCATCCCGAGCGAACAGACGGGCTCGGTGGCCCGCTGCTACTCGCTCGCGAGCTCGCCGTACACCGACGACGCCCCCAAGGTCACCGTCAAGCGCACTTCCGACGGTTACGGCTCCAATTGGCTGTGCGACAACATCGCGGCCGGACAGACCCTCGAGGTGCTCCCTCCCGCGGGTGTCTTCACTCCGAAGTCCCTCGATCACGACTTCCTGCTCTTCGGCGCCGGCAGCGGCATCACACCGGTGATCTCGATCCTCAAGTCCGCGCTCACGCAGGGCAGTGGCAAGGTCGTGCTCGTCTACGCCAACCGCGACGAGAAGTCCGTCATCTTCGCGGAGGAGCTGCGCGCGCTCGCGGAGAAGTACCCGACGCGCCTGACCGTCGTCCACTGGCTCGAATCCGTGCAGGGCCTGCCCACGGCCGACCAGCTCGCGGCGCTTGCGGTGCCCTACGAGTCGTACGAGGCGTTCATGTGTGGTCCCGGGCCGTTCATGGACACGGTCCACCAGGCACTGAACACCGTGGGCATGCCCCGCGCCCGTGTCCATGCCGAGGTCTTCAATTCGCTCTCGGGCGATCCCTTCGCCGACCAGGCACCGGTCGAGATCAGCGACGAGGAGGCGGCCGACGCCGCGACCGTCGAGGTCGAACTCGACGGCGTGGTCCACGAGCTGTCGTGGCCGCGCAAGCAGACCCTCGTCGACATCATGCTCGCGAAAGGTCTCGACGTGCCGTACTCCTGCCAGGAGGGCGAGTGCGGCTCGTGTGCGTGCACCGTGCTCGAGGGCAAGGTCGAGATGGAGAACTGCGACGTGCTCGATCCCGAGGACATCGAGGCGGGCTACATCCTGGGTTGCCAGGCCCGGCCGGTGACCGACCACCTCAAGATCGAGTTCTGAACCGGCAGGCTCACACCCCCGCGGAAGTGCCCGGCGCCGCCGAACGGACAGGCACGGGCACTTCCCGCATCCCGCTGGAGTCGGGCTTCGGCTTGCGCACGAGCACGCCGATCCCGGCCACGAGCGCCAGCACGGCGACGATCACGCCGTAGCCGACGGCAGTGGACGTCAGCCCGAACGATCCGGCCGCCACCCCGGCGGCCATCGCGGGCACCGAGAACGCGAAGTAGCAGACGACGAACGTCGTTGCGAAGATCCGGCCGCGTTCGTGAGGTCGGCCGAGCGAGCCGACCACGCCCATGGCCGCGACGAAGGTCGAACCCCAGCCCACACCGGCGACGGCAGTACCCGCGTAGTACACCGCGACCCGTCCCGTGAGGAGCGCGGTGATCACCGCGGTCAGTCCCGTCGCGAGCAGCACGGCCCCGAGGACCACGATGCGATGCGGGTCGCGGCGAGCCGTGGTGACTGCCGCAACGGTGCCCGCCGTGAACAGCGTGCCGATCGCCAGACCTGCGGCAAGGCGGTTGTCGATACCGAACACCGAATCGACGATCGACGGCCCCAGCGACATGTACAGCCCGCCGAGTGCCCACGCCGACATCAGGCTGGGCAGGATGAGCAGATAACGGCCCCGGACCTCGCGGGGCACCGACGCGCTCGGTACCAGGCTCCGCACAGCGTCGAGTCGCGACGGGAAACCCACCGACGGCGACGTCTCCGGCACGAAGACGAGCGCCATCGCCAGTACAACGGCGAGAACGCCGACGACCGCATAGCTCAGGACCGTGGGGAACGGTGCGAACTGCACGAGCACGCCCGCTCCCGCCGCGCCGAGCGCGAGTCCGAGCGACGGCGCGGCGGTGTTGATCAGCGGACCGATGTGCCTGTTCGGCTGCATCTCGATCACGGCGGCGGCCAGCGCGCTCGTCGCCGCGCCCACCGCGAGACCCTGCAGGATCCGCGCGAGCAGCAGCCACCCCACACCCGGGGAAGCGATGAACACGACCATGCTCACCGCGAGCAGCAGCAGGGCCGTCATGATGACGGGTCTGCGTCCGACGTGGTCGGACAGCGATCCCACCGTCACGAGGGCCGCGAGCAACGCGAGCACGTAGACCGCGAACACCACCGTCAGCATCGCGGCGGAGAATCCCCACATCTGCTGGTAGACGGGATACAGCGGTGACGGTGCCGACGACGACGCGGTGAGGGTGAACGCTCCCAGGCCGACCACGGCGAAACCGAACGAACGGATACGGCCATGGGGCTGCACGGGAGCAGTCATCGAACCTCCAGACGACGATCGGCGCGTTCCGCGCGGAAGTCGAACGATGCGCCCCCGCGCGACTCGGGTGAACACCCCTTCACCAACATACTTCGCTCGACGAAGTATTCCTCGGGCACCTGACCGGAGACTCAGAGGGAGGTGGCGTCCTCGACGTCCTCGTCCCGCACGTCCTCGGGAGCGGCGAGCAGGGCGCGCCCCGCGGCGAAGACCGCCGCCGCCGGCGGCAGCTCGCCGGGTACACCGCTGCGGAACACGTCGACACGGCCCGAACCGGTGGCGGGTCGTCCGAGCGCATCGATCCGGCGCAGCGTCTGCCGCGCGACGGCCTCGGCGCTGTCGAACAGGCGCACCCCGGCCGGGAGATGCGCGGTGATGGTGTCGGCGACCAACGGATAGTGGGTGCAGCCGAGAACCACGCCCTGGACGTCCTGCGGGGTGCGTTCGGCCGCCGACGCGACCGCTGCGGCGACCGCCACCCGATCGCCTGCGTCGATGGCGTCGGCGAGTCCATGGCACGCCACGCCGACGACCTCGGCTCCGTTCGCGAACTGCTCGATCAGATTCGCCTGGTACCTGCTCGCCGTGGTCGCGGCGGTCGCCCAGATCGCCACCGAATCGCACGCCGCGGCCGCCGGCTTGACCGCGGGGACCGTGCCCACCACGGGCACCGACGGACCCAGATCGGCCCGCACGTGTTCGAGAGCGGTCACCGAGGCGGTGTTGCACGGGAGCACGACGACCTCGGCGCCGCGATCGACGGCGCGGCGGGCGGTGGTGACGACCCGGTCGATCACCCAGTCGGACGACTTCGGCCCCCACGGAGCGCCTTCGGGATCCGTCGACAACATGAGGTCGAGGTCGGGACGCAACCGTCGCAGCCACGCGGACGTCGGCAACAGCCCCAGACCCGAGTCGATGAGCGCAACGATCACCCTACGAATCTAGCGGGTCGCGCCCGCCCGGCCCGACGGCGGCCGGGAGCGACCCGCAGGCCCACTCCCCTATGCGGCGGCTGCGAGCAGCTCGTCGATCGGGGTGCCCGCGGCGATCTTCGCGCGCGACTTCATGACCAGCGCGGGCAGTCCACCGCCCACGGCACCGACGAGTCTGCCGTCGCGCTCGTAATACGCGAGGAACTTGCGCCCGTCGTCGCGCACGACATGCACCGTGTCGCCGGCCGTGACCGTCCCGAGGCCCTGGATCTTGATGTCGTACTGGTCGCTCCAGAAGTAGGGCACCTGTGCCGCGGCCCCGGATTCCAGGCCCATGAGCGTCTTCGCGAGGACGGACGCCTGCTCACCGGCATTCGTCCAGTGCTCGATGCGCCTGCGCCCACCGGCCGGCACCTGCCACGACGCGACGTCGCCGACAGCCCACACGTGCGGGGTGGAAGTGCGGCCCGTGCCGTCGCACACGACCCCGTTGTCGACCTCGACACCCGATCCTTCGAGCCACTCGGTGGCCGGGATCGACCCGATGCCGAGCACCACGAGATCGACGTCGATCTCGCTGCCGTCGCCGAGGACCGCGGAGGTGACGCGCTCGTCGCCGCGGATCTCCGAGAGGCCGACCCCGGCCCGCACGTCGACTCCCTCGGCGGTGTGCAGCCGGGTGACGAGAGCGCCGACCTCGGTGCCGAGCACCGACGCGAGCGGGGTGGGCTGCGGCTCGACCAGTACGACCTCCACTCCGCGCGCCCGCAGGCTCGCCGCGACCTCGCACCCGATGAATCCGGCTCCGACCACCAGCGCGCGGGCACCCGGAACGATCGCCTCGCGCAGTGCTCGGCTGTCCTCGAGCGAACGCAGGACGTGGACTCCGGAGAGATCCGGGAGACCGGGGATACGGCGGGGCCGCAGGCCTGTGGCGACGACCAGTTCGTCGTATCCGAGTTCGGTTCCGTCGGTGAGCGTGAGGGTGCGCGCCGCGGTGTCGACCGACCGGGCGGCGGCACCGAGCTGCAGCTCGATGCGGTTCTCGTCGAAGAACTCCCTCGGACGGAGGGTCGTGTCGTCGCGATCGCCGCGCAGGACCTCCTTCGACAGCGGCGGGCGGTCGTAGGGCAGGTGCGTCTCGTCGCCGACGAGCACGACGTCGCCCTCGTACCCGGCACGCCGCAGTTCCTCGGCGGTACGGACCGCCGCCAGACCCGCGCCTACGACGACGACGCGCTCCGGCGTACCCTCGGTCTCCCGCTCGTTCGACACCTTCGGCCATCCTTCGAATCGTCTGTGACACGAGTATCCGTGTCGTCCGGTAGTGATGTGTACCACCTGTGCGTCCCACGTTCTTACCAAACCCCGACGACGCGCGACAGACCTACGTCGGCCACTAGAGTTCGAGGCACCGTGAGGACAATGGGATCGAGCACGGAACACGACCGGTACACCTACTTGGGAGCCCTCATGACCAGCGACAGCGGCGCAGGTATCAGCCGCCTACAGTTCGGTGCCGGAACCTTCTCCGGCCCCGTCGACCCGCAGGGCCGCACCATCATCGCGGACGCCGTGGTCGCCAAGATCGCGGGACTCGCGACCCGCGAGATCAGCGGCGTGATCGAAGTGGGCGCCGGTACCGCCCGCGTGGTGGGCGCGTTGCGCGATCGCATCCCCGGTGCGCGCATCAACCACGGGCAGGGTGTGGCCGTCGAGGTCGGCGAACGCCAGGCCGCCATCGACATCGGCATCGTCGCCGAATACGGCGTGGCGCTGCACGAACTCGCCGTCGCCATCCGGCACAACGTCATCGCGGCCGTCGAGCGCATGACCGGCCTCGAGGTCACCGAGGTCAACATCACGGTCTTCGACGTCATGCTCCACGACGAGGCCGCAGCCCTCACCGACGACGTCAAACCCCGCGTGCAGTGAATCCGGGGTCCGCAGCGCAGGCGCACACGGCCGACCTGGTCGCGGACGCCGCGCTGTCCGTTCCCGGCGTCGTGGGCCTGCACCGCGGCGCATTCGGGGAGGTCGCGACTTATCTCCCCGGGCGACGTGTCGAGGGTGTGCGGCTCACGGATCAGGTCTGCGCGGTGCACATCGTCGTGCGGATCCCCGCCGATCTCCCGGCCGTCGCCGACACCGTCCGCGTCCGGGTGTCCCCGCTGGTGACGGTGCCCGTCCAGGTGACGATCGAAGACGTCCACGCCGGTGAACGAGAAGGAGCACAATCGTGAACCACACCCCCGTCAGCAACACCGTCGTAGGACTCCTCGCCGGGCTGCTTCTCGCCCTCGCCGGGATCATCGGCGGGTTCAGCGGTCTGCTGTTCGCCGTGCTGCTCGGCGCGCTCGGTGCCGCGATCGGCGCCCACCGCGACGGCCACCTCGACCTCGGCGCCCTGCTGAGGAGCCGGGGCCGTGGCTGACCCCAGCACGCCCGATCTCGGTACATCACCGGACACCGTGCCCGTGGATACCGCTTCCGGGACCGGGACGGTCCCTTCGGGCGAGCGCGGCAGCCTCGTCGTCAAGGACCGCGCGATCGAACGGATCGCCGCGGCCGCCGCGCTCGGCGTCCCCGGAGTGGTGCGGCACAGCGGGGGTGGCATCCTCCGTCTCACCGGCCGCGATCTGCCCCGGGCGGACGTCACCACCGGCGCGAGGGCGGTCGCGGTGAATCTCTACATCGCAGCCGAATGGCCGTACGACGCGGCGATGCTCACCCGCCGGGTCCACGACGCGGTCGAACGTCAGCTGCGCGAACTGACGGGTCTGCGCGTCAGCGAACTCAACGTGCTCATCGTCGCCACGGCGCTCGTCGAGGACGGGGAGACCGACGAGTCGCAACCACCCGTCGAATACCTGGAATCGGACATCGTCGCCGCGCGGACCACTCCGCACCCCGACCTCCCCATGGTCGCTCCCCTGCCGCCGCTGGCGTCGCCCGCGGCAGCACCGGCCGCCGCGATCGTCGCGATCGCGGCGCTCGCGCTGGCGTTCGTCGCCGCCCGGGAACTGCTCATCGTCAACGGGACGTATGCCGGTGCTCCGTGGCTGCGCAACTCCTTCGAATGGTTCGGCCGCCTGCACTGGCACACCTGGCTCGCCCCTGTCGCCGGTATCTGCCTCGTCCTCGGGATCGTCCTGATCGTCGTCGCCCTCAAACCCCGACGGCGCACCCATGTTCCGCTGCAGGTCGCCGGTGCGGTACCCACGGTGTGGATGCGGCGCACCGACGTCGCCCGCATGTGCAGCGCGCACGCCTCCGCCCTCACCGGGGTACGCACCGCCCGCACCGTCGTCGATCGTCGCCGTGCCGTGGTTCGTATCGCGATCGAGGACGAGACCCCGGTCGCCGAGATCACCGCATCCGTGCGCGGCGCGGTCGCCCCGAACCTCGCGGCGCTCGCCGACCCCGTCGAACTCGTCGTGGAGGTGGCGCGGTGAAACTCCGTACCGTGCTGGCCAATCGGCTCGTCACCTTCGCGGCGGGACTCGCCCTCGCGGGCGCCGGCGCGTTCGCCCTGGCGTGGGTGTGGCAGGTTCCCCTCGCCCGCGAACAACTCTCGCGGCTCGACCGTCCCCGGGTGACCGACGTTCCGGACCAGTCGTGGTGGACGCCGGCGCTGTGGTCGGTCTTCGCGGGCGGTCTCGTGCTCGGAATCGCGCTGCTCGCCGTCAACCTGTCGCGACGGCGCACGTCGACCGTGCAGCTCTACGACCAGGTCACCGACGCCACTCTCGGCGTGGAACTCGGCCCCGTCGCCGACGGGGTGGCGGCCGAACTCGCGGCCCTGCCCGGAGTGCGGGCAGCGCGCGGGCGAGCGGTCGTCGAACGCCACCTGCCGACGCTCTCGGTGGTGGTCCACGCCGACCCGACCATCGACGTCACCGAACTGACGGAAGCCGCCGAGGATGCCGCCCAGCGGGTCGCGCGGGCTCTCGGTGGGGCGCACGTGGCGACGCAGGTCCTGGTGCATCTCGACCCGGCTGTAGACGTCCACTGACTCCCTGCAGCCCGGGGCCCCTCAGCTTCGGGCCGCGTCCACGAGGTCGTGCTCGACGCGGTAGTCCACGCGCATCCGGTCCATCGCCACGTCGCGCACCGTGTAGGCCCGCTGCGTGGTGCGTTCGAGATCCGGGTAGCGGAGTTCCTCGACGCGGTTGGCGAGCGCGAGCAGCGGCCCGACGCGTCCGAGGACGTACTTGAGCGGGCTGTCGGGGATGTGCAGGGCGTCGGCGTCGGCGTCGCCGATGAACACCCGCTGCAGCGAGTGCATCACAGTGCGGGCGACCGGCGTCCGGATCGATGCGGCGCCGGGAAGCAGGTTCGCCAGCTCGGGGACGAGATACTGCTCGGTCAGTGCGGTGACGAACTCCCGGTCCTCGTCGCTGGGTCCGGGCGAGGTGAGCCGGTACAGGTCCTCGACCGCGATGTGGTCGCGTTCGGTGCGCAGGCCCAGTTCCTCGCCCATCCCGATCACGTGCCCGACATATCGCCACAGGTGGTAGATGTCGTCGAGTTCGCGGTCGGTGAAGCGCACCCCGAGGATCTGCATCGCTTCGACCGCGATGTGCCCGAACTCGGCCATCGTCAACGCCATGTAGGACTGCGGGATCGGCACTCCCCAGGCGTCCTCGTCCCACACTCCGCTCGCGAGGATGCCCTTGCGCACGTGGGCGTGGATCAGGCGCACCCGCACCGTGAACGCGAATCCGCCTCCGTCGCGGCGCATTCCACCGCGAGTGAGGACGTGCCGTAACCACTCCCCGACTTCGACCGACCGCACGGCCGGCCGACTCGCATAGCGACCCGTCAGTGCGAGCGGCTTTCCGGCGATGAAGTTCCCGGCACCGCGCAGCAGCGACGCGGCACCGAGCACCATGCCGAGGGTCGGCGTGTGCCGCACGAGCGCGTCGGCGGCGTTGTCGATGCGGTTGTGATCGACCCATGCGGGTTCGTCGTCGAGGAAGGCGAACAGCTCTCGCAGGGATTCGGGTGCGCCGGGGACCGCGTCGACGCCGTCGGCGAGCGCGACGCGCACGGCGGCCGTCGCCGACGTCGAGCCGAAGTCGTCGTTCACCACCGCGTCGGCCAGGGGGTCTGCCTGCCACATGCCGTCGAGCCAGCGCTCGCCCAGATCGGCGTATCGGCGCACAGCAAGGTCGGTGTTGACGAGATCACGAGGGATACGTCGCTCCATGCATCCATGGAAACACGAGAATTCCTCACTTACTATTCACTTTTCATGAGCTCCCCGCGCGGCAGCAGAGCCGCAGGCACAGCACCTCGACGGCGTCCCGTACAGCAGCGGAGTCACGACACCCGCAAGTTGCTCCTCACGTCTGCGTACGAGTTGCTCGAGCGCAGCCCCACCGGGCGGATCAGCACTACGGCACTCGCCGAGCACGCCCACGTGAGTATCGGGACGGTCTACCGGTACTTCCCCGACGTCGACGCCGTGCTCGACGAACTCCGCATGACCGCCGTCCACGCGATCACGACCTCGCTGTCCACCGCCATCGGGCGGGCGATGGACCAGGAACCGGAGGAGGCCATGGTGACCGTCGTGGAAAACCTCACCGCCGCGTTCGAGAAACACGCCGCGGTGCTCCGGGTGTCGTACACCTCGGAGGAGATCGAGTTCGGGCTCGCGTGGGCCGAGGTCGAAGGTCCGCTGCGACCACTGGGACGCATCATTCCGGCACGACTGCGACCCGATCTCGACGACGCGGCACTCGACGATCTCGTGTTCATCGTGATGGGAGCGACGGCGAGCCTGTGCTCACGGATCGCGCTCCTACGCCCTCGGAGAGCCGATCGGACCCGGATGGTCGCGGTGACGGCGCGGATGCTCCTCGCCGCGATCGAGAGCGCCTGACGCACGTCGCCTCGACCGGGAGAGCGCTGTGCGCCGCCTACCGATCGTGTCGTCCGCTGTGATCCTCACCCTCGCCTCCGCCTGTGGCAGCGACACCGCCGACGAATCACCGGCCGCCGGAACGTCCGGAGCGACAGCATACGTGGGATGAAGGAGATCGTCGGCTGGTCGCCTTCGGTCCGGAAACGCCGAACGGCGCCACGCGTCGGAGCAGAAACGCCGAACGGCGCCCACCCCGGAGGGTGGACGCCGTTCGAGCGTCAGCGAGAACTAGCTCACTTGATGATCTTCGTGACGCGACCGGCGCCGACGGTGCGGCCACCCTCGCGGATCGCGAAGCGGAGGCCCTCGTCCATGGCGACCGGCTGGATCAGCTTGACGGACATCTCGGTGTTGTCACCGGGCATGACCATCTCGGTGCCCTCGGGGAGGGTCACAACGCCCGTCACGTCCGTGGTACGGAAGTAGAACTGCGGACGGTAGTTGTTGAAGAACGGCGTGTGGCGGCCGCCCTCCTCCTTGTTGAGGATGTAGGCCTGGCCCTCGAACTCCGTGTGGGGAGTCGTGGTGCCCGGCTTGACGACGACCTGGCCGCGCTCGACGTCCTCGCGCTTGATGCCGCGGACGAGGAGACCGACGTTGTCGCCGGCCTGGCCCTGGTCGAGCAGCTTGCGGAACATCTCGATGCCGGTGACCGTGGTCTTGGTCGAATCGGGGCGGATGCCGACGATCTCGACCTCTTCGTTGACGTTGATCACGCCACGCTCGATACGGCCGGTGACGACGGTGCCACGACCCGTGATGGTGAAGACGTCCTCGACGGGCATGAGGAACGGCTTCTCGGTCTCACGGACCGGGTCCGGGATGGAGTCGTCGACGGCCTGCATGAGGTCGACGATCGACTGAACCCACTTCTCGTCACCCTCGAGAGCCTTGAGAGCGGAGATCGGGACGACCGGAGCGTTCTCGTCGAACTCCTGCGAGGCGAGGAGCTCGCGCACCTCCATCTCGACGAGCTCGAGGATTTCCTCGTCGTCGACCATGTCGGCCTTGTTCAGGGCGACGAGGATGTAGGGAACGCCGACCTGGCGGGCGAGCAGCACGTGCTCGCGCGTCTGCGGCATCGGGCCGTCGGTGGCGGCCACGACCAGGATCGCACCGTCCATCTGGGCGGCACCGGTGATCATGTTCTTGATGTAGTCCGCGTGACCCGGGGCGTCGACGTGCGCGTAGTGGCGCTTCTCGGTCTGGTACTCGACGTGGGAGATGTTGATCGTGATACCACGAGCCTTCTCCTCAGGTGCCTTGTCGATCTGATCGAAAGCGAAGCTCTCGTTCAGGTCGGGGTACTTGTCGGCAAGCACCTTGGTGATCGCAGCCGTGGTGGTGGTCTTGCCGTGGTCGACGTGACCGATGGTGCCGATGTTCACGTGCGGCTTGGTCCGCTCGAACTTCGCCTTCGCCACTGGATGTCCTCCTGGACTGTTGTTGCTTGCAGTATGCAGCAGTGCGGTTTGTATTACTTGGTCGTGCAGGTGACCGAGGGATAACCCGAAGGCTACTCTCCGGTCGCCTTGGCGATGATTTCCTTCGAGACGTTCGAGGGAACCTCTGCGTAGGAATCGAACACCATGGAGAAGTTCGCGCGGCCCTGGGTCTTCGACCGAAGGTCGCCGATGTAACCGAACATCTCCGAGAGCGGAACCAGCGCCTTCACGACACGGGCACCACTGCGTTCCTCCATGGCCTGGATCTGGCCACGGCGGGAGTTCAGGTCGCCGATCACTTCACCCATGTAGTCCTCGGGCGTGGTGACCTCGACGGCCATGAGGGGCTCGAGGATCACCGGGGCGGCCTTGCGGGCCGCTTCCTTCAGTGCCTGCGAGCCGGCGATCTTGAACGCCATCTCGGACGAGTCGACGTCGTGGTACGCACCGTCGAGGAGGGTGACCTTCAGGTTCACCAGCGGGTAGCCGGCGAGCACGCCGTACTGCATGGCGTCCTGGGCACCCGCGTCGACCGACGGGATGTACTCGCGCGGGATGCGACCGCCGGTGACCTTGTTCTCGAACTCGTAGGTCGCGCCGTCCTCGCCGACGAACGGCGAGAGGCCGATGATGACCTTTGCGAACTGGCCCGAGCCACCGGTCTGCTTCTTGTGCGTGAACTCGAGCTTCTCGACCGGCTTGGTGATCGTCTCGCGGTACGCGACCTGCGGCTTGCCGACGTTGGCCTCGACCTTGAACTCGCGACGCATGCGGTCGACGAGGATGTCGAGGTGGAGCTCACCCATGCCGCCGATGACGGTCTGGCCGGTCTCGTCGTCGAGTTCGACGGAGAAGGTCGGGTCCTCTTCGGCGAGCTTCTGGATGGCCGTCGACAGCTTCTCCTGGTCGGCCTTCGACTTCGGCTCGATGGAGACCTGGATGACCGGGTCCGGGAAGGTCATGGACTCGAGCACGATCGGGGCGTCCTGCGCGCACAGGGTGTCGCCGGTCGTGGTGTCCTTCAGGCCGATCATCGCGTAGATGTGGCCGGCCACGGCCTCGTCGACCGGGTTCTCCTTGTTGGCGTGCATCTGGAACAGCTTGCCGATGCGCTCCTTCTTGCCCTTGGTCGAGTTGAGCACCTGGGTGCCCGAGTCGATCCGGCCGGAGTACACGCGGACGAAGGTCAGCTTGCCGAAGAAGGGGTGCGCGGCGATCTTGAAAGCGAGCGCGGAGAACGGCTCGTCCTTCGAGGGCTTACGACGCAACTCTTCTTCTTCGTTACCGACCTGGTGGCCGATGACCTCACCGATGTCGAGCGGGTTCGGCAGGTAGTCGATGACCGCGTCGAGCATGGGCTGGATGCCCTTGTTCTTGAACGCGGTGCCGCACAGCACCGGGTAGAGCTCGGAAGCGATGGTGAGCTTGCGGATCGCGCCCTTGATCTCGGCGACGGTCAGCTCTTCGCCACCGAAGTACTTCTCCATGAGCTCTTCGTCGGACTCGGCGACCGTCTCGAGCAGCTTCTCGCGGTACTCGGCAGCCTTGTCGGCGAGCTCCGCCGGGATCTCCTCGACCGTGGCCGCGGTGCCGATCTCGGTGGTGCCGCGCCAGGTGAGCGCCTTCATCTCGACGAGGTCGACGACACCGTCGAAGTTCTCCTCGGCGCCGATCGGGATCTGCAGGACGAGCGGCTTCGCACCGAGACGATCGATGATCGTCTGCACGGTGAAGAAGAAGTCCGCGCCCATCTTGTCCATCTTGTTGACGAAGCAGATGCGCGGCACGTCGTACTTGGCCGCCTGCCGCCAGACCTGCTCGGACTGGGGCTCGACACCCTCCTTGCCGTCGAACACGGCGACCGCGCCGTCGAGCACGCGCAGCGACCGCTCGACCTCGACCGTGAAGTCGACGTGGCCGGGGGTGTCGATGATGTTGATCTGGTTCTTGTTCCAGAAGCAGGTCACGGCTGCGGAGGTGATGGTGATACCCCGCTCCTTCTCCTGCTCCATCCAGTCGGTGGTCGAGGCACCGTCGTGGGTCTCACCGATCTTGTAGTTGACACCGGTGTAGAAGAGGATGCGCTCGGTGGTGGTGGTCTTGCCGGCATCGATGTGCGCCATGATGCCGATGTTGCGGACCTTGTTCAGGTCGGTCAGCACTTCCTGTGCCACAGGTAACCCCGCTCGTAGCTCGTGTCGGTCCTTGGGTGCGGACCACATGTTCTTGTGTTGTCAGCCGGCCTTTACGGGACCGACACAGTTGTGCGAGCAGCCGGCCGGGAGGTCCGTGATGACGGGCCTCCCGGCCGGCGTCGACTCACCAGCGGTAGTGCGCGAACGCCTTGTTGGCTTCAGCCATCTTGTGCGTGTCCTCGCGGCGCTTCACGGATGCGCCGAGGCCGTTGCTCGCGTCGAGGAGCTCGTTGGCGAGCCGCTCGACCATGGTCTTCTCGCGACGCTGACGCGAGAAGGTCACCAGCCAGCGCAGCGCGAGGGTGGTGGAACGACCGGGACGAACCTCGACCGGCACCTGGTAGGTGGCGCCACCGACGCGACGGCTGCGAACCTCGAGGGCGGGCTTGACGTTGTCGAGCGCGCGCTTGAGGGTGACGACCGGATCGGTGCCGGTCTTCTCGCGTGCCTGCTCGAGCGCCTGGTAGACGATGCGCTCGGCGGTGGACTTCTTGCCGTCCAGCAGGATCTTGTTGACCAGCTGGGTGACCAGCGGCGATCCGTAGACCGGATCGGCGATCAGCGGACGCTTGGGAGCGGGACCCTTACGTGGCATCAGCCCTTCTCCTTCTTCGCTCCGTAGCGGCTGCGGGCCTGCTTGCGGTTCTTGACACCCTGGGTGTCGAGCGAGCCGCGGATGATCTTGTAGCGCACACCCGGGAGGTCCTTCACACGACCGCCACGCACGAGCACCATCGAGTGCTCCTGGAGGTTGTGGCCCTCACCGGGGATGTAGGCGGTGACCTCGACCTGGGAGGTCAGACGCACACGGGCGACCTTCCGGAGAGCCGAGTTCGGCTTCTTCGGGGTGGTGGTGTACACGCGAGTGCACACGCCGCGACGCTGGGGGCTGCCCTTGAGCGCCGCGCTCTTGACCTTGGCGGCCTTGTCGCGGCGGCCCTTACGGACCAGCTGATTGATGGTTGGCATTAACCGGCTTTCTTCGTTGTCTGAAGCTGCTCCCACGAGCAACCTCGGCTGTTCTGAAATTAGGGATCCATCGGTTGGGGCAAGAAAGCTGCTGCCCCTCACTCGCCCCTCGTGTGCACACGAGGTCGGGTGTGTCGCGTACCCCCACACAGGCAGCCGGGGGCTCGTTCCTGCAGATATCTACAGACCACGCGCACGGCACTACCTCGCATAGGCACACAGACCGGCCCGGGCATGCCGGACACGACCCACAACGATACCCGGCGGGCGCGCATGAGGTCAAAGCGAGGAGCGCACACCCTCCCGAGGATCCGCACACACCGTCAACTGCTGAGGTTCAGTGTGAGCCGAGCCAACGTAGCAGCAGCTTCGCAGGGGTCCACTCCTCCGGAGGTGTACTGCACCCACCAGCCGAAGATGCCGGTCGTCGACGCCCCCGAACTGACCCCGCACGACAGCGGATCGCCGGGCCGGCGCATCTGCAGGGCCCGACGACCTTCGACGGTCGTGTTCTCGACCTCGTATCCGAGCCCCTCACCGGCGGCGCGTTCGTGATCGAGGGAACCGGTCTCGAACCAGTTGAAGGTGATCTTCACGACTCCGGTGGGTCCTTCACCGTCCCATCGGCAGATCGCGCCGAAGAATCCTCGCAGGACGTAATCCGCTCCCACGGCTTCGGCGATCTTCTCGTCGGCGACCGCGTCGCACTCGGTGAGCAGCCGCGTGAACTCGGCACCCGCGCCGCCGCCGATCCCCTCCGGGACGGCTCGCCCGTCGACGGTGCGCGTGCACCCGGTGAGCAGGGCACCGGTGGCGAGGGCCGCCGTGAGCGCGGCGCCCCACCGGCGTGTGCGTCCCGCGATCACTTCTGCACCCTTTCCACGCTCGTGGTCGCGAGATCGCGGGCGACGACACACGCGTCGGCGACGGGCGTGAGGTTCGAGTACGACACCGACCAGTGGACGAAATCGCCACCGAACTCCACGCCGATCTCGCACAGCGTGGTCTGTCCCAGCTCGTTCTGGTACGACCCCATGAATCCGGCCCGTCCCCCGATCTCGACGTCGGCCGCGGGCCGGCCGATGAGATCGGAACCGGCACGTTCGCGTCCGATGGGACTTCCCCGGTACCAGGAGAAGCTCACACTGGGACCGCCGACGTAGACCTCCCATTCGCAGCCCACCGAGTTGCGCGTCACCGTCGCGAACGTTCCGAGACCGAAGGCCGCGGCCACCTCGTCGTCGGACATCGCGCCGCACTCGTCGAACAACGGGCCGGGGTCGGTCACGGACGCGGTCGGCGAGGTCTCGGCCTGCCCGGCGTCGCCGGAGTCCCCGCACGCGACGACACCGAGACCGATGAGACCGGCCGTCGCCACGGCAGCCGCCGTCCTTCCGATACGCGGGAGAGGCATGGCGGGAAGACTACCGAGCCGGACCCTCCCGCGTGCGGCGACTCGAGGACTCCCGCAGCACCTCGTCGAGCTGCGCGGCCCAGTGCCGGACGATCTCACGCCGGCGGGCCGAGTCGTCCGTCAACACATCGGCCAGGCCGAGGCCGCGCGCGAGATCCAGTGTCGCCTGGACCATCCGGTGCACCACCGGGTCGGTGTCGTCGGCGGCGAGTTGCTCGACGGCCACCGCGTGCGAGACGCGTCCGAACTTCTCCTCGAGCGGCAGGAGCCTCTCGCGCAACGCCGGGTCGGCCGCCGCGGCCGTCCATACCTGCAGGGCCGCCTCGAACATGCTGCCGGTGCACTGGTCGACGATGCGCTCGACCACCGCCTCCGTGCGGCCGACGCCCGCGGGTACGTCGAACGGCTCCGTGCGGACCCGTTCGATGCGGCTGTCGAACATGAACTCGAGCGACGCGGTGATGAGATCCTCCCGGGTCGGGAAGTGGTGCTGGGTGGCCCCGCGCGACACCCCCGCCCGCTCCGCGACCACCCCCACTGTGGTTGCGGCCCAACCTGATTCGGCGAGGCAGTCGATCGTCGCTTCGAGCAGCCGCCGCCGCGTGGCGCGGCTGCGGTCCTGCTTCGGTTCTCGCCTCATCGGGCCTCCTCACCTGTCTGTCCCGTCAGGAATGATCTTTCGCCGAGCGGGTATTCGTGCGACCCCGGAACAGTACGCAAAGCTCATCATCCGTACACTCGTATAACAGGTCGGGGCGAAAGGGGGAGCACCACGTGGCGACCATCGTCAGGCGCGAGGACTACTTCGACGCCGCCCTGGCCATCCTGGCCACCAACGACCATGCCGGACTCAAGCAGGCACGCTTGTGCAGTCATCTCGAAGTGACGACCGGCTCGTTCTACAACTACTTCGAGAGCTGGGCGCAGTTCAAGACGGAGTTCCTGCAGCACTGGCTCGACAGCCAGACACTCCAGCACACCGCGGCGGCGCGCCTCGAGGGTTCCCTGCCCCGGCGGCTCCGGTTGCTCATCGACCTCGCGTGCGGCCTGCCCCACTCCGCCGAATCCGCCCTCCGCGGCTGGTCGCACAGCGATTCGGGAGTCCACGAGGTGCAGAGCAAGGTCGACGAGCTGCGCTACGCGGTGGTGGCCGAAGCGGTGGCCCAGTACATCGGTTCGAGGGAAGAGGCGGATCGGTTCGCGCGGTTGGCCCTGTACACCCTCGTCGGCTACCAGCAGACCGTGCCCCTGCAGGACGTGAGCTCGTTGCGGTGGTCGCTCGGCTACCTGCTGCGGACGCTGCTCCCACCGGACGAAGCAGACCGCCTCTTCTCCTCGAATTCCGTCTAGTACGACTTCGGCAGACCCAGTGAGTGCTGGGCCACGAAGTTGAGGATCATCTCCCGGCTGACCGGCGCCACGCGAGCGATGCGCGCGGCGCCGAGCATCGCCGCGAGTCCGTACTCCCGGGTCAGCCCGGCACCACCGTGCGTCTGGATCGCCTGATCCAGCGCGGCGATCGCGGCCTCCCCCGCGGCGTACTTGGCCATGTTCGCGGCCTCCGCGGCCCCGAGATCGTCGCCGTTGTCGTAGAGGACGGCGGCCTTCTGCATCATGAGCTTCGCGAGTTCGAGCTCGATCTTGCGCTGCGCCAAGGGGTGGGCGATGCCCTGGTGCGCGCCGATGGGTTGCTTCCAGACGGTGCGGTCGTCGGCATAGCGCACCGCGGCGTCGAGGGCGTACCGCCCCATGCCCACCGCCATCGCCGCACCCATGATCCGCTCGGGATTCAGGCCGGAGAACAGCTGCATGAGCGCGGCCTCGGGTTCACCGACGAGTGCGTCGGCGGGAAGCCGCACATCGTCGAGGAAGAGGGAGAACTGGTAGTCCGGCTCGAGGATGTCCATCTCCATCGGTGTCCTCGTGAAGCCCGCGGCGTCGGTAGGCACGATGAACAGGGCCGGGCGGAGCTTTCCGGTCTTCGCGTCCTCTGTACGGGACACCACGAGCACGGCGTCGGCCTGGTCGACCCCGGAGATGTACACCTTGCTGCCGGAGAGGATCCAGTCGTCACCGTCGCGACGAGCGATCGTGGTGATGTTGTGCGAGTTGGATCCGGCGTCGGCCTCGGTGATACCGAACGCCATGATGCGTGAGCCGTCGGCGAGTCCGGGCAGCCACTGCTGCTTCTGGGCGGCGGTGCCGTACTTGGAGATGATGGTGCCGCAGATGGCCGGCGAGACCACGACGAGCAGCAGTCCCGCCCCCTTGGCCGACAACTCCTCCTGCACCAGCGCGAGCTCGTAGATGCCGGCACCGCCTCCTCCGTACTCCTCCGGAAGATTCACACCGAGGAAGCCGAGCTTGGATGCCTCGGCCCACAATTCGGTGAGCGGCTCGTGGGCGCGCGACTTGGGGAGCACGTAGTCCACGTAGTTGTAGCGTGCGGCCAGAGCCGCCACCGCAGCGCGCAGTTCCTTCTGCTCGTCGGTCTCGATGATGCTCAAGGGAATGCCTTCCGGTCGTGTCGGGACACGCGCCGTGGTCGGTCGCGTGAGGGAACAGGTGGGTCAGGCGCCGTAACCCAGCCGCTTGGCGGCGAGTTCGGTGAGGATCTCGGTGGTGCCGCCACCGATGCCGAGGATGCGCATGTCCCGGTACTGCCGTTCGACCTCGGATTCGGCCATGTACCCGAGGCCGCCGAAGAGCTGCACGGCCTGGTGGGCGACCCATTCGCCGGCCTCGACCGAGGTGTTCTTGGCGAAGCACACCTCGGCGATCAGGTCGGTCTCACCGGCCACGGCCCGTTCGGTGACGTGCCGGGTGTAGACACGCGCGACGTCGATGCGACGCGCCATGTCGGACAGCGTGCGCTGCACGGCCTGTCGGGTGATCAGCGGCCGGCCGAAGGTTTCGCGGTCGCGGCACCACTCGATCGTCAGGTCCAGGCACCGCTGCGCACCCGAATAGGCCTGTGCGGCCAGAGCTATCCGCTCGGAGACGAAACCCTGTGCGATCTGCCAGAATCCGGTGTTCTCCGTGCCGACGAGGTTGGCGGCCGGGACGCGGACGTCGGCGAACGACAACTCGGCGGTGTCCGAGGCACGCCAGCCCATCTTGTCGAGCTTGCGCGAGACGGTGAAACCCGGTGTGCCCTTCTCGATCACGAGGAGCGAGACTCCCCCGGCCCCGGGCCCGCCGGTACGGACCGCGGTGACCACGAAATCGGCGCGGCACCCGGAGGTGATGTAGGTCTTGGCCCCGTTGACGACGTAGTGGTCACCGTCGCGCACCGCGGTGGTCGTCAGATGGCCGACATCCGAACCGCCGCCCGGTTCGGTGATCGCGAGGGACCCGACGAGTTCACCTGCGAGGGTGGGTCGTACCCACCTGTCGATCTGCTCGGGGTCGCCCGCCGCGATGAGGTGCGGTAGCGCGATACCGCACGTGAACAGCGACGCGAACGCACCACCCGACGCGCCCGCTTCGTGGAATGCCTCGCAGACGGTCAGCGTGTCGGCGCCGTCGCCGCCGGAACCGCCGACCTCCTCGGGGAAGCCGGCACCGAGCAGGCCGATCTTCGCGGCCTCGGCGTGCAGTTCGCGGGGCAGTTCGCCGGCGCGCTCCCAGTCGTCGAGGTGGGGCAGGATCTCGCGCTTCACGAAACCGGTGACGGTTTCGCGCAGGGCGAGACGCTCGGGGGTGGTCCACATGTTCACGGTGTCTCCGAACTCACGTTGTCTCCGAGGGTGTTCCGGCAGTCGGGATCGACCTCAGGAGGTCGACGAGGTGGGTGCGCGCCCGGGGCCGGGGGCGCCGGCGAAGGCCTGTGCGAGACCGAGCCACTCCTCGGCGTCCGGGCCGTCGGCGACGAGAGCGGTGTCGTCGCGGTGGACGCGTTGGGTGACGAGCAGGCAGAAGTCGAGGGCCGGGCCGGTGACCGACTGCGTCGCATCGTCCGGTCCCCATTCCCAGCTCCCACCGTCCGGACTGGTGAGTACCACGCGGAACGGCTCGGCCGGGGGCGTCCGGTCGCGGATGACGTACGCGAAATCGCGCGTCCGCACACCCAGGTGCGCGATGTTCTTCAGACGCGCGGTGGGAGCGCGTGTGACGCCGAGGGTGTCCGCGACGTCTCCCCCGTGCGCCCAGGTCTCCATCAGTCGCGCCGTCGCCATCGAGGCAGGCGACATCGGCGGGCCGAACCACAGGATCTTCGTTCCGCGCGGCACCCCGGCGAGGGCGTCCCCGAGTTCGCGGCGAGTGTCGCGCCAGTCGGCGAGCAACTCCGCGGACGGCCTGCCCGCCTGCTCCTCGGCACCCACGTCGACGAACCCCAGCGGGTCGCCGAACGCCGCTTCGACCGTCTTCACGAAGGCGTCCGGGTCGCGGACGGCGGTGAGCGCCGCCCGGTCGGTCCACAGCAGATGGCCGATCTGGTGGGCGATGGTCCACCCGGCCGCGGGCGTGGGCAGTGTCCAGCTCTCCTCGGGCAGAGTCGCGACGAGCGCGTCGAGATCGTCGCCCTCCGCGCGCAGATCGTCGAGCACCGTGTGCAGATCGGACATGAGGCAAGCGTCACACGTCGCCCCTCCGAAATCAAGCACTTGTGATTGTTTTGGGACCGGCGCGCTCCTCGAACCCGTCGGACAGACTGACGGAATGGCCGACGACCACCGCACACGCACCGTCGCGCCTGTCGTCGCGGTCCTCACCGCGGTGCTGTCGATGCAGTTCGGGGCAGCGCTCGCCGCAACGCTGTTCGATCGGGTGGGCGCCCTCGGCACCGTGACCCTGCGCCTCCTCTTCGCAGCCGTCGTCCTCTGCGTGATCACGCGTCCTCGGCTACGGACGTGGAGGCCGGAACAATGGCGGGCGGTGGTGACACTGGGCGCGAGTCTCGCGCTCATGAACACGGCGTTCTACGGCGCGTTGACCCGGCTTCCCCTCGCCGCGACCGTCACCATCGAGTTCCTCGGCCCACTCGGACTGGCCGCATTCCTGTCCCGGCGCGTCCGGGACGCGCTGTGGGTGGTGCTCGCGCTGACCGGGGTGGTCCTGCTCGGCGTCGGTGACGGTGCCGGGCTGTCCACCGGACTCGATCCGGTCGGGGTCGCCTTCGCGCTGGTCGCCGCATCCGGTTGGGCCTGGTACATCGTGGCGGGATCCCGTGTGGCGACGACCCTGCCCGGGTCGGCCGGCACGGCCGGCGCCACGGCGATCGCCGCCGTCGTCGTCCTGCCGTTCGGCGCGGCGACGGCCGGCACGGAACTCCTCCGGCCCGACCTCGTACTCGCGGGTCTCGCCGTGGCGCTGCTGTCGTCGGCGATCCCGTACACCCTCGAGATCCGCGCACTACGCGACCTGTCGAAGGAAGTGTTCGCGATCCTCATCGCGCTCGAACCCGCCGCCGCGGCGCTCGCAGGGGTCGTGGTGCTCGGACAGCTCGTCGAACCCCTCGCCCTCGTGGGCATCGCGCTCGTCGTGATCGCCGGCATCGGCGCGCTGCGCACCTCGCGAACGTGACGTGGGCCTGCCCGGTACGCGTGGTCAGCGGATGCGCGTGATCATGCGGACCAGCTCCCCCGCGGGGCCGGGCAGGGCGCGCGGCGGCCGCCACACCGCGCGGAGCACCCGTTGCAGGTCGAGTCCGTCCACCGCGACCGCGACCAGACGGCCGGAGTCCAGATACTCCTCCACCGCAAGGGTGCTGAGCACGGCCGGTCCGGTACCGCCGAGCACACTGGTGCGGACCGCGGCGCCGCTCCCGAGCTCGAGCAGTGGTGGGGCCCGGTCGTACTCCTGCAGTGCGAGGTCGAGGGTGCGGCGCGTTCCGGATCCCTCCTCACGGACGACCAGTGGTGTCGCGGCGAGTTCGGTCACCGCGAGCGGGCGCCGTCGCCGTGCCCAGGGATGCCCCGGTGGGACGACCACGACGAGGCGGTCGCGTGCCACCGCGACGCTGTGCAGTCCGTCGGGGACGGTGGGTCCTTCGACGAAACCGACGTCGCATCCGCCCTCGGCGACGACATCGCAGACCCGCAGGGAGTTGTGGACCTGCAACTGGATCTGGACGTCGTGGCGGATCGCGCGAAAGGCGCCGAGCCATCGTGGGATGAGGTGCTCGGCGACCGTCATGGACGCCGCGACGACCAGTTCGGGCTGCTGCGCGACGCGCAATGCCGCAGCGGCGTCGAGCAGGCGTTCCGCATCGGCCAGGACTGCCCGCGCCCAGTGCGCGACCACCGTGCCCTCGGGGGTGAGCACCGAGCCCGTCCGTCCCCGCCGCACGAGGACCGCCCCGAGTTGCCGCTCGAGCCGCCGCAGCATGCGGGTCGCGTTGGGCTGGGCGAGACCGGCGGCGCGGGCGGCAGCGCCGAGCCCGCCCCGATCGTCGACCCCGACGAGCAGTTCCAGAGCAACGAGATCCGGCCAGGTGGTCATGCCCGAACGATATGCCTTTCCTTCTTCTCATATCCGATCGATATGACTTCATGCTCGATCGACGGCTGGCGCGGACACCGCGGCGACGGAAGAGTCGAGGCATGCTCACCGTCCACGCGCCCTCGTCCCGGCCGACCGTCGTCCCGGGTCTCCTGGTGGCCGCCGCAGGTGCCGTCGTCGCCTTCGCTGCAGCACACCTGATCCCGGGTGCGAGTCCACTGCTCGTCGCGATCGTCCTGGGTGTGGTGACGGCGAATGCGGGCCTTCCGGCACGGGTTGCCGGTGCGCTGGAGCCGGGTCTGGGCGCGGCGTCGAAACACCTGCTCCGAGTGGGGGTCGCACTCCTCGGGTTGCAGCTCGCGGTCTCCGATCTCGTCGGCCTCGGATGGGGCACGGCACTCGTCGCGGCGACCGTCGTCGTCGCGGGGATCGGAGGCTCGCTCGCCTTCGGGGCCTGGCTCGGTGTGGGCTGGACGCAGCGCCTGCTCATCGCGTGCGGTTTCTCGATCTGCGGTGCCGCGGCCGCGGCTGCGGTCGACGGCGTGATCGATTCGCGCAAGCGCGAACTCGTGACCACCGTCGCGCTGGTGGTCGTGTTCGGCACCGCGATGATCCCGCTCGTTCCGCTCGTCGCCGGGATGCTCGGGCTCGCCCCCGAGACGGCCGGCCTGTGGGCGGGCGCGGCGATCCACGAGGTTGCCCAGGTGGTCGCGACCGGCACCGCACTCGAGGCCACTGCCGGTGGGGTGCTCGCCGCGGCGGTGACGGTCAAGCTGGCCCGGGTGGCACTGCTGGCTCCGGTCGTGGCGGTCGTCGGGGTCGTCGCCCGCCGTCGCGGTGAGGGACGCCGCGACGGACGGACTCCTCCGATCGTGCCGATCTTCCTGCTGGGATTTCTCGCCTGCGTCGCACTGCGCTCGGCCGGAGTGCTGGACCCGGTCGTCGTGGACGCGGCGCGGACGGTTCAGAGCGCTCTGCTGACGGTCGCGATGTTCGCCCTGGGGGCGGGGGTGCGCCGGGAGGTGCTTCGCGGCGTGGGGTGGCGCCCGATCGTCCTCGCGGCGGCAGCAACCCTCTGGGTCGCGGTGATCGCGCTGGTCGGCGTGTGGTCGCTGGGTGGGCGTTGAGGCTCGGCGGGCGATGAAGATCAGCGGGCGAGGAGGATCAGCACGGCCGACGAGATCGCGAGTACCACGACCGTGACGGTGACCGCGACGTTGCGCCACCAGAAGTAGGGGGCGCGACCTGCGATCAGTCCCCGTACGCGCGCACGGTGACCGGTCCGGGACGCCAGTAGCACCGCGAGTACGGGCACGAGGCAGACGAGCCCGATCGTCGCGACGACCGGACCCGGGCCGGGAACGAATCGCATGAATCCGAGCACCACCGCGCCGAGCACCGAACCGGTACGCAGCCATGCCAGGCTCGTCCGTTCGGGCTGCAGCCCGGTGTCGCCGTGCCGCAGGTCGTCCGGCCTCACCGTGCTGCCCTTCTCACCGCACCACCCTTCTCACCAGGCGATCGCGATGGCCAGCACGACGCCGGCCACCCCGAGGGCCACCGCCAGCAGGTAGGCGGCCCACGGCACCGGGAGAGCACGACCCGTGCGCATCGCATGCTCGACACGGTGCCAGCGGATCAGCGCGAACACCATGAGCAGGGCGGCGAACCCGAGCAGGGTGCACGCCAGCACCGTGCGGAGCCCTCCCGAGACGATGCCGCCCCCGAAGGTCTCCAGTGCGACGGCCGCGGCGATGACACCCAGCGCGGTGCGCACCCACGCCAGGAAGGTGCGCTCGTTGGCCAGCGTGAAGCGAGGGTCGGGGTCGGTGCCGTCGCGCAGCGCCTTCGGGCGCCAGCCTTCGCGGGTCTCCACAGAGCGGACTCTATCCCGGACCGATCAGCCCACGACGAGATCCGATCCGCGTGCCGCCACGGGACGCGATTTCAGGGGCCGCTTCGCCGGTCCCTCGATCGGCACACCCTCGAGGTCGAACCGGCTGCCGTGGCACGGGCAGATGATGCGCTCGCCGTCGACGCCGCTGAGATTGCACCCCTGGTGGCTGCAGATCGCGATGAACGCGCGGAAGTGGCCCTCCGCGGGCTGGGTGACGACGAGCCTCTGCGATTCGAGCAGTACGCCCCCGCCGACCGGTACGTCCGCGACGGCAGCGACGACCTCCGCGTCGGGCCCGGGAGGAGCGGTCGTGGTGGGCGCCGGCGCTGCCGGTCGGTCCTCACCGGCGTCGCCGGACGATCCGCAGGCGGTCAGTGCCACGCCGGCCGTCACCACGCCCGCTCCGCCGATGAGTGTGCGGCGGGTCAGCGCCGTGCGGTCGAGACTGTCGCTGCTCATGCACATGTCCGTTCGGGTAGAGAACTGTTCTCCCGAGCCTAACGACGAACGTCCGGACGGGCCGCGACCTGCGTCACCCGCCACGTTCGCTACCGGCGCAGCGACGCGAGCAGCGGAAGGCGCCGGCGACGCCGGCCGAGTTCGACGAGGGCCTCACGGTCGGTGATCTTGACGCGTGGACGGCCCTGTGCGTGCCCGGCCCGTCGCTCGGCGGTGTCGATGGCCTTCCATCCGTCGAGGTCGACGCGATCGGGCCGGCGCTGCGCGAGCAACCGGTTCAGGGCATCGCGACCGCCGCGCGGGGCGGCGAGTGCCCCGGAGTCGAAGTCGGCCAGCAGCGCCGCGACGGTCTCCTTCGCGCAACCCTTGTTGGTGCCGATGACGCCGCTCGGTCCGCGCTTGGCCCACCCGGTGACATAGACACCGGTGTCGACGCGACCGCCGGTGTTGGGGACGACGCCGCGGGCGTCGTCGAAGGGCACACCCGGCACGGGGACACCGCGATAGCCGATCGATCGGAGCACGAGCGTGGCGGGCAGGTCCTCGAACCGGCCGGTGGGGTGGGCCGCGAGGCGCCCACCGTCGTCGACGAGTTCGGTGCGTTCGACCCGCACGCCGGTCACGTGGTCGTCGCCGAGCAGTTCGCTCGGCGCAGCGAGATACCGGAAGACGATGCGGCGGTGGCCCGGGCGGACGGGGCGTCCGGCGTACTCGCGGGCGAGTCGCACACGCAGCGCGGTCGCCGGATCCTCCTCCACGGCCCCGGCACTCACCGGATCGAGTTCGAGGTCCTCCTCGTCGACGACGACGTCGACGCCCGTGAGATCGCCGAGGGCGAGGAACTCCGGATTGCTGTACGCGGCCTGTGCCGGTCCGCGCCGCCCCAGCAGGACCACCTCACGGATGTTGCTCTTCCGCAGGGCCTTCAGCGCGTGATCGGCGATGTCGGTGCACGCCAGTTCGTCGACGTCCATCGTGAGGATCCGCGCGACATCGAGGGCCACGTTGCCGTTCCCGATGATCACGGCTCGTTCGCCGGAAAGGTCGAAGGCCTGGCCGGCGTGGTCGGGGTGCCCGTTGTACCAGGCGACGAACTCGGTGGCGGCGTGGCTGCCGGGCAGATCCTCGCCCGCGATCCCGAGTCGGCGGTCGGACGACGCACCGGTCGCATAGATCACCGCGTGATGGTGGTCGAGCAGCTCCGCGTGGGTGATGTCGCGACCGATCTCGGTGGCGAGGTGGAGGGCGAACTCCTCGCGCCGGAACGACCGTTCGAACGATTCGGTGACCGCTTTGGTCCCCGGGTGATCGGGAGCGACGCCGGCGCGCACGAGCCCGAAGGGGGTGGGGAGCCGGTCGAACATCTCGACCTCGACGTCGGACCGCTCGAGGAGTTCCTGGGCGGCATAGCAGGCCGCGGGACCGGCGCCGACGATCGCGACCCGCAACGTGCCGCGATCGCGCGGAGGCGCCGGGGTGGGCACGAGCGGTTGCCAGCCCTCCGGCATCGGATGGTTCTCGTACCAGGCCGCGTTGATCTCGGCGAACCGCGCCTGCGACGGACGGAGCTTGTCGTCGGGCAGGATCGCCTCGACCGGGCACGCGTCGGCGCACGCACCGCAGTCGATGCAGGTCTGCGGGTCGATGTGCAGCATCTCGGCGGTGGCGAACTCGGGCTCGTCCGGTGAGGGATGGATGCAGTTCACGGGGCAGACCGCGACGCAGCTCGCGTCGTTGCAGCAGGTCTGGGTGATCACGTAGGCCATGGGGGTCCTCGCCAGCCGGGCGGAGCGTCCGCGAAGTTCATGTAACGGTGCGTAACAGTTAACACGACTGTAGCGGGAGTCACCGCACGTTCGCAAGAGAACCTGCGACCGCCCGGCGAAACTGCGAGAATCGCACGATCGGACATCCGACCCGGGGGGACCACATGGCCACGTCGACACCGACCACCGATCTGCCTCGGACCCTGCCGCTGACGCCACTACCGGACGGCGCGGATCCCTACTCCACCGAGCGCACCGTCCGTACCGGCGACGTCGACACCGGCAGACGACTCCGGCTCGACGGCATCGCCCGTTATCTCCAGGACATCGGTACCGACAATCTCGCCGCCGTGGGGGCAGCCGCCACCGACCCGCTGTGGATCGTCCGGCGCACGGTCGTCGACGTGCACCGCCCCGCCGAATACGGCCGGACACTCCGGTTGCGCCGCTGGTGCGACGCGCTGTCGACGCGGTGGGCGAACGTGCGGGTCCGACTCGACGATCCCGGCGACATGCCCGGCGGTCCGCTGGTCGAGACCGCGGCGTTCTGGATCGACATCGGCTCCACCACCGGCGCACCCACCCGGATCAGCGACAGCCTGTTCGAGCACATGTCCCGCTACGCGCAGGACACGCGCCTGAAGTGGAAGGCATGGCTGCCCGACCGCGCACCCGACGCGGTGGACGACGAACGCGGCTTTCCGCTGCGCGCCACCGATCTCGACCCGTTCGGGCACGTCAACAACGCCGTCTACTGGCACGGCGTCGAGGAGGTCCTGACTCTGCGGCCCGAGATCCCGGAGGCACCGTACCGTGCTGTCATCGAGCATCTGCGTCCCGTGGCCGCCGGCGAGACCCTCACCCTGCGGACGACCCTGCAGGAGGACGGGCTGACGGTGTGGTTCACGGTCGCGGATCACACTCGCGCGGTCGCGTGGATCGGCCGGAATCCGGACGCTCTACGGTGGACTCCATGACCCGTACCCTGATCTTGCTGCGCCACGGCAAGTCCGCGTACCCGGACGATGTGGACGATCACGAGCGTCCCCTCTCCCCCCGCGGACGCCGCGAGGCCGGACTCGCCGGTCGCTGGATCCGGGCGAACCTGCCCGAGGTCGACGCCGTGCTGTGCTCCACCGCGACCCGTACGCGCAAGACACTCACCGAGGCAGCGGTGGAGGCTCCCGTGGAGTTCCGCGACAGCCTGTATCACGCCGATCCGAAGACCCTGGTCACCGAGATCCGGCGAACGGCCGACGACGTGCACACCCTGCTGGTCGTCGGGCACGAGCCGACGCTGTCCGCCACCGTCCTCGGGCTGATCACCGATCACGGCACCGACGCCGCCCATCAGGTCACCGAGAAGTTCCCCACCTCCGCGATCGCGGTACTCACCGTCAGCGGGTCGTGGGCCGAATTGTCGCGTGGCAAGGCCGAACTCGTGGACTTCCACATTCCGCGCTGACGCCGTCGGCACGCCGTACAGGCACGTCCTCACCGTTTCCCGTATCCGGGCCGACGGCCCCGGGAACACCGCGCGATGCACGCGCCGAGAAGAAACGACGAAGGTCCCGCCCCCGAAGAGAAGAGGGCGGGACCTTCGTCGTCTACTACGGCAGCGAACTACCGGTAGTCGTTGGAGTAACCGTAATCGTCCAGCGGCACTGCAGCACCGGTGTTCTGGCCGAAGCCGTCCGGCGAGTAGTACTGGTCGTCGTACGCCGGGATGGCGTACGCGGCCGCGCGGGCCTCCTCGGTCGGCTGGACCTCGATGTTCCGGTACTTGTTGATACCGGTACCGGCGGGGATCAGCTTGCCGATGATCACGTTCTCCTTGAGACCGATCAGCTTGTCCGAGCGGCAGTTGATCGCCGCATCGGTCAGCACTCGAGTGGTCTCCTGGAAGGACGCCGCCGACAGCCACGAGTCGGTGGCCAGCGAGGCCTTCGTGATGCCCATGAGGACCGGACGGCCGGCAGCCGGCTCGCCACCCTCCTGGACCACACGACGGTTTGCAGCCTCGAACTCGCTGCGCTCGACGAGCGAACCGGGCAGGAACTCCGTCGAGCCCGAATCGATGATCGTCACGCGACGCAGCATCTGGCGCACGATGACCTCGATGTGCTTGTCGTGGATCGACACGCCCTGGCTCCTGTAGACCTCCTGGACCTCGTGGACCAGGTGGACCTGAACCTGACGCGGGCCCATCACGCGCAGCACCTCGTGCGGATCGGCAGAGCCCTCGAGCAGCTGCTGACCGACCTCCACGTGGTCGCCGTCCGAGAGAACGCCCTCGGTGCCGTCGGCCTTGCGGATGACGTGCAGACGCTGACGCTTGGACAGCTTGTCGTACACGACCTCCTCGCCACCGTCGTCGGGGACGATCGTGATCTTGTAGAAGCGATCGTCGTCCTCGAGACGGATACGGCCGGAGACGTCGGCGATCGGGGCCTTGCCCTTCGGGACGCGGGCCTCGAACAGCTCCTGGACACGCGGCAGACCACCGGTGATGTCCTCACCGACGCCACCCTGGTGGAAGGTACGCATCGTCAGCTGCGTACCGGGCTCACCGATCGACTGGGCTGCGACGATACCGACGGCCTCGCCGATGTCGACGAGCTTGCCCGTCGCCATCGAACGGCCGTAGCAGGTCGCGCACACGCCGGTGCCGGTGTCGCAGGTCAGGACCGAGCGGACCTTGACCTTCTGGATGCCGGCCTCGAGCAGCGCCTCGATCGCCGGGTCGCCGAGGTCGGAACCACGCTCGACGACGACGTTGCCGTTCGCGTCGACCGCGTCCGTCGCCAGCGTACGGGCGTAGGTGCTGGTCTCGATGTGAGCGTCGCGCACGAGCTCGCCGGTCGGCTGACCGGTCGCGTCGCGGGCGAGCTCGGCGATGGTCATCTCGATGCCGCGCGGCGTGCCGCAGTCGACCTCGCGGACGATGACGTCCTGCGAGACGTCCACCAGACGACGGGTCAGGTAACCCGAGTCGGCGGTACGCAGAGCGGTATCGGCCAGACCCTTACGCGCGCCGTGCGTGTTGATGAAGTACTCGGCGACGGTCAGGCCCTCACGGAAGGAGGACTTGATCGGGCGCGGGATGAACTCGCCCTTCGGGTTCGTCACCAGACCCTTCATGCCTGCCAGCGAGCGGATCTGGGTCATGTTGCCCGCAGCGCCGGACTTGACGATCGTGGGGATCGGGTTGTCGTCCGGGTAGTGCGCCTCCATGACCTGACCGACCTCTTCGGTCGCTTCCTGCCACAGCTTGACGAGCGAATCGCGACGCTCGTCCTCCGAGAGCTTGCCTCGGTCGTACTGCCGCTGGATGGCATCGGCCTGGGTCTCGTACCGCTCGAGGATGTCCTTCTTCTCCGGCGGAACGAGCACGTCCGCCATCGAGATGGTGACACCCGAACGCGTGGCCCAGTAGAAGCCGGCGTCCTTGAGCTTGTCGACGGTCTGCGCGACGACGATCATCGGGTACCGCTCGGCCAGGTCGTTGATGATCGCGGCCTGGCGCTTCTTCGGCATGATGTCGTTGACGAACGCGTAGTTCGTCGGCAGCAGCTCGTTGAACAGCACGCGACCGAGGGTGGTCTGCGCGGTCCACGGCTCACCGTACTTCCAGCCCTCCGGGAACAGCTCGTTCTCGACGTCGCGCGGCGGACGCAGCTGGGTCAGACGCACCTTGATCGGAGCCTGGACCGACAGCACACCGCGGTCGACGGCCATCTGGGCCTCGGCCGGCGACGAGTAGACGCCCTGCTCGGGCTCGTCGGCGGTCGCGGCCGTGTAGGCACCGGGGGCGTCCTCGACCAGACGGGTCAGGTGGAACAGACCCGTCACCATGTCCAGACGCGGCATGGCGAGCGGGCGGCCCGATGCCGGCGACAGGATGTTGTTCGACGACAGCATCAGGATGCGGGCCTCGGCCTGCGCCTCCGCCGACAGCGGGAGGTGCACGGCCATCTGGTCGCCGTCGAAGTCGGCGTTGAAGGCCTCACACACGAGGGGGTGCAGCTGGATCGCCTTGCCCTCGACGAGCTGCGGCTCGAACGCCTGGATACCGAGGCGGTGCAGGGTGGGAGCACGGTTCAGCAGAACCGGGTGCTCGTTGATGACCTCTTCGAGGACGTCCCACACCTGCGGGCGCTGACGCTCGACCATGCGCTTCGCGGACTTGATGTTCTGCGCATGGTTGAGGTCGACGAGACGCTTCATCACGAACGGCTTGAACAGCTCGAGCGCCATGAGCTTCGGCAGACCGCACTGGTGCAGCTTGAGCTGCGGACCGACGACGATGACCGAGCGGCCCGAGTAGTCGACGCGCTTGCCGAGCAGGTTCTGACGGAAGCGACCCTGCTTGCCCTTGAGCAGATCGGACAGCGACTTCAGCGGACGGTTACCGGGACCGGTGACCGGCCGGCCACGACGGCCGTTGTCGAACAGGGCGTCGACCGACTCCTGCAGCATCCGCTTCTCGTTGTTGACGATGATCTCGGGAGCGCCGAGGTCGATCAGTCGCTTGAGGCGGTTGTTGCGGTTGATGACGCGGCGGTACAGGTCGTTGAGGTCGGAGGTCGCGAAGCGGCCACCGTCGAGCTGCACCATCGGACGCAGTTCCGGCGGGATCACCGGCACGGCGTCGAGCACCATGCCCATGGGCGAGTTGCCGGACTGCTGGAACGCCGCCACGACCTTCAGGCGCTTGAGAGCACGCAGCTTCTTCTGGCCCTTGCCGCTGCGGATGGTCTCGCGCAGCGACTCGGCCTCGGCGTCGATGTCGAAGTTCTCGATGAGCTTCTGGATCGCCTCGGCACCCATGGCGCCGGTGAAGTACTCGCCGTAACGGTCCTGGAGCTCGCGGTAGATCATCTCGTCGACGATCAGATCCTTCGGCTTCAGCTTCGTGAAGGTCGTCCAGATCTCGTCGAGACGGTCGAGCTCGCGCTGCGCGCGGTCGCGGAGCTGACGCATCTCGCGCTCGCCGCCGTCCTTGACCTTGCGGCGGACGTCGGACTTGGCGCCCTCGGCCTCGAGTTCGGCGAGGTCGGCTTCGAGCTTCTGCGCCCGGGCCTCGAGGTCGGCGTCGCGCTGATCGGCGACCGACTTCTTCTCGACCTCCATCTCGGCTTCGAGAGTGGAGAGCTCGTTGTGGCGCAGCTCGTCGTCGACGGACGTGATGACGTACGCGGCGAAGTAGATGATCTTCTCGAGATCCTTCGGCGCGAGGTCGAGCAGGTAGCCGAGACGGCTCGGCACACCCTTGAAGTACCAGATGTGGGTCACCGGAGCGGCGAGCTCGATGTGACCCATGCGCTCGCGGCGGACCTTGGCGCGGGTCACCTCGACGCCGCAGCGCTCGCAGATGATGCCCTTGAAGCGGACACGCTTGTACTTGCCGCAGTAGCACTCCCAGTCCCGGGTGGGACCGAAGATCTTCTCGCAGAACAAGCCGTCCTTCTCGGGCTTGAGCGTGCGGTAGTTGATGGTCTCGGGCTTCTTGACCTCGCCGTACGACCAGTTACGGATGTCCTCGGCGGTGGCCAGGCCGATCCGGAGTTCATCGAAGAAGTTGACGTCGAGCACGTAACTTCCTTTCCCCTGTGCGGGTTGTGTTGCTGCTAGTTGTCGCTATCGCTGCCGGGACCCGACGCGGTACGCCTCCGAAAGACCGGTTCGGCGTACCGCATCGGGTCGGCTCCTAGTTCGCGAGGTCGTCGACCGTGGCCGACTCGTTGCGGGAAAGGTTGATGCCCAGGTTGGCGGCCGCCCGCTCGAGGTCCTCGTCGTCGCCGTCGGCCATCGCGATGGCCGCGCCGTCGCTGGAGAGCACCTCCACGTTCAGGCACAGCGACTGGAGTTCCTTGAGGAGCACCTTGAACGACTCGGGGATACCCGGCTCGGGGATGTTCTCGCCCTTGACGATGGCCTCGTAGACCTTCACGCGGCCGACCACGTCGTCGGACTTGATCGTGAGCAGCTCCTGGAGCGTGTAAGCGGCACCGTAGGCCTGCATCGCCCAGCACTCCATCTCACCGAAGCGCTGACCACCGAACTGCGCCTTACCACCGAGCGGCTGCTGCGTGATCATCGAGTACGGGCCGGTCGAACGCGCGTGGATCTTGTCGTCGACCAGGTGGTGCAGCTTGATGATGTACATGTAGCCGACCGACACCGGGTACGGGAACGGCTCGCCGGAGCGACCGTCGAACAGCGTCGCCTTGCCGTCGGGACCGACCATGACCTCGCCGTCGCGGTTCGGCAGCGTCGAGGACAGCAGACCCGTCAGCTCCTCCTCGCGGGCACCGTCGAACACCGGGGTGGCGATGTTGGTGTCGGGCTCGGCGGCGAGCATCTCCTCGGAGAGGTTCTGCGCCCACTCGGGACGGCTGCCGTCGCCGGCCACCTGGATCTGCCAGCCGGCCTTGCCGATCCAGCCGAGGTGCGTCTCGAGCACCTGACCGATGTTCATACGACGCGGAACACCGTGGGTGTTCAGGATGATGTCGACCGGGGTGCCGTCGGGCAGGAACGGCATGTCCTCCTGCGGGAGGATCTTGCCGATGACGCCCTTGTTGCCGTGGCGGCCGGCGAGCTTGTCGCCGTCCTGGATCTTGCGCTTCTGCGCCACGTACACGCGGACGAGCTCGTTGACGCCCGGAGGCAGATCGTCGTCGTCCTCGCGCGAGAACACGCGCACGCCGATGACCTTGCCGTTCTCGCCGTGGGGCACCTTCAGCGAGGTGTCGCGGACCTCGCGCGCCTTCTCACCGAAGATCGCACGGAGCAGGCGCTCCTCGGGGGTCAGCTCGGTCTCGCCCTTCGGCGTGACCTTGCCGACGAGGATGTCGCCGTCGCGGACCTCGGCACCGATGCGGACGATGCCGCGCTCGTCGAGATCGGCGAGGACCTCGTCGGAGACGTTCGGGATGTCGCGGGTGATCTCCTCGGCACCGAGCTTGGTGTCGCGGGCATCGATCTCGTGCTCCTCGATGTGGATCGAGGTGAGCACGTCCTCCTCCACGAGGCGCTGCGACAGGATGATCGCGTCCTCGTAGTTGTGGCCCTCCCACGGCATGATCGCCACGAGCAGGTTCTTGCCGAGCGCCATCTCACCGTTCTCGGTGCAGGGGCCGTCGGCGAGGACCTGGCCGGACTCGACGCGCTGTCCCTCGTCCACGATCGGACGCTGGTTCGAGCAGGTGCCCTGGTTCGAACGGTCGAACTTGCGCAGACGGTAGGTCTTGCGGGTTCCGTCGTCGGCCATCACGGTGATGAAGTCGGCGGAGACCTCTTCGATCACGCCGCTCTTCTCGGTGACGATGACGTCGCCGGCGTCGACGGCGGCACGCAGCTCCATGCCCGTACCGACGATCGGCGACTCGCTGCGCACCAGCGGCACGGCCTGACGCTGCATGTTCGCGCCCATGAGGGCACGGTTGGCGTCGTCGTGCTCGAGGAACGGGATCATGGCGGTCGCGACCGACACCATCTGGCGCGGGGAGACGTCCATGTACTCGACCTGGTCGGCGGAGACGTACTCGATCTCGGCGCCCTTCTTACGGACGAGCACACGCTCGTCCGCGAAGCGGCTGTCGGAACCGATCGGCGAGTTGGCCTGCGCGATGAGGTAGCGGTCCTCCTCGTCGGCGGTGAGGTACTCGACCTCGTCGGTTACGACACCGTCGACGACCCTGCGGTAGGGCGTCTCGATGAAACCGAACGGGTTGACCCGCGCGTACACCGACAGCGAGCCGATCAGGCCGATGTTCGGGCCTTCCGGGGTCTCGATCGGGCACATGCGGCCGTAGTGGGACGGGTGGACGTCGCGGACCTCGAGGCCGGCGCGCTCACGCGACAGACCGCCGGGGCCCAGCGCCGACAGGCGACGCTTGTGGGTCAGGCCCGAGAGCGGGTTGTTCTGGTCCATGAACTGCGACAGCTGGGAGGTTCCGAAGAACTCCTTGATCGCGGCCACGACCGGACGGATGTTGATCAGGGTCTGCGGCGTGATCGCCTCGACGTCCTGGGTGGTCATGCGCTCACGGACCACGCGCTCCATGCGGGACAGGCCCACGCGGATCTGGTTCTGGATGAGCTCGCCGACCGTGCGCAGACGACGGTTGCCGAAGTGGTCGATGTCGTCGACCTCGACGGGAACCTCGACGCCGCCGGGGACGGTCATCTTGTTCTCGCCCGCGTGCAGGCGCACGAGGTACTCGATCGTGGCGACGATGTCTTCCTCGGTGAGGGTGGACGCCTCGATCGGCTGGCCCGTGTTCAGGCCGAGCTTCTTGTTGATCTTGTAACGGCCCACGCGCGCCAGGTCGTAGCGCTTGTCCTTGAAGAAGAGGTTCTCCAGCAGGGTCTGCGCGCTCTCCTTGGTCGGCGGCTCGCCCGGACGGAGCTTGCGGTAGATGTCGAGGAGCGCCTCGTCGGTGCCCGCCGTGTTGTCCTTCTCGAGCGTCGACATCATGATCTCGGAGAACCCGAAACGCTCGACGATCTGCTCGGTGGACCAGCCCAGCGCCTTGAGCAGCACGGTGACCGGCTGACGACGCTTGCGGTCGATACGCACACCGACGGTGTCGCGCTTGTCGACGTCGAACTCGAGCCAGGCACCCCGGCCCGGGATGACCTTGACGCTGTGCAGGTCCTTCTCGGTGCTCTTGTCGACGTTCTTGTCGAAATACACACCGGGCGAACGCACGAGCTGCGACACCACGACACGCTCGGTGCCGTTGATGATGAAGGTGCCCTTGTCGGTCATCATCGGGAAATCACCCATGAAGACCGTCTGGCTCTTGATCTCACCGGTGTTGTTGTTGATGAACTCGGCGGTGACGAACAGCGGAGCCGCGTACGTCATGTCCTTGTCCTTGCACTCCTCGACGGAGGCCTTGACCTCGTCGAAGCGCGGATCGGAGAAGGACAGGGACATCGAACCCGAGAAGTCCTCGATGGGCGAGAGCTCGTCGAGGATTTCTTCCAGGCCACCGACGACGTGACCGTCGCCGCGCTCGGCAGCCTTCGCGCGCCAGCGCTCCGAGCCGATCAACCATTCGAACGAATCGGTCTGTAGATCGAGGAGCCCGGGAACTTCGAGGGGTTCGCGAATCTTCGCGAACGACACCCTCGTCGGGGCTCCGGGGATTCCGGCTACTGCCTTGGTCTGGCTAGAGACTGCCAAGATGCGTCCTTCCAGCACCTCATGCGGGCCGCTCCAACCGGTGCGACCGCCGCTGTACCTGCTTCTTCATGTGGGGCGTTGTCGCTGGTCGCAACCCGATCGGAAACCCCACCGACACACCGGGACGGACTCGCCCGAACAGGCGAATTCCGACTCGGCGATCAGAAGGTGAACAGGAGGCAGCCAGCGCAAACAACCAACCTACACCTGAGTAGGTGTAATGTCCACAGGGGTGCCTGAAAGAAGCCTGGCAAACGACCGCGAGCGGCTCACGAGGAAGCCTTCAGTCGAACAGGCGTACCGATAGAGTGACCGCTCGCGTCGCCCGCGTCAAGACCGAGTATCCGGAACGATCCGCGCGTCGCGACCGGAGAGACCGCCCCCGACGACGGTGGTCCGCCGTCGTCATCACCGGTCGCGGATCTCCGAGACCAGCCATCGTCCGTCCGACTTCTCCATCCTCACCAGCAGCGGCGCGGCCGCGCTCCCCTGGGCGATGCCGTCGCCGGTGGCACTCACGTTGATGTACGCAGCCACCTCCGCGTGGGTGTCGTCGAGCATCGTCGCGCCGATGTGCTCGACCATCACCTCGGTGACGGTGCGGGTGTCGACCGCGGCCTTCTTGGTGACGTCGGCAGTCGAGTCGAACTCCTCGAGCCGCTCCGGGGTCAACAACTCCCGGATCTGCGCGAAGTCCTCGTCGATCGTTCGATAGTCGTAGCCGTGCATCGTCTCGATCGCGACCTTCGCGGCCTCGGTGACCTCCTGCGTGGCCGCGGTGTCGACCCACGCCGCGTTGGAGACCTCGGCACCGGGACGGAAGGCGGCGACCGCGGCGACCGCGGCGAGCACGACCGCCACTGCACCGACGACGACCACCGGCCGCCACCCACCGGACCCGCCCTGCGGCGCGTCGATGTCCCCGGTGTCGCCTGCGGGACGATCGGGTGAGTTCGCCGGCTCGCGCGGGATCGCGGAAGTCCCGGTCTCCGCCCTGACCTCGCTCTCGGTCCGGGGAACCGTCTTCGCCGGCTTCTTCAGGTTCACCTCGGCGGGCCGGACCGGTTCGGGCGACGAGGACGCCGCGTCCGAAGACACGATCGACCGGTCCGGGGCGTCCGAGCGCTCGTCGTCGGCGGGTGTCATCCGGGGTGGCCGGGACGATCCGGCGACCTTCGGCCGGCGGCGCGGGGGTCCGCTCGGGCCGGACTTCCGTCGCTGCGGGGGCACTACACGTTCTCCTTCGTCGACTTGCCGAACATCACGGGCCGGCCTCTCCCTCGGGTGCGGTCTCCGCGCCGGGGACCGGAGCGGGAGCCGAGGGCGTCGCACCGGGTGCCGGTCCTGACTCCATCTCGGCCGATGCGAGCGGTTCGATCGTCTCGGCCTTCCACACATCGCCGTCCTTGCGCAACGACACGAGCACCGGGACCTTGTTCGTCACGAAGTACTCGGGGGTCTCGGTGCGCACCGCGAGCACCACCAGCGCTTTTCCGAGATCGTCGTCGGTGTTGAGCTCGGTGAGCGTGCCGAACAGCACCTCCGCCGACATGCTCGTGCCGGTCTCCGCGACCCGCGCCCGGATGTCCTCCTCGGTCGCTGCCAGATCGTTGCGCAGGGCGTCGCCGGTGATCGACGACCGCATGTTCTCGAGGGACACATCGACAGCGTCGGCGTCGACACTGTTCAGATTGACGGCGGCCTGCATCGCTCCCGACAACGCGGCATCGCGCGTCTCGGCCGCCGCCCGATCCACCAGGAGCGCGTGCCCCCAGCCGTACCCGAACCACACCGCTGCCCCGAGGGCGACGGCGGCGAGCACGGAGACAGCCGCGAGAGCTGCTCTGCGTGCTCCGCCCGCACCTCGCGCATCCGCCGGCGACAGGTCGTCGGCAGACGGGGGCGGGGCGGGCGGAGCGTCGGAGGATCTTGGTGCACTCACTCCACAAACCTACTTACTGCTCACTTCGGGGTGACTCCGAGCAACGGCGCGAGCTGCGTCGCGATCGGATTCAGGTTGAGCTTGTCCGGGTCCTTCTTCGGTGTGAAATCCCAGGGCTGGATCGTGTTCGGATCGGCGAAGACGATGCGGTTCGCGCTCCGCACGCCGGTGACACTGCCCTGGGGTACCTCGCACGACGCGTTCGTGTCGAGCGGGAAATCCTGCTGGGTGTCGTCGAAGTTCGGATCCTGCGCGCGCATCTGCGCGAGGATCTCCTGCGTCCCCTCGTACCCGATGGTGCACGAAGGTGGATTGTTGGTCTCGAGCACGATGCCTTGCCGCACCGCGCCGTCGCCCGGAGCGACCGTACCGGCACTGGCTGCGACCGCAGGCAGGAACGCCAACAGCGGCTGCAGGGCGGTCGCTTGCGGTGCGGCCGTCTCCGCCACTGCGGCGAGGTTGGCGAGATCGGCCGTCAGACCCGGACCGGAACCCTCGATCAACTGCGAGAGCTGATCGCTCGCGTCGGTGCCGGTCTCGATGAGCCGCCGCAGATCGGGATCGCTGTCGCGGAGCTGAGCGGTCACCAGATCCAGGTCCGAGCTGAACTGCCGGATCGCCGACGACTGGTCGGACTGCGTGTTCAGCACCGTGAGGCTGTCGCGGATCAAGGTGACCGTCTGCGGCAGATATTCCGACCCCTTCTCGCTGAGACCGGCAAGCGCGTCGATGAGCACCTGCAGGTCGTCGCCTCGGCCGTCGAAGGCCGCTCCGAGTTCGGTGACGACCGTGCGCAGCGGTTCGAGCGGAACCGAGCGCACGAGGTCGTTCGTGCTCACGAGCAGATCCTCGACCGGCGTGGGCAGATCCTCCTCGGTGCCCACGATCACCGACCCGTCCGTGAGATACGGGCCCTCGTCGTTCGGCGGCTGCAGATCGACGTACTGTTCGCCGATCGCCGACCGGTTGGCCACCACCGGCCGCGCCGACGCGGGGATCTGCGGGCCGCCGTTGTCCAGCCGCAGCTCGACGTTGATGCCGTCGTCCGTGAGCGTGAGCGGCCCGACCCGGCCCACCGGCACGCCGCGGTAGGTGACCTCGGCGTTCGGGAAGACACCGCCGGCGCTCGGGAACCGCGCGTCGACGGAGTACTGGCCGAATCCCATCAGGTTGTCGAGACGCACGTACCGGGCGCCGACGAACACGACGCCGAGCAGCGCGATGATCACGAACAGCGCGAGCTGCACTTTCACCAGGCGCGATCTCACTGCCCACCCCCGAATCCGAGCTGATTCAGCACACCGTCCAGCGGCCCCGGCGGCGGGGCCTCGTCACCTTCGGTATTCGTGTCGGCGCCCGCTTCGGTGACCCCGGGGATCTCGATTCCGTCGGGCAGCGACACGCCCTCGGGCAGTCTCAGACCGCCCGGCAGCCTCGGGGTGGGAAGCACCGGCAACAACGACACCGTCGGCCAGCCGGGTGCCGGGCCGTTGCCGCCGTAATACGGGTTGGACGGATCGACCAGCGGCTTCGGGTTGCCGAAGGCGGGCTCACGGTAGACCGGTTCGCCCTGGCCCACGCCGAGCGCGGCCAGTGCATCGCCGATCTGCAGGTCGACCAGCAGGAAGAGGTTCACCGAGCTGCCCAGCGCGACCTTCTCGACGCCGTCCGGGAACGGCACCGTGGGCACGAAGGCGAGTGCCTCGACGAGGTCGTCGCCCGAGGCCGCGAGTTGCTGGAGAGTCGGCCGCAGCGCGAGCAGATCGGCGATCAGATCCTCCTTGGACCGATCGAGAACGTCGACACCCGCGGTGCCGAGCCGGTCGAGCTGACCGAGCAACTGGGTGAGCTGGGGCCGCTGCTGTTCGAGCACCTCGGTCGCGACCGGCAGCTCGTCGAGTACCGCGGCGATCTTCTCGTTCTGATCCGCGACCCGCACCGTCAGCTCGTCGAGACCGTCCAGTGCCCGCGTGATGTCGTCGCGCTGCTGCTCGAGGCCGGTGATGAGCGTTTCGGCCTGCTCGATGAGGCTGCGGGTGGTGCCTTCGCGCCCGTCGAAGGCCGTCGACAGCTCGCTGACGATCGGCGCGAGCTGACCCACACCGCCACCGTTGAGCAGCAGTGACAGCGCGCCGAGCACCGGTTCGAGTTCGGTCGCGTGCCGAGTCCGCTCGAGCGGGATCACGTCGCCGTCGGCGAGCCGGCCGGTGGGGGGCTCGTCCTCCGGCGGGGTGAGCTGAACGAACTTCTCGCCGAGCAGGCTCGATTGTTCGACGGTCGCGAAGGCGTTCGCCGGAAGGTCGACGCTCGAGTCGAGCACGATGCCGACATCGGCGGTCCATCCGAAATCGGATGCGACCGAGATGGATTCGACGCGCCCCACCGGAACGCCGTCGACCTTCACACTCGACTGCGGAACCAGGTCGAGCACATCGTCGAACTGGATCGACAGACGGATCGGGTCGCTGCCCACATCGGCGCCGCCGGGCAGCGGGATGTCGGACAACCCCCCGCACCCCGTGACCGTCACCGCGACCACGCACGCGGCCGCGCCGAATGCCGTTGCGCGACCCGCGCTCTTCGCGCCGCTCACCGATCTTCTCCCTGGAGGTCGAAACGGGGCGAGACCACGCCGGGCACCGTGCCCGGAGTGACCTGCCGCTGAATGTTCTCACCGCTGAGGATCCCGAACGGCAGGATCAGATCCGGGGACCGCTGGTCCTCGGTGATCTGCGTCGCGACATCGCGGCAACGGTCGATCAACGGCTGCATCTGCCGGCCGAGCTGCTCGAAACGTGGGTCTCCGGGCACGAGCTTCCCCAGGTCGATGAGCTTGCAGACCGCTCCCGCGGGATCCTGCAGGTCGGGCAGCACCAGCCGTGAGGCGAGCGCGCCCGCTTCGGCGTCGTACGAGTTGACGAGGTTGCTCACCGCCAGCGGGAGCAGCGTCAGCGAATCCACGAGTTCCTGGCGGCGGTTCGCCAAGGTCTCCGTGATCGGCACGAGCGCGTCGACATTATCCTTCACAGCAGCCTGGTTGTCGCGCACGAACGTCGCAACGTCGCCGAGCGTGACCGACAGGGTGTTCAGGGCCTCGCCGAGATTCTGCCGCTCCCCCGCCAGGAAACCCGACAGATCGGCGAGCTGGGCGTTGAACTGGCGAACCTGCTCGTCGTTGGCCGCGAGGGCACTGACGAAGATCTGCAGGTTCTCGATCGTCCCGTAGAGATCGTCGCGCGACTGGTCGAGCGTGCGCGCAGCAGCCGACAGGTTCTCGATGCTCTGGCCGAGCGCCTCGCCGTTGCCGGCAAGATTCTGCGCCCCGACCTCCACGAAGTCGGTGAGTGCGCCTTCGCGGTTCGCCCCGTTCGGGCCGAGCGCGCGCGACAGTTCGTCGATGCTCGCATAGAGCGCATCGACCTCCACCGGGGTGGCGGTGCGGTCGCGATCGATCACCGCGCCGCTGCTCATCGTGTCGCCACCGGTGTAAGCAGGGGTGAGCTGCACGTAGCGGTCGGCGACGACGGACGGCGTGATCTGCACGGCACGCGCGTCGGCGGGAATGTCGACCCCGCGATCGACCCGCAGCCCGACCTTCACGAGGTCGCCCTGCGGCTCCACGGACGTCACCTTCCCCACCTCGACGCCCAGCACCCGGACGTCGGAGCCCTCGTAGATGCCCACGGCCTTGTCGAAATAGGCAGTGATCTCGGTGGTGCCCAGCCGGGTGAACATCCACCACCCCGCTCCGGCCAGGGCCACCACGCCCGCGACGACGGCTGCGATCAGCGCGATGCGCCCGCGATTGCCGCGGGACTCGCCGTTCTCGGCGTGTGCCATCAGTTGCCCCCTTCCAGACGGCGACCGGGCTCGCGGTAACCGGGGATCTCGGGCAGGCCGGGCGGCGTGAGGTTCACGATGACCTGGTCGAACCACCGGCCGTTGCCGACGACGTTGGTGTAGACGCGGACGAACGGTTCGTACAGTTGCATCGCCCGATCGAGGTTGTCGTTGTTCTCCTGGAGGACGTCGACGACACCGCGGAGTTGCTGCAGGGCGGGACCGATGGTCTCGCGGTTCTCCTCGACGAGTCCCGACAGTTCGGCCGACAGTCTCCTGGTGCCGTCGAGCAACTGCGAGATCGCCTGCTGACGGTTGTTGAGTTCCTCGACGAGCAGGGCACCGTCGGAGAGCAGCCGGTTGAACTCGGCATTGCGGTCGGCGAGCACCTTCGACACGTTGCCGGTCGCGTCGAGCAGCCTCTTCAACTCCTGATCGCGGCTCGAGACCGTCTCGGACAGGCGGCTGATGCCGTCGATCGAAGCCCGGATGTCGTCGGGTGTCTCCGAGAACGCCTCCGACAGGGTCTCGAAGCCGGTCGCCAGCTGTTCCGAGTCGATCTCACCGAGGGTCGTGGCCGCCGACGAGAACGCCTCGATCACGTCGTACGGCGCGACCGTCCGGTCGAGCGGGATCCGGTGATCGGGGTCGAGCACCTCCGTGCCCCGCGGGTCGAGTGCGAGATATTTCTGCCCGAGGATGGTCTTGATCTGGATCGAGGCGGACGTGTCGTTCCCGACCCACGCGTCCTGGACCTTGAACGAGACGATCACCCGGTCGCCTTCGAGGTCGACGCCGGTGACCTTGCCGACCTTCACGCCGGCGATGCGCACCTCGTTGGTGGGTTTGAGGCCCGCGGCCTCGCTGAACTCGGCCTTGTAGGTCGCGCCTGCCCCGATGATGGGTAGTTCGTCGAGGAAGAAGGCGGACAGTGTCCCCAGCAGCACCACGACGATGCCCAGGGCACCGGCGGCGGCCGGACTACGACGTGTGCTCATCGTCCCTGCAACTCCTGCATCCCGTCCTGCGAGCAACGCTTGGCCGCATTCGTGTAGATGGGTTGATTCACGGTCGGCAACCCCGTCGGCAGATTGAGGTACGGAACCGAGCCGGGCCCTGCGATGACGTCGATACCGCACAGATAGAACTGGAACCACGAGCCGTAACTGGCGACGCGTGCGAGCTTGTCGAGCTTCACCGGCAGCGTCTCGAGGACACGGTCGAGCTCGCCGCGATTCGCGTTGAGGTTCGAGGCCACCTGATCGAGGGCCGTGATCGACTGCGCGATCGACGGGCGGGTGGGTTCGAGCACGTCGGATACCGCGTCCGTCAGCCCGGCCATCGACTGCACCGCCGAGCCCACAGTGGCCCGGTCGGCCGACAGGCCGCTGACCAGTGCCTGCGTGTTGACCAGCAGCGAATCGAGCTGCTCGTCGCGCTGGTCGATCGTGGCGAGGACGGTGTTGAGATTGTCGATCACCGCACCGATCACCCGATCCTTGTCGGCGATGGTGTTCGTCAGCGACGCGGTGCTGCGGACCAGGTCATCGACGGTGCCCGCCTCGCCCTGGAACACCTGGACGATCTGGAACGAGAGCTTGTTGACGTCGTCGGCGCTCAGGGTCTGGAACAACGGCCGGAAGCCGTCGAAGAGCGTCGTGAGATTCACCGCCGGTTTGGTGCGTTCGATCGGGATCGTCGCGCCGCCGGTGATCTTCTCGCCCTGCCGGCCCTCGCCCTGAGCGAGGGCGACGTACCGCTGGCCGACGAGATTGCGGAACCGGATGGTCGCGGTGGCACCGGCCGGGAGCCAGTCGCGCTCCTCGAGCGAGAAGGTGACCCGCGCCTGCCGTTCGTCGAAGACCGAGATCTCCTCGACCTGCCCCACACGGACACCCGCGATCCGGATGTCGTCGCCCGGGTTGAGCGAGGTGACGTCGGAGAAGATCGCGTGGAACTTCGTTCCGCCACCACCTCCGACACTCGCGATGGTCGCGGCGAGAACACCGGTCGCGAGGACGGTGACGACAGCGAACACGACGAGTTTGATCAGGGGTGCTGCCAGGCCTCTCACTGGAAGCTCACCTCCGTACCGCGGATCGCCGGAGCCCCGAGCCGGGTGGTCCAGGACGGTACGTCCTGGGGTTCGACGCCGGTGGCCTGTCCGTAGATCACGTCGAGCGTGTCCTGTTCCATACGCGAACCGGCGTACGAGACCGGAGTCGCGTCATTGTTCGAGGTGCCGATGATGTCGCCGACCGCGTCGGGCACGCCGGATCCTTCCGGAGCAGGGAAGAAGTCGACGGTCGCCGGGCCGGGATTACGCGACGGGACCTGGTAGGAACCGTCGTTGATCGAGCCGCCCGGATACTGCGGGAACTTGCGGCCGGGCGCGGTGACGTCGCCGTAACAGGCCGGTCCGCGATCGTCGAGGAGTCGTGGCTCGTCCTGGTTCGGCAGGTAGCGACCCTTGGGATTGGTGAACTGGATGTTCGCGCGCACTCCCGGGTAGGGGTCGTCCACGCCGAGCAGGTCGACAGCAGCCGGCTTCGCAGCGGCGAATTCTTCGAAGGTGCACGGGAAGGACGGCGAGTACCGTGCGAGGATCTGCAACGCTTCCTTCGAATCGGCGGACAGGGTGATGATCGAGCGGGAGTTCTGCTCGATGAAATCGGCCGTCTGCGACGACGCTCCCGTCGCGCTCGCGAGCAGGGTGCGGATCTGGTTCTGCTGTTCGACGACCGTGCCGCCCGTCGTGCGCAGGTTGTTCAGCGCCTCGACGAGATCGGGTGCGGCCTCGGAGTAGGTCTGTGAGAAGTCGGCGAGTCCGCGCAGATCCTCCTGCAGGGTGGGCAGTTCGACGTTCACCTCGCGGAAGATCCGTTCGAGGTCGTCGACCGTCCGTCCCAGCTTCTCACCGCGACCGCTCAATCCCTGTGCCAGGGCACCGAGCGTGTTGGCGAGGTCCTGCGGCGGGACGGCCTCGAGGAGCGGGAGCAGCCCGTCGAGCACGTCGCCGAGTTCGACGGTGCGTTCGCTGGTGTCCTGCACCAGCACGTCGCCGTTCGTGACGGGGCGGTCCGGGTCGTCGGGCAGGATCAGCGAGACGTACCGCTCGCCGAAGAGGGTCTTCGGCAGCAGCTGGGCGGTCGCGTTCACCGGGATCAGGGCGGCCTTGTCGGGGTCGAGGGCGAGATGCGCGGTGACGTCGCCGCCTTCCGCGCTCGTTCCGCGGACCTCACCGACGAGCACACCGCGCGCCTTCACGTCCGCATTGAGCGGCAGCGCGTTTCCGATGCTGTCGGTGCGGAGATCGACCTCCACGACCTTCGTGAAGGTCTTGTTGTACATCGCAATCGTGACGTAGAGGAACAGCGCCAGCACCACGAAGAAGACGAGGCCCAGGGTGCGGCGACGCAACGGCGAAGTGGTCGTGTCGCTCATCCGGCAACCCTCACCGTGGTCGACGTGCCCCAGATCGCGAGGCTGAGGAAGAAGTCGAGAACGGCGATCGTGACGATCGCGGTGCGCACCGCGCGGCCCACGGCCACACCGACACCGGCGGGGCCGCCGCTGGCGTGGAAGCCGTAGTAGCAGTGGATGAGAATCACCACGAACGCGAAGACCAGCACTTTCGCGAACGAATAGAGCACGTCCTCGGGTGGGAGGAACAGATAGAAATAATGGTCGTACGAGCCGCTCGACTGGCCGTTGAACAGCGTGCTGATCGTGCGGGTCGCGAGGTAGGCGGCGAGGAGACCGATGATGTACAGCGGGATCACGGCGACGAAGCCGGCGATCATCCGGGAGGTCACCAGGAACGGCAGCGACGGCACGGCCATCACTTCGAGGGCGTCGATCTCCTCGCTGATCCTCATGGCGCCGAGCTGTGCCGTGAAGCCGCAGCCCACCGTCGCCGACAACGCGAGCGCCGCGACGATGGGGGCGAGCTCACGGGTGTTGACGTAGGCCGAGAGGAAGCCGGTGAGCACCGACGAACCGAGCTGTTCCAGCGCGGCGTAACCCTGCAGACCCACCACGACGCCGGTGAAGCCGGACATCATTGCGATGACGCCGATGGTGCCACCGATCACGGCGAGTGCACCGCTGCCGAAAGTGACCTCGGCGAGCAACCGCAGGACTTCCTTGCGGTAGTGGGTCAGGGTTCGCGGGGTCCATGCCACCGCACGCGCATAGAAGGACATCTGGTCGCCCGCGCGGTCGAGCATGTTCAGCGGTGCGCGCACCGCTCGGCGACCCCGGAGAAGAACGAGATCTCCGCGGCCTCTGGAGACTGTCATCTGGTCAGGATCCCTTCGCAGGAACGATCTGCAGGTACACCATCGTCAGGATCAGGTTCGCGAAGAAGAGCAGCAGGAACGTGATGACGACGGTCTGATTCACGGCCTCCCCCACGCCTTTCGGCCCCGCACCGGGGTGCAGGCCCTTGTAGGACGCGACGACGCCGGCGATCAACCCGAAGATCGCGGCCTTGAGTTCGGCGACATAGAGGTCGGGTAGCTGTGCGAGGGCCGAGAAGGACGCGAGGTACGCGCCGGGCGTGCCTCCCTGCAGCACCACGTTGAAGAAGTAACCACCGGCGATGCCGATCACGGAGACGAGGCCGTTGAGCAGAAGCGCGACGAGAACCATCGCCAGTACTCGCGGGACGACGAGACGCTGGATGGGATTGATGCCCAGCACCTCCATGGCGTCGATCTCCTCGCGGATCGTCCGCGATCCGAGGTCGGCGGTGACCGCGGATCCGGCGGCGCCGGCGATCAGCAGGGCCGTCACGATCGGACTGCCCTGCTGGATGACCGCCAGGACACTCGCTGCGCCCGTGAACGATTCGGCGCCGAGCTGCTTGATCAGCGAACCGGTCTGCAACGACACGACAGCGCCGAACGGGATCGCGACGAGCGCGGTCGGAAGAATCGTCACGCTGGCGATGAACCACGCCTGCTCGATGAATTCCCGAAACTGGAACGGTCGGCGGAAAGTGTTCCGCACGACGTCGACGAACAGTTCGACGATGTTGCCGGCCTGGGTGAGTGCGCCGTGAACCGGCCGCACGAGCGAACTGCCCGCCCCCATCTGCTCTCCTACTTCTCCAGCCTGCGGCTGCACTACTTCTGTCGCCGTACCCCTGCTGATGAGGCTGTTGCTACCTCTGGACCTGCTGCTCGTACCCCTCTCCGGTGTAGGCGGGGATGACCTGGGTGTCGTCGTCGGCGTAGCCACGAGAGGTGTGTGGTGTGCCGTTGTGGTCGAGCGATTCGGCAATGGCCTGTTGGGCGGCCGGAGGCAGGGTGTGCAGGATCGAGCGCACCCGTTGCTGCCGACGCGCCACCGCCTGCCGCTCCGGCATCCCCGGAGTCGCCTGCATCTGCGGCACGATCCCCTCGATGTCGTCGACCCCACCGGCATGATGCCCGGCCTCCACGAGCGCCTGCTCGTGCGCCATCGTCGCCTCGTCCTTCTCCTCCGACATCCCGATCGGACCGATCATCGTGCCGTTGAGGAACTGCTTGACCACCGGCTCGTCCGAAGTGAGCAACACCTCACGCGGACCGAACATCACCAACTGCCGGCGGAACAACATCCCGATGTTGTCCGGCACCGTGCGCGCCAGATTGATGTTGTGCGACACGATCAGGATCGTCGCGTCGATCTCGGCGTTGATATCGATCAACGTCTGCGAGATGTAGGTGGTACGCACCGGATCGAGCCCCGAGTCCGGTTCGTCGACCAGGATGATCTCCGGATCGAGCACCAGCGCCCGCGCCAGCCCGGCGCGCTTGCGCATCCCCCCGGAGATCTCCCCGGGCAGCTTGTCCTCGGCGCCGAGCAGACCGACGAGCTCGAGCTTGCTCATCACGATCTGCCGGATCTCCGATTCGGTCTTCTTGGTGTGCTCGCGCAGCGGGAAGGCGACATTGTCGTAGAGATTCATCGACCCGAACAACGCACCGTCCTGGAACAGCACCCCGAACAGCTTGCGGATCTCGTAGAGCTCCTTGCTCGAGCACTGCAGGATGTCGGTGCCGTCGATGACGATCGATCCCTGCTCCGGACGCAGCAGACCGATCAGCGACTTGAGGAACACCGACTTACCGGTACCCGACGGGCCGAGCAGCGCGCTGACCTCACCGGCCGGCAGGGTCAACGTCACGTCCTGCCAGATGCGTTGCGAGCCGAAGGACTTGGTCAGTCCCTCGACGGAAACCTCGACTCCCACGATTACCTCCGCTATCCGATACCGTCGCCCCCTGTGTGGGCTGGGCCACTCTATCGCATGGATAGTGGTACCTGAGACAAGCGATCCTACTCATGAGTAAGGATCTCGTACAAGGGGTACACAAATCTCGCCTTACGCCGTGACCTGCAGGAACGCCGGGTGAAATACAGTTCGGATATACCGGACATATAGCTCGGAGTTCTTTTCCACGATATGCAGAAGGGCCGTTTCCGCGAAGCGAATTCGCGGAAACGGCCCTTGTGCGGAACCGTCCCGAGGAGCGCCGAACGCTCGACGGGGAAGTTCGGAAACCGTCCTACTTGACGGTGACCTTGGCGCCGGCCTCTTCGAGCTTGGCCTTGGCAGCGTCGGCAGCGTCCTTGGCGACCTTCTCGAGGATCGGCTTCGGAGCACCCTCGACGAGGTCCTTGGCTTCCTTCAGGCCCAGGCCGGAGACGATCTCGCGAACGACCTTGATGACCTGGATCTTCTTCTCGCCGGCACCCTCGAGGATGACGTCGAACTCGTCCTGCTCCTCAGCAGCCTCGGCAGCGGCAGCCGGAGCGCCGGCAGCGGCGACGGCGACCGGAGCAGCAGCGGTGACCTCGAAGGTCTCCTCGAATGCCTTCACGAACTCCGAGAGCTCGAGCAGGGTCAGTTCCTTGAACGCGTCGAGCAGCTCTTCGGTGGTGAGCTTCGCCATGGTGGCGGTCCTTCCTGATAAGTCCCATGTCGCTGATCCGCGACCCGATGGGATGGTGCGTACCGGAGCACGCGTGGATGTATCTTTCGCGGTGATGCAGATTCGCAGTGATGCGGATCAGCGTCAGGCGGCTTCTTCGCCCGCCTTCTTCTCCTGCAGAGCGGCCGCGAGGCGGGCCACCTGAGAAGCGGGGGCGTTGAACAGGCCTGCGGCCTTTGCCAAGTTGCCCTTCATCGCGCCGGCGAGCTTGGCCAACAGCACCTCGCGGGACTCGAGGTCCGCGATCTGGTTGACCTGCTCCACGGACAGCGCAGCGCCGTCCATGTAGCCGCCCTTGATGACGAGTGCCTTGTTGTCCTTCGCGAAGGTCTTGAGAGCCTTCGCAGCGTCCACCGGCTCGCCCTTGACGAACGCGATGGCGGTCGGACCGACGAACAGGTCGTCGAGACCCTCGACGCCCGCCTCAGCGGCGGCACGCTTGACCAGGGTGTTCTTGGCGACGGAGTAGGTGGCACCCTCTCCGAGAGCGCGACGCAGCTCGGTCAGACGTCCCACCGACAGACCACGGTATTCCGTGATCACGGCGGCCGTGGAGGTCTTGAACTGCTCGGTGATCTCCGCAACTGCGGAAACCTTCTCGGGCTTTGCCATACTTCGCCTCCTCTCAGTAACAGTCGTTTTCCCGGTGTCCCGACTGGGACGCCCCACCGGGGGACCGCAGTGGCCGGAAACGACGAACGCCCCGGCGCAGGGCACACGGGGCGTACAGGAGGAGGAACATCGATCGCGCGCGGAGCACGTTCGCGGTTCGCATCTTTCCTGACCTCGTCCTCCTGCGTGGGCCGCCGGACAACTCCGGACCTTCAACCGATCCGCACGCGGATTCGGTGACCAACGGTCTTGGGTAGAACATGATCGGGGTGAAGATCGGCACACGCCGAACTACCCGACCACTGTAACGGACGAGCTCCTTCGAATGCAAAACGGCCGGCACAGCGATGCTGTGCCGGCCGTTCCGGATGCAAGATCTGCTGCCTGCAGGGCGAATTACTCCGCGGTCTCGAGGAGGTTGCGGGTGCGCTGCGGATCCACCGGGATGCCCGGGCCGGTGGTCGTAGCGATCGTGACCTTCTTGATGTAGCGGCCCTTCGCGCTGGACGGCTTGGCGCGGAGCACCTCGTCCAGAGCAGCAGCGTAGTTCTCGACCAGCTTGGTCTCGTCGAACGAGGCCTTGCCGATCACGAAGTGCAGGTTGGCGTTCTTGTCGACGCGGAAGCTGATCTTGCCACCCTTGATGTCGGTGACGGCCTTTGCGACGTCCGGGGTGACCGTACCCGTCTTCGGGTTCGGCATCAGACCACGGGGACCGAGGACGCGGGCGATACGACCGACCTTCGCCATCTGATCGGGAGTCGCGATGGCGGCGTCGAAGTCCAGCCAGCCGCCCTGGATGCGCTCGATCAGATCCTCGGCGCCGACCACATCGGCACCGGCGGCCTCTGCCTCGGCAGCCTTCTCGCCCACCGCGAAGACGATGACGCGAGCGGTCTTACCCGTGCCGTGCGGCAGGTTGACCGTGCCGCGCACCATCTGGTCCGCCTTACGGGGATCCACACCGAGTCGCATGGCGACCTCGACGGTGGCGTCGTAGTTCTTCGAGGTGGTCTCCTTCGCGAGCTTGGCAGCTGCGAGGGGGCTGTACAGGTTGTCCGAGTCGATCTTCTCGGCCGCGGCGAGGTATGCCTTGCTGCGCTTTGCCATGTTCTTTCCTAACTTCTCACCGACAGGTGAATGGTTCGGGCGTGGTAGCGGGCCTGGCCGGCCCTCCCACGAGTACTACTTGGGGTGGGACTCAGCCCTCGACCGTGATGCCCATCGACCGAGCGGTGCCGGCGATGATCTTCGCGGCGGCCTCGATGTCGTTGGCGTTCAGGTCTTCCTGCTTGGTCTTGGCGATCTCGCGCACCTGATCCATGGTCACCTTGGCGACCTTGGTCTTGTGCGGCTCGCCGGAGCCCTTCTGCACGCCCGCAGCCTTGAGCAGCAGCTTGGCGGCCGGAGGCGTCTTCAGCTTGAAGTCGAACGAGCGGTCCTCGTAGACCGTGATCTCGACCGGCACGACGTTTCCGCGCTGCGACTCGGTCGCGGCGTTGTACGCCTTGCAGAACTCCATGATGTTGACGCCGTGCTGGCCCAGTGCGGGGCCGACCGGCGGAGCCGGGTTGGCCGCGCCGGCCTGGATCTGGAGCTTGATGAGCCCGGCGATCTTCTTCTTCTTGGGGGGCATCTCTATTCCTAGTTTCTTGCTCGGTGTGGTTCTTGCGTACTGCTACTGCAAGTCTGTGCGCGCCGGATGCCGGCGCCGTCGGGTCCTGGGGACCGTCAGATCTTCGACACCTGGTTGAACGACAACTCCACGGGAGTCTCACGGCCGAAGATCGACACCAGGACCTTGAGCTTCTGCTGCTCGGCGTTGACCTCGCTGATGGAGGCGGGCAGCGTGGCGAACGGACCGTCCATCACGGTGACGGACTCGCCGACCTCGAAGTCCACCTCGATGGCGGGCTTCGCAGCGGCGGCGGGAGCCTGCTCGCCTGCGGCCGGGGCGCCTGCCGCCGGCTTCTTCTTCGCCTGCTGCGGAAGGAGGAACTTCACGACCTCCTTGATCGTCAGCGGCGACGGACGCGAGGTGGCTCCGACGAAACCGGTGACGCCGGGCGTGTTCCGGACGGCACCCCACGACTCGTCGTTGAGTTCCATCCGCACCAGGATGTAACCGGGCAGGACCTTGCGGTTGACCTGCTTGCGCTGGCCGTTCTTGATCTCGGTGACCTCTTCGGTCGGCACCTCGACCTGGAAGATGTACTCGGTGAGGTCGAGGTTCTGCACGCGGGTCTCGAGATTGGTCTTGACCTTGTTCTCGTAGCCGGCGTAGGAGTGCACGACGTACCAGTCGCCGGGCTCGCGCCGCAGCTGCTTCTCGAGGGCCTCGGCCGGGTCGACCTCGTCCTCGGCGGCGTCGGCGCCATCCGTTGCGTCGGATACATCGGCATCGGACTCGGCAGCAGTGTCGGACTCGGAGACCTCGGTGTCCGCATCCGCCGACTCGGCCGTCACGTCGTCAACCAAGGCCTCGTCCGAAACGTGCTCCTCGGCCGAAGCCTCGTACGAGTCGTTCTCGGGGGTGCTCACCGGGCACTTTCCTCTCGTCGATCACATTTTTCGTCTCGCGCGCGGACAGGCGCTAACCGAACAACCAGCTGACGCCCTGCACGAACGCCAGATCCAATCCGAAGATGAACGCCGTCATGACGGTCACGAACGCAATGACCACGAGCGTGTAGGTGGTCAACTGCTTGCGATTGGGCCAGATCACCTTGCGGAGCTCGGCGACGACCTCACGGAAGAAGCGCGCGAGACGCTTGAAGATGTTCTCGGACTTCGCGGCGGGACGATCGCTCACGGCCGTGGCCGCACGCGACGTCTTGTTCGTGGACACCGCGCTCGTCGTGGACGCCGAGGAACCGGCTGCACCACGACGGGTGACCCGCTTACCGGTAGGCCGAGCGACCGCGGAGGAACCGTCGGGGGTTGCGCCGGTAGCCGTTCCAGCGTCGCCGGGAGTGTTCCCTGCGGTGCCGCTGTGGCGCTGACCGCGCTCCTCGCTCACATCGTTCCTCTCGGTCGCTGGCAGTCCGGGGGCAGGGGCGACAGGACTTGAACCTGCAACCTGCGGTTTTGGAGACCGCTGCTCTGCCAATTGAGCTACGCCCCTCTGGTCGGACATCCACACTCGTACGAAGCGAGTGTCCGGAACCGACCCATCTGCGACCACATGACACGCGCGCTACTCCGTCGGGCCGTGACGGCCTTCGAAGAGCAGCGCGCTGCTATGCGATCCCAGAAGCCTAAGTGTACTGCATTGCCCCGGGACAAACCCAATCCGCTCGGCCGTCAGGCCAAACGGACCGTTGCCGTGGCCCGCCCGAAGATCTTCCGACCGTCGGACTTCGCCACGATAGCGACCACTGCTGTCTTGCTCTCCTCGTCCACCGACTTGATCCTGCCGGTGAACTCGATCTCGGCGGCCTTGTCGGCCTCCACATACACCGGGCTGGTGAAACGAACGTTGTATTCGGTCACCGCGCCGGGGTCTCCCAGCCACTCCGTGACGAAGCCGGCCGCGATGCCCATCGAGAGCATGCCGTGCCCGACGACATCACGCAAGCCGGCCAGTTCGGCCACCTTGTCGCTCCAGTGGATCGGGTTGGGATCACCCGACACACCTGCATAGTTGACCAGATTTCCGCGCGTGAGTGTGACGACCTTCGACGGAAGCTCGTCCCCCACCGCGACATCCGCGAAGCTACGGAGTGTCACTGTGCATCACCACATCCTTGACCGCGTGTGCGATGTTGTCGTCGACCTCGCCACCGGATCGGGCCACGAGCGTCGTCCAGGACGTGAGCACGAGGTTGTCGTACTGGTCCGTGATCACGTTCTTCGTGGTGATGATGTCGCTGCCGGCCGCCTGACGGAAATCGTCGAGGTAGACGTCGCAGAAGAGCCGGTCACCGGCCTGGATCGGGCGGTGGTAGACCATCCGCTGATCGGTCTGCATGATCTGGCTCAGGTCGTATCCGGTGACGACCTCTTCGAACAGCTTCCGCTGCGCGATCATGCCGACGATGGACACGAAGGTCAGCGGGGCGATCACCCCGTCGTAACCCAGTCCGCGGGCAGCGTCGTCGTCGTGATGCGCCGGATGCGCATCGCGCACGGCCCGGGCGTACTCGCGGATCTTCTCGCGACCCACCTCGTAGTAGTCGTCCACCCGGTAGTGGTGCCCGACCATGGACTTGGCGTGCGCGGCGGCATCGAACGGGATCCCGGCCTGTTCGGTCGCGTCCACCGATTCCTGGTTCTCGAGTACGTTCGTCATACGCAAAACCTCCGCAATCCCGACGACGCCAACTGGCACGGTCGGTATTGCGGAGACCTTATGCGTCGACGTCGTTCCGACCGGCTACTTGGACTCGCGGTGCGACTGGTGCGTACCGCAGTTCGGGCAGAACTTCTTCAGTGCGAGCCGGTCGGGGTCGTTGCGACGGTTCTTCTTGGTGATGTAGTTGCGGTGCTTGCACACCTCGCAGGCCAAGGTGATCTTCGGCCGAACGTCAGTAGAGGAGGCCACGGGATGCCTTCTTTCGCGTCAATCCGATCAGTATCGATCAGGGTGGATCAATGAACTTTTGGTAGCGGTGACCGGACTTGAACCGGCGACGCAACGATTATGAGTCGTTTGCTCTACCAACTGAGCTACACCGCCTCGGTGCCGAGTGTCGCTACGAAGGCGGCACCTCAATCCAGCGAGCCCCCTGACGGAATCGAACCGTCGACCTTTTCCTTACCATGGAAACGCTCTGCCGACTGAGCTAAGGGGGCGTGGCCTCCGGAGCATCTCTGCTCGCTGCGGCCTCCAAAAGATTACACACACTCGGTCCCGGTGCAAAATCCGCAGGTAGAGACACATAAACGGGCACTGCTCGTCGGGCTGCGCCTGTCGAGTCCTTGCGTCGGTGTGCGCTCGCGCATGTGTACCCGCGTTCACCGCCGGCGGTGAACACCCGAAGGGTGGCCACCGAGGACGACGCGACGTCGAAGAGACCGGCATGCGAGACGACCCGGAAATGCAGAACGGCCCCGGTTCCGAAGAACCGGGGCCGTTCCGGTGGCAGGTGTAGGATTCGAACCTACGTAGGCGTAAGCCGACGGATTTACAGTCCGCTCCCATTGGCCGCTCGGGCAACCTGCCGGGTGCTATCGGGACCGCGTCCTCGATGCGTTTGGAAGAATACAACGCATACCCCCCCGAAACGCAAACCGAGTGGTCACAGCTCCGCGCGACCCGATAGCGTCGGGTGGACAGAACCCTTACAGATCGACCCGGAAGTGGAGTGAGACGTGGCTGATTCGTCGTTCGATGTGGTGAGCAAGGTCGACCGCCAGGAAGTGGACAATGCGCTGAACCAGGCGGCGAAGGAGATCGCCAACCGCTTCGATTTCCGGAACACCGGGGCGCACATCGAGTGGTCGGGCGACGAGGCGATCACGATCTCGGCCGAGACCGAGGACCGCGCGCTCGCGGCGCTGGAGGTCTTCAAGGAGAAGCTGATCCGTCGCGATCTGTCGCTGAAGTCGTTCGACGCCGGCGAGCCGGCGCAGTCCGGCAAGGTGTACAAGATCACCGGCACCCTGGTGCAGGGCATCAGTCAGGAGAACGCCAAGAAGATCTCCAAGCTGATCCGCGACGAGGGCCCGAAGGGCGTCAAGGCGCAGATCCAGGGCGAGGAGCTGCGCGTGACCAGCAAGAAGCGCGACGACCTGCAGGCCGTCATCGCTCTGCTCAAGAACGCCGACCTCGACATCGCCCTGCAGTTCGTCAACTACCGCTGACGCACTCCCGTCCTACGACTCCGCCCGCGACGATCGTCGCGGGCGGAGTCGTCCCGGTCGTGGAGTTCCCGGATCAGCGCATCCCCGCCATGCGTTCGAGACGCTCGATGCGATCGGCCATCGGCGGGTGGGTGGAGAACAACCGGCTCATCTTGTCGCCCGCCCGGAACGGCTCGGCGATCATCAGGTGCGACTGCGCCGCGAGTTTCGGTTCGGGCGGTAGCGGCGCGGCCTGCGTGCCGAGCGCGAGCTTCCGCAGCGCCGACGCGAGAGCCAGCGGATCACCCGTGAGCTCGGCGCCCGACTGGTCGGCCTGGTACTCGCGCGACCTCGACACGGCGAGTTTCACCACCGACGCCGCGATCGGGCCGAGCAGGGAAACCAGTAGCAGCGCCAGCGGATTCGCACCGCCCTCCCGGTTACCGAAGGCCGACGCGAAGAAAGCGAAGTTCGCCAGACCCGAGATGACGGCGGCCATCGCGCCGGCAACCGACGAGATGAGGATGTCGCGGTTGTAGACATGGGCGAGTTCGTGTCCGAGTACCGCGCGCAGTTCCCGCTCGTTCAGGATCTCGAGGATGCCCGTCGTGCAGCACACGGCGGCATTGCGAGGATTACGCCCCGTCGCGAACGCATTGGGAGCGTTGGTGGGACTGATGTACAGCCGCGGCATGGGCTGGTGCGCCGCGGTCGCCAACTCCCGCACGATCCGGTACATCGCCGGTGCCTGCACCTCGGTGACCGGCTGGGCGTGCATCGCCCGCAACGCGAGCTTGTCGCTGTTGAAGTACGCGTAGCCGTTCATGCCGACCGCGAGGACGATCGACATCAGCAGGACGGTCGAGTTCTGGAACAACGACCCGACGAACACGATCAGCGCGGACATTCCGACCAACAGACCGGCCGTCTTGAGACGGTTCGAGTATCCGTGCACGTCGCACCCCTTCCGCACCACGATTCCCCACTCGTTCGTCCAACGAACGAGCAGGCGGTGCGGTTCCCGCCCCGAAGGGGGCGGGAGTGCGCGACGGTCCGTCAGCCGACCCGGGCGACCGTGAAGTCCACGAGACGCCGCAGCGCCTCGTTCGCCGGGCCCTGAGGTAGGGCGTCGAGCTCGGCGTGAGCGCGGGCCGCGTAGGTCGCGAGGGTCGCTTTCGCCGCGTTCATGCCGGGCGAGCGGACGAGCAACTCGAGTGCTTCGGCGACCAGCGCTTCGTCCTCGATGGGACCGACGAGCAGTTCGCGGAGGCGATCCGCCTCGGGCCCGCTCTCCTGCAGCGCGTACAGCACCGGCAGGGTGTACACACCCTCGCGAAGATCGGTTCCCGGCGTCTTGCCCGACTCCGAGGTGTCCGACGCGATGTCGATGATGTCGTCGACGATCTGGAAGGCGGTGCCGACGGCGTCGCCGAGCCGTTCGAGACGCTCGACGTGTTCCGGAGCGGCTCCCGAGAACGTTCCCCCGAACCGCCCGCTGGCGGCGATCAGAGAACCGGTCTTCTCCCAGATCACCCGCAGGTAGTGCTCGATGGGGTCGTCGTTGGTACGCACGCCGATGGTCTCGCGCATCTGGCCGGTGACCAGCTCGGCGAAGGTCTCCGCGATGATCTGCACTGCCGACGGACCGAGAGTCGACACCAGCCGGGAGGCATGGGCGAACAGATAGTCGCCGGCGAGGATCGCGACGCTGTTACCCCAGCGCACGTTGGCGCTCGGTGCTCCACGTCTCATCGTCGCCTCGTCCATGACGTCGTCGTGGTACAGCGTCGCGAGGTGCACGAGTTCGACGACGGTCGCCGCCGTCACCACGGCGGGATCGGTCGGCTTCGGTCCGAGCTGTGCGGTGAGGATCGTGAACAGCGGCCGGAACCGCTTGCCGCCCGCCTTCGCCAGGTGCAGCGCGGCCTCCGTCAAGAAGTCCTCACCGTCGGACAATTCCTCGACCAGGAGTTTCTCGACGCTCGCGAGGCCGTCCCCGACAGTCGCGGCGAGGATCGGATCGCCGAGTTCCACACCGGCCACGACGGTGCTCGGCGTCGCGTCGGCCGAACCGGCGGTCCGAGCCGCCCCCTCAGTGCTCACGATGACGTACCCATCCTGTCTGTCGCCTCGACTTCACCGTAGTGAACCTAGCCGTTCGTTCCCCGATCCACCTCGTCGAGGCGGCAGATCGCGGCCTGAGAAGATGGAACGGTGGTGGCCGAACACTCCGCGCGAGATCCGCGGCAATCCCAGTCCTGCGTTCCCGACAGTACCGATGTTCTCGTCGTCGGTGCCGGTCCAGCCGGTTCCGCCGCTGCCGCATGGGCTGCCCGCGCCGGTCGAGACGTCCTGCTCGTCGATGCCGCGACCTTCCCTCGCGACAAGACCTGCGGCGACGGACTGACGCCGCGCGCCGTCGCCGAACTCGACGAACTCGGGCTGGGCGACTGGCTGCGCACCCGCGCCGTCAACCGCGGTCTGCGCCTCGAAGGCTTCGGTGGGCGCTTCGAACTCCCGTGGCCCGACTCGTCGTTCCCGACCGTGGGCAGTGCCGTGCCGCGCACCGAACTCGACGCGCGGATCCGGCAGGTCGCGCTCGACTCGGGAGCCCGCGCCGTGGACGGAACGAAAGCCGTCGACGCCGAACGCGACGGCGACCGGGTCTCGGCCGTGGTCTTCCGCACCGCCGACGGACCGCGGACCGTCGCGTGCCGCACCCTGATCGTGGCCGACGGGGTGCGTTCACCCCTCGGCAAGGTTCTCGGTCGCCGCTGGCACCGCGACACCACCTACGGCGTGGCCGCTCGCGCCTACGCCACCTCCCCGCGCAGCGACGATCCGTGGATCACCTCGCACCTCGAACTGCGCGACGACGCCGGGGCCGTCCAGCCGGGCTACGGCTGGGTGTTCCCGCTCGGCACCGGCGAGGTGAACCTGGGGGTGGGTACCCTCGCGACCGCCTCGCGACCGGCCAACGGATCGTTGCGCCCACTCATCGATCTGTACGCGCGGCAGCGCCGCGCCGAGTGGGAACTCGGCGAGGTGACACGGGTGGCGTCGGCGCTGCTTCCCATGGGCGGAGCGGTGTCGGGAGTCGCGGGCAGGAACTGGGCGCTGATCGGCGATGCCGCGGCGTGCGTCAACCCGCTCAACGGCGAGGGCATCGATTACGGACTCGAAGGCGGTCGGCTGGTCGCCGGACTGCTCGACGCCGACGACCTCACCGACCTGTGGCCGACGACGTTGCGCTCCCATTACGGTCGCGCGTTCTCGACCGCACGTCGCCTCGCGAGCCTGCTCACGATCCCGAAGTTCCTGCCGACGACGGGCCCTGTCGCGATGCGGTCGCGGGCGATGATGTCGGTCGCAGTGCGGGTGATGGGCAATCTCGTCACCGACGAGGACGCCGATCTCGTCGCCCGCGTGTGGCGCACGAGCGGTCACCTCTCGATGCGATGGGATCGGCAACCACTCTTCGCCTGAGCAGTGCACGGCAGCGCTACCGCACACCAGCGCTACCGCACTACAGCGGTACCGACGCGCGGCTACGTGCGCACCGCGCGGTGCAGCGCCGTGATGCCACCGGTGAGATTGCGCCACTTCACGTCGCTCCATCCCGCGGCCTCGATGCGCCGGGCGAGCTGTTCCTGATCGGGCCAGGCCCGGATCGATTCGGCGAGGTAGACGTAGGCGTCGGGATTGCTGCTGACCGCCCGCGCGACCCGCGGCAGCGTCCGCATCAGGTACTCCATGTACACCGTGCGCAGCGGTTCCCGCACGGGCGTGGAGAACTCGCACACCACCAGGCGCCCGCCCGGCTTGACCACGCGGGCGATCTCGCGCAGCCCCTCGTCCGGGTCGGCGACGTTGCGCAGTCCGAAGGAGATGGTCGCGGCGTCGAAGACCGCGTCGGCGAACGGCAGTCGCATCGCGTCGCCGGCGACCATCGGGACGTTGCGGAACTCGCCGGCGTGCAACATGCCCTTCGAGAAGTCGGTGGCGACGACCCACGCGCCGGAGCGTCCCAGTTCGACGGTGGACACCCCGGTGCCCGCGGCGAGGTCGAGTACGCGCTCGCCCGGCTTCAGATCGAGTGCCGCCCGGGTCGCGCGACGCCACCCGCGGTCCTGCCCGAACGACAGGACGGTGTTGGTCAGGTCGTAGCGTGCAGCCACCCCGTCGAACATGGACGCGACCTCACGCGGGTCCTTGTCGAGCGACGCGCGTGATCCCTGAGTTGTTGCCACGGCCGAAACGTTACCCGCTCCCCTGCCGGGCCTCGGCCGTCATGCCGCCCCGTGGAGAGAGTGCACGGGCAGGCCCTGAACGCGGTTGTAGTGTGCAAGAAGCTGCTCGCACACCACCGGCCAGGTGCGTCCGAGCACTCCACGGCGCGCCGCACGCCCGAATTCGTCCCGGACCCCGGGAGCGAGCAGCGCGTCGACGGCTCCGGGCAGCAACTCGGCGAACCGGTCCACGGGCAGGCGGTAACCGTTGCGGCAGTGGGCGACGAGGTCTCGGGGGCCACCTGCGTCCGGCACGATCGCCGGGACTCCGCTCGCCAGTGCTTCCTGCACGGCCTGGCAGAAGGTCTCGTGTTCGCCGGGGTGGACGAACACGTCGAGGCTCGCGTAGGCACGGGCCAGTTCCTCTCCCCCGAGCTGTCCGGTGAACACGGCCGACGGCAGGTGCCGTTCGAGCCGCGACCGTTCGGGACCGTCGCCGACCACGACGAGCTGCAACCGCGGGTCGTGGGCGAGGGTCGCGAGCCGTTCGACATGTTTCTCGGGCGCGAGGCGCCCCACGAAACCCACGATCGGGCGGCCCTCCGGCGCCCAGCGGGCGCGCAGATCCTCGTCCCGCCGGGACGGCGCGAAACGATCGGTGTCGATGCCCCGCGACCAGCGCTGCACGCGCGGGATGCCGTGGGCGACGAGGGCGTCCACAGCGGCGGTCGAGGGCGCGAGGGTGAGATCGCAACCGCGGTGCAGGCGCCGCGTCCATCGCCAGGACGCACGCGCCGCGAGGCCGAGCCCGTAGCTGGAGGCGAATCCGGCCACATCCGTCTGGTAGACCGCGACCGCCGGAACGTCGAGGCGTCCCGCGGCGGCGAGACCGCCGGCACCGAGCACGAACGGGGACGCGAGGTGCACCACGTCCGGTGCGAAATTCCGCAGGACCGGAAGGAGCTCCGGGCCGGGTACACCGATCGGGAGGGAGCTGATCCTCGGTACCCGCACGGCCGGTAGGCGGTGGACGGGTGTCCCGTGATGGTCGGACGGAGCGGGCGGACCACCGGCGACCGTGTCGGGCGCGACGACCAGCGCATCGTGGCCGGTGCGGTCGAGGTGCTCGAGGATGCGGAGCACCGAGTTGGTGACACCGTTGACGTTCGGAAGGAAGGATTCCGCGACGATGGCTACTCGCACCCCGCCAGCGTGGCGAGGTTCCGGGTCGAGCAGGTGCGCCCTCGGTGACCGGCGAGCGAAGTCGCGGCGAACGTTCCGTTCGTCACATCCGCAGCCGCCGATCCTGCCTTCCGCGAGCGGGAGCGGGAGCGACGCCACCCTTCCGCCCGAGCCGGATCAGCAGGGGCGTGGCGATCATCCATGTGACGACGATCACGGATCCGGTGGGGATCAGTGCGACGCGGGCATCGCGTCCGGTCACTCGCACGAGATCGGGATCGCTGCGGGCGTACTCGACGGCGATCCGCTGACCGGCGGTCAACCCCGTCGGGTACAGGACCCCGAGTTCGGGATTGTGCGTGACGCCGTCGGGGGTGACGAAACTCACCGCCGAGCGGAGGGATCCGGCCGAGAGCACCTCCGCGACGGCCGTCCCGGTGTCGGACCGGATGGTGAGGTCGTTGCGGAGTGCGCCGAGGAACAGGATCACCGCGAGACCGGAGATCGCCACCGCGACGACGAGAACCGCGCGCCGCGCGCGCTCGGATCCGCTCACAGCTGCGCTCGCACCGCCGCGTGGAGTTCGCGCAGCCCTGCCCGGTCGGTGGTGACCTCGACGACGCGAACGCCTGCGGGCGGCGGCGCCGTATCGGCGAGGGCCAGAGCGAGTCCCTGCAGATCCACCCGCTCGTGCGGAATTCGGTAGGCCGCGCACAGCGCCGCGAGGTCCATGCCGTGCGGAGTGCCGAAGACACGCTCGAAGACACCCGCGTACTGCGGGTCGCCCTGTTCGAGCAGTTCGAAGATTCCGCCGCCGTCGTCGTTGGCGACGACGATGGTGAGATTCTGCGGACGCGGTTCGGACGGCCCGATGAGCAGACCCGACGCGTCGTGCAGGAAGGTCAGGTCGCCGAGCAGCGCGACGGTCCGTCCCTGCTCGTAGGCCAATGCGGCACCGAGCGCGGTGGACACGGTGCCGTCGATCCCCGCGACACCGCGGTTCGACAGCACCTTCACTTCCGGCTTCGGGTAGCCGACGAGCGCAGCGTCGCGCACCGGATTCGACGCGCCGAGCAGCAGCTGGTCGCCGGGCTTCAAGGCGTCCGTCACGATCGCGGCGACGTGCAGCCCGGTGGGCTTCGGATGCCCGTCGAGCTGGGCGCGCACGGCCTTGTCGGTGTGCGCCGACAGCTGGCGGCACCGTTCGAGCCACGCCTCGTCGGGTGTTCCCGACACCACCGCGCGGGTGCCGGTCGCGATGACGTTGCCCGAGACGTCGGGCCAGCGCGGACCGGTGGTCAGCGCGTACACCGCGACGGCGGGGTCGGCGAGCAGGTTCGACACCGGCCGGTGCAGTGTGGGCCGGCCGGTGATGATCGCCTGCCGCGGCTTCAGGTGCGGCAGCGCCATCGGATGCAGCGGAATGCCGTGCAGCGGGGCAGTGGGTTCGGCGACGGTCGGCAGCCCGGACAGTTCGGAGCGGAGCGCCGAGCCGTGACCGGAGATCACGACCGTGTCGGGGGTCAGGTCGATCTCGAGTGGGACGTCGAGGGTGGCGTGCACCGTCGTGGTCCAGGCCTTGCGGCCGGGACGTCCCTCGGGCACCGGGCCCTTCGCGTCGAGCTCGGGCACGAGCGGTTCGCGCAGCGGGATGTCGAAGTGGACCGGGCCCGCGTTGCCCGATCGGGTCCCCCGGGCAGCGGCGAGGACGCGCGACACCGCCGAACGCCACTGACTGTTCTGCTCGATGCCTTCGGCGAGACCGAGGCTGATGGTCGCGCGCACCTGGCTGCCGAACAATCCGAGCTGCTCGACGGTCTGGTTCGCGCCGGATCCGAGCAACTCGTAAGGACGGTTGGCGCTGAGCACGACCAGCGGCACGCGGGCGTAATTCGCCTCGAGCACGGCCGGCGCGAGGTTGGCCACGGCGGTACCCGAGGTCATGACGACGGGAACGGGACGATCCGAGGCCAGTGCCAGACCGATCGCGAGGAATCCGGCGGTGCGCTCGTCGATACGCATGTGCAGGCGCAGACGCCCCGCGCTGTCGGCGGCCTGGAGCGCGAAGGCGAGTGGCGCGTTGCGCGAGCCCGGGCACAGCACGACGTCCCGGACACCACCCCGGGCGAGTTCGTCGACGACAGCGGTGGCCTGGGCAGTGGACGGATTCACGAAGTCCAGGGTAATTGCGCCGCAAGTGTGGCCGGGGGCAGGTGCGGTCAGAATGGAGCGCGTGCGCACAGTCTTCGATCCCGCCGAGTCGAGCCCGGGCCGCTTCTATCGCCTCCTCACCGCGACAATCGTGCCGAGACCCATCGCGTGGGTGTCCACGGAGGCGGAGGACGGTGTGTTCAATCTCGCGCCGTACAGCTTCTTCACCGTCGCCAGTACCTCACCGCCGGTCGTGCAGTTCACGTCCGTGGGGCGTAAGGACAGTCTGCGGAACATCGAGCAGACGGGCGAGTTCGTGATCAACATCGCGACCGTGCCGTTGATGGAGAAGGTCAACGCCTCGTCGGCGGCGTTCCCGCACGATATCGACGAGTTCACGGAAGTGGGCCTGCACGCCGAGCCGAGCGAGCGGGTGCGGCCGCCGCGGGTCGCGGAGGCGCCCGCGTCGATCGAGTGCCGGCTGCACCGCGTGATCGAGATCGGCGACTCGTTCGTCGTGATGGGTGACGTGCTGGCCGTGACGGTCGATCCGGCGGTGCTGGCGGAGGACGGTGCACCCGACTTCGCGGCCCTCGGCGCGGTGAGTCGGCTGGGACGGGCGGAATGGGGACTGACACCCGAGGTGCGGAGACTCGAACGTCCCGGCACTCCCCGAGGTCGCTCCGAGCCGAAGCGAACATAGGTTAGGCTTCGCTGAACGATTGTCGGGATGCCGTGTGGCGCATCCGTACAACCCACGGAGGGTCGCATGGCGAAGACCACGGGAACCGCGCGGCGCAATCCGTACATCAAGCCGGCCTCCCGGCGCATGGTGCGCGCGCAGGTACTCGCCGCCGAACGGATCAGCCCGACCTTCGTCCGCATCACCGTGGGGGGCGAGGACGTCGACTCGATCGCACCCATGGGTTTCGACCACTGGTTCCGCATGTTCCTCCCCGCCCCGGGCCGGCAGGAACCGACTCTTCCCCGTGCGACCGACGACCGCTGGTGGCCCGAATATCAGGAACTGCCCGAGGAGCGCCGCCCGGTGCTGCGGAACTACACCATCCGCCGCGTGCGACCTGCGGGCGCGGGACTGTTCGGCACGACCTCCGAGATCGAGATCGACTTCGCGTCGCACGGGGATCTGGGTCCGGCATCGGCGTGGGCGGAACGGGCGAAGCCCGGCGACGAGATCGGCATCCTCGACGAGGGCATCAGCACTCTGCCCCTCGACGAAGCACGTTCGTGGCTGCTCGTCGGTGACGAGAGCGCGGTGCCCGCCGTCGCCGGCATCCTCGGGTCGATTCTCGCCGCCGATCCCCTCGCGGCCGTGGAGGTGTTCGTCGAAGTTCCGCACCCCGACGATCTCACCGCCCAGGACCTGCCGACGGGCGAGAACGTGCAGGTGCATCCGGTGATCAGAACGGATGCGCAGGCCGTCCCGGGCAGTCTGGTCGCCGATGCGGTGCGGGAGGCGGCCCCGTCGCCGGATTCCACCCATGCGTTCGTCGCGGGCGAGTCGTCGCTCGCGACCGGCGTGCGCCGCCATCTCGTGCGTGAGTGCGGCTGGGACCGGTCGGCGGTGACCTTCATCGGATATTGGAAGTACGGCGAGCCCGTCTACTGAAGGCCCGAATCCCCCTCGAAACGACGAACGCCGCGGCACCGACCGGCGAACCGGTTCGGGACCGCGACGTTCTGGTGTCGCTGGTGTCGGCGGGTCAGCCCGCGTGCTTCTGGATGAGATCACCCAAGCGCGGCAGCGCCTCGACGACGTGCTTCTTGGCCGAGGGACGCAGCGAGTCGTAGACCTTCTTGACGCCGGCCTTCGACGTGCCGGCGATGCGCTCGTCCGTCACTCCGAGAAGAGCGTCGGCGACGACCTCGCCGCGGGCGACCAGGTAGTCCGAGAACGAACCGTTGCCTGCGTACTCCACCCAGAACGGCTGGAGCTTCTCGACGAATTCGGGCAGAAGACCTTCGACCGCGCCCGGCACGATGCCCGGGCCGACCTTCTTCACTGCTGCGTAGCCACCCTTGAGGGCGAGACCGGACGCACCCTTCTTGTCCGACACCTCAGCATCGATCAGGGCTTCGACGTCTGCCTTGACCGCCGGGAACTTGTCGGCGCCGAGGAGGGCATCGCCCAGAGCTGCAACCACTTTCACTGCCTCCGTAGATGTGACACTTGTGACCGTTGGGACGCGGGGAACGATATACGACGATTCCGCCGCATCACAGTCCGCGTCCGGCGAGCACCGTACGGCAACGCCGCAGCCGTTCGCACCACCACTCGACGCGGTCGGGATCGGCTCGCAGCGCATCGAGCATGTCCGGTTCGGGCGCGACGGGGACGACGTCGAGCGCGCCCTCGGACAGGTGCAGAGCGGGGGCGACATCGGCCTCGAAGAATCCTCCCGTGCCGAGTCCGCAGGCGTAGGGAAGCTCCGGCAGGGCCGCTGCCGCGGCGAGGCCGGTGGCGATGCCCACCGCGGAGTCGAGGGCACTCGAGACGACCACCTCGACGCCGTGACCGGCCAGTTCGCCGGCGAGCGCGACCAGACGTCGGACCCCGCCGAGCGGCGCGACCTTCACGATCGCGACGTCCGCTCCCCCGGCGTGCACGACACGCAGCGGGTCCTCGGCCCGGCGGATGCTCTCGTCCGCGGCGATGCGCACGCCGGGCAGGCGCCGGCGCACCTCGACGAGTTCGGGCACGGTCGCGCACGGCTGCTCGGCGTATTCGAGCGGGGCATCGGCGGTGAGCGCCGTGAGCGCTCGGACGGCCTCGTCCACGCTCCAGCCGCCGTTGGCGTCGATCCGCACGTTCGGTAGGTGTTCGCGCACGGCGCGGACGCGGGCGAGGTCCTGCGCGAGGTCCTGCCCCGGCTCCGCGACCTTCACCTTCGCGGTGCTCGCACCGGGGAAACGGGCGAGCACGTCCGCGACCCGCTCCGGGCCCACGGCGGGCACGGTGGCGTTCACGGCGATCCGGGAACGCCGCGCGGGCGGATACCCCTGCCAGGCGGCCTCGATCGCCGACTGCAACCAATATGCCGCCTCGTCGTCGCCGTACTCGGGGAACGGACCGAATTCTCCCCACCCCGCGGGTCCGCGCAGCAGCAGGACTTCGCGCTCGGTGATACCGCGGAAGCGGACACGCATGGGCAGCGAGACGACGACGGCTCCGTCGAGGAGTTCGTCGGCGGACGGCAGCGGACGGGGGGTCACGGCTGGCCCGGCAGCAGCTGGATCATGAGGGCCTCGCAGTCGGCGAGGAGCGTACCGTCGGTTTCGCGCAATTCGGCCGCACAGAAGATCTTGCGGCCCTCGACGCGCTCGACTCTCCCCTCGACGACGAGTTCGGTCCCGAGCGGCGTGATCTTGCGATAGTTGATGTGGAGATAGCCGGTGCGCGCGATGGGATGCCCCGAGGCGTGGACGACCATGCCGAACAGGTCGTCGAAGAGCAGCGGCAGGGTTCCACCGTGCGCCGCTCCGTTGCCGCCGCGGTGATAGAGCCGGAAGACGCCTCGGGAGCGGACCGATTCCTCGTCGAACTTTTCGATCTGCCAGGGCAGCATCAGCAGGCTGCCGCGACCCGGAAGGTCGGGATTGAAACCGGCCGGGGACCTGCCCTCGGGAACGCGATGGGGAGCGAGCAGATCACCGAGCGCCTCGGCCTGCTCGATCGCGCGGTCGATCACCTCGTCGGGTGCGTGGGTGGACACCGCCAGGTCCTGCAGCCGTCGCAGCGCTTCGACGAATCGACCGTAGTTCGGCCCCGCCTTCACCGGTTCGTAGACCGGGAATCCGCCGTGATGCTCGTAGTCGTCGCGGGGGTCGGTCTGCTCGCTCATGCCTGTGCACGTTATCGGGCCGCAGGTCGCGGCGGACCGGTGCCCGGCCCTTTATGGTGGCGAGGTGACCTTCGATCCAGAACTGTGGCGCCCGGTACCCGGGTTCGAGAACCTCACCGACATCACCTATCACCGACACGTCACGCAGGGCACCGTCCGCGTCGCGTTCGACCGCCCCGAGGTGCGCAACGCGTTCCGCCCGCACACGGTGGACGAGCTCTACCGCACACTCGACCACGCGCGGACCACCTCCGACGTCGGCGTCGTGCTGTTCACGGGCAACGGCCCGAGCCCGAAGGACGGCGGATGGGCGTTCTGCTCCGGCGGCGACCAGCGGATCCGCGGACGCAGCGGCTACCAGTACGCGAGCGGCGAGACCGCCGACACGGTCGACAAGGCCCGTGCCGGCCGCCTCCACATCCTCGAGGTCCAGCGACTGATCCGGTTCATGCCGAAGGTCGTCATCGCGCTGGTCAACGGCTGGGCCGCCGGTGGCGGGCACAGCCTGCACGTCACGTGCGACCTGACACTCGCCTCCCGCGAGCACGCCCGCTTCAAGCAGACCGACGCCGACGTGGGCAGCTTCGACGGCGGCTACGGCAGCGCCTACCTCGCCAAGATGGTCGGCCAGAAGTTCGCGCGCGAGATCTTCTTCCTCGGCGACACCTACACGGCCGAGGAGATGCACCACATGGGTGCGGTCAACAAGGTCGTCGACCACGACGAACTCGAGAACGTCGCGCTGGAGTGGGCGCAGAAGATCAACGGCAAGTCGCCGCAGGCCCAGCGCATGCTCAAGTACGCCTTCAACCTGCAGGACGACGGTCTCGTCGGCCAGCAGTTGTTCGCGGGCGAGGCCACGCGTCTGGCGTACATGACGGACGAAGCGATCGAGGGTCGCGATGCCTTCCTCGAGAAGCGCGACCCGGATTGGTCGCCCTATCCGCATTACTACTGATCCTGACGCGGTGAATCGGGTTTCGCCCCTGCTACAGCAGGCGCACGGCCCGGTTCACCGCGTGAGGCGTGTGATCGTCAGACGCAGTCGCCGCAGAATGCCTGCTCGCCGTCACCCGTGGCGCGACGGCTGTGGTGCTGGACGAGGAAGCAGCCCATGCAGGTGAACTCGTCCGACTGCTTGGGCAGGACCTGGACCGAGAGCTCTTCCGCCGACAGCGCCGACAGGTCGGCGCCGGGCAGATCGAGGGTCTCGAGGATCTCGCCTTCGTCGGTGTCGGCGGCCGCGGTGGGCTTCAGGTCCAGCTCGTCCAGGGCAGTGCCACCGCCGCCCAGGATGTCGGTGGTGCGGGGAGCGTCGTAGTCGGTCGCCATGGCAGTTCTCCTCACTCGATGTCAGCGGTGCCGCGCAGCCACGGCGTGCGGCTGCGACGGACCCGCTGTGGCAGGCCGGCCCTGTCACGGGCACCGTTGCCGTCAGTAATGTCCCAACCGAAGCTTCGTCAAACACATATGTCCAGTTACGTTCGAACCGTGTGCTCTCGGGCACACTGTGGGTCATGACCGACCGCCAGAGTCCGCGAACCGCCCACACCCGCCCGCACGGCGTCTCCGACGCCACCGTCGAAGCGACCGGCAAACTGTCCGAGGCCCTCGAGACCGTCGAGCAGGCGCGGGGCCATCTCTACGCCTTCCACCAGCTGATGGGCCGCGCCGATCTGCTCACCGGCGACGCCGAGGAGCTGATGCGCAAGGCCGGGCACGACGACATCGCCGAGCGACTCGGCACCGAGATCATCGGACGCAACATCGCCGAGGGACGCTGGACCTTCCAGCTCGTCGAGGAGTTCGACGACGGCTACTGGTCGGATTTCCGGAATTTCGAGAAGCAGGTACGCGACGAACTCGTGCAGGGCCGCCGTCACCTGTTCGAAGCCGAGATGAAGGAGTCGCGGCGCACGCACGGCCGCCGGCATCACGAGGCCCGCCCGGCCGAGGAGCAGTGACGTGGAGATCCTCAGCAGCCGCACGATCCTCCGCCCGCGCGATTACGAGGCCGCCCTCGAGTTCTACGGCTCGACGCTCGGGCTGGCCGTCGCGCGGGAGTATCCCGGCGGAACGGTCTTCTTCGCGGGGCAGTCGCTCATCGAGATCGCCGCGCACGGTCGGCCCGACGACACCGGCGAGGTCTTCCACGGTGCCCTGTGGCTCCAGGTGCGCGACGTCTACGGCGCCGAGGCCGAACTGGCGCCGAAGGGTGTGCACATCGTCCGCGGCGCGAAACAGGAGCCGTGGGGGCTGCACGAGCTGTGGGTCGCGGATCCCGACGGGATTCCGATCGTCCTGGTGCACATCCCCGAAGACCATCCGCTGCGCCGCGACCTCCGCTGATCGGATCGAGTTACCCGGCTGCGTCCGGAAGCAGTCCCGCAGCGCCGGTGATCTTGCACACAAGCCATGTGGTCTGCTCTCGACTCCGCGCATGGTCGGAGTCCGAAAGAACCACGGCGGCGCGACGACGCGACACAGAATTCACACCCCCGTCACTGTACATTCACCTGCCCGCTACCCCACAATCGACAGACGTGACCGCAGAGTTCGTCGTGCTCCTGGTGGTGGTCGTCACTGCCCTCGCATTCGATTTCACCAACGGCTTCCACGACACCGGCAATGCCATGGCGACATCCATCGCCACCGGCGCCCTCAAACCGAAAATCGCGGTCACTTTGTCCGCGACCCTCAACCTCGTCGGCGCCTTCCTGTCCGTGGAAGTCGCCGCGACCGTCGCGAAGGGTGTCGTCGACCTCGACACCGTCGGCGGTAGCGATCTGTTGCTCATCGTCTTCGCCGGTCTGGTGGGCGCGATCCTCTGGAATATCGCGACCTGGCTGTTCGGCTTGCCGTCCAGTTCGTCGCACGCCCTGTTCGGCGGTCTCATCGGTGCCGCGCTCGCGTCGATCGGTGTCCAGGGTGTGGTGTGGGACGGCGTACTGGGCAAGGTCCTGCTCCCGGCTGTGCTCGCGCCCGTCATCGCCGCACTCGTGTCGACGGTGGGTATCTGGTCGATGCACCGCCTCACGCGTCCGGTCTCCATCGAGAACCGCGACCGGGGATTCCGGATGGGCCAGATCGGCACCGCCTCCCTGATGTCGCTCGCTCACGGCACCAACGACGCGCAGAAGACCATGGGCGTGATCTTCCTGGCCCTCGTCGCGCACGGCAGCATCACCGCCGACACCGAGATGCCGTTCTGGGTCAAGGTCGCGTGTGCCGTGGCGATCGCCCTGGGCACCTATCTCGGCGGTTGGCGCATCATCCGGACGCTGGGTAAGGGCCTCGTCGAGATCGCCCCGCCGCAGGGCCTGGCCGCCGAGTCGTCCTCGGCGGCGATCATCCTCACCTCGAGCCACTTCGGGCTGCCGCTGTCGACCACGCATGTCGCCACGGGATCGATCCTGGGTACGGGCCTGGGAACCAAGGGCGCCGAGGTGCGCTGGTCGGTGGCACGGCGGATGGTCGTCGCGTGGCTGATCACCCTGCCGTGTGCCGCGGTCGTCGGAGCCGTCTGCTGGGCGATCGCTCATATGATCGGCGGGATGCCCGGTGTTCTCGTGGTCTTCGCCATCCTGTGCGGTCTGGCCCTGTTCATGTGGCTCCGCTCGCGCCGGCAGCCCATCGACGCCTCCAACGTCACCGCCGAGTGGGACGACTCGCTCGCCCCGACGCCGGGTGCCTCCGAAGCGGTCACCGGGGAAGGACGCTCGTGAACCTGCTGACGCACACCCTCGACTCGTTGTGGCAGGTGGTTCTCGTGGGCCTGCTCCTCGGCGCGGGCCTGCCCTGCCTCTTCGCGCTGGGGGTCCGCGCGCTCGACACCGGTCGCGGCAGCGACGGCACCCCGAATCCCGCGGCCAGGACCGCGGCCGTGCTGTGCTTCGCCGTAGTGGCCTGTGCAGTCCTGGCAGGAATCCTCCTGCTGGCCGACGACTTCCTCGCCGGAACGTTCGGCATCGACATCTTCTGATCGGAGTGACGGGTGGCCCTCCCGCCGTTTCTCGCTTCCATCGTCGAGTGGCTCCGCGCCGGTTACCCCGAAGGGGTGCCGGAGCAGGACTACGTACCCTTGTTCGCGCTGCTCGCGCGGCGCCTGTCCGACGAGGAGGTCGCCCAGGTCGCGGACACGCTGATCGAGGACGGCGACCTCTCGATCACCCGCATCGACATCGCAGTCCTGATCAGCAAGATCACCAACAACATGCCGTCGCCCGACGACGTGGACCGGGTCCGCCGCCAACTCGAGGCGGGCGGATGGGACACGACACAATACGATCTGTGACCACACTCGAGCTTCTTCCCGTCCCCGCCGGGGCCGCCGTCCGCTCCGTGCTGCCCGGCCTGCGGCGGATGCTCGACGGTGACGGACCGGCACTGCTCCCCGTCCCTGCCGGGGACGAACGGGAGACACTCCGGCTCACCGACGCGCTGCACCCGGGTGAGCCTGTCGCGGACGGCGTCGGCCTGGTGGTCGCAACCTCCGGCACGACCGGCACCCCGAAAGGCGCCCTGCTCTCCGCGGACGCACTGCGTGCGAGCGGCGACGCCACCCACGCCCGGCTGGGCGGAACGGGCTCGTGGCTGCTGGCGCTGCCCGCCCATCACATCGCGGGCATACAGGTGCTGCTGCGCAGCCTCCTCGCGGGAACCGAACCCGTCGTCGTCGACGTGTCCGCCGGTTTCGATCCCGAGGTTCTGCCGGAAGCGGTGGACGCCGTACCGGGCCCTCGCCGGTACAGCTCGATGGTCCCCACCCAGCTGATCAAGGCTCTCGACCATCCCGACGCGACCGCGGCGCTCGCCCGCCTCGACGCGATCCTGCTGGGCGGTGCCGCGACTCCCGTGCCGGTCCTGGAACGCGCCCGTGCGGCCGGAATCACGGTGGTCCGTACCTACGGCATGAGCGAGACCTGCGGCGGCTGCGTCTACGACGGCGTGCCCCTCGACGGGGTGCAGGTGCGGGTCGACACCGACTCGCGCGTGTGGCTCGGCGGCGCGACCCTCGCCTCGGGTTACCGGAACCTGCCCGACCATCCGGCCTTCGCCGAACCCGGCTGGTTCCGCACCGACGATGCGGGCACGTTCGAGAACGGGGTCCTGCACATTCTGGGACGACTCGACGAAGCCATCTCGACCGGTGGTCTCACGGTGGTCCCGCAGGTGGTCGAGGCCGTACTCGTCGAGCACCCGGCCGTACGGGAAGTCGCGGTGGTGGGTCTGCCCGACACCCGGCTCGGTCAGCGCGTCGCGGCGGTCGTCGTGCCCGTTCCCGGCGCCGTACCGACGCTCGCGGAGCTCCGCGACCACGTCACGGCGACGCTCGACGCGACCGCTGCGCCGCGTGAGCTGCAGGTCGTGGACGCACTGCCTCTGCGCGGACCGGGCAAGGTGGATCGCCGGGCACTGATCTCGCGATTCTCCTGACAGGTGCGCTCGAGGCCGACGGGTGTGCTCGACGCGGTGGCCGGGCCCGGGTGCGAAGATCGACCCATGGCAACGGCTGGTCAATGGCTCGAAGGCGCTCGTCCGCGCACCCTCCCCAACGCGATAGCGCCCGTCCTGGCAGGAACGGGAGCAGCGGCGTGGCTCGGCGAGGCCGTGTGGTGGAAGGCACTGCTCGCGCTGGTCGTCGCGCTCGGACTGATCATCGGCGTGAACTTCGCCAACGACTACTCCGACGGTATCCGCGGCACCGACGACGAGCGGGTCGGCCCGATGCGGCTGGTCGGCTCGGGCGCAGCGAGCCCCGGCGCCGTCAAGCGCGCGGCGTTCGTGTGCTTCGGTATCGCGGCGGTCGCGGGACTCGCCCTCGCTCTCACCACCGCGTGGTGGCTCGTCCTCGTCGGCGCGGTCTGCATCGCCGGTGCCTGGTACTACACCGGCGGAAAGAACCCCTACGGCTACAGCGGCTTCGGGGAGATCGGCGTGTTCGTCTTCTTCGGGCTCGTCGCAGTGCTGGGCACACAGTTCGTCCAGGCCGGTCGCATGGACCGGGTGGGCCTGGCGTGCGCGATCGCCGTCGGCTCGATCTCGACGGCCGTGCTGGTCACGAACAATCTCCGCGACATCGCCACGGACACGGAGACCGGCAAGCGGACCCTCGCGGTCAAGCTGGGCGACCCGAGGACCCGCACACTGCACCTGGTGCTGGTCGTCGTGCCGTTCGTGATGTCGCTCGTGCTGGTCGCGGCGACGCCCTGGGCGCTCGCCGGCTTCCTCGCCGCGCCGTTCGCGATCCGCGCGCACAAGCCGGTCCGGGCCGGTGCTCTCGGTCTCGCGCTGATTCCGGCGTTGAGCGATTCGGGTGTCGCGATGCTGGTGTGGGCGGTGGCCACCGCACCCGCGCTGGCCTTCGGCTGACCGTGACGCGGGCGCGGAGACGGGAGGTCAGTCCCCGTCGGGCACGACCAGTCCGAGGACGAAGTTGACGATCGCGATGATCACGCCGCCCCACAGGGCGGCCCAGAACCCGTCGATCGTGAGCCCGTACTCGGTGAATCCGCTCAGCCACGCGGTGAGCAGCAGCATCAACGCGTTGACGACCAGCAGGAACAACCCGAGGGTGAGAATCACCAGCGGCAGCGACAGCAGCTTCACCAGTGGTTTCACGAGTGCGTTGACGATCGTGAAGATGAGTGCGAGGACGACGAGGGTGACGACCTTGCGGGTCGTGTCGGATGTGCCCGCGGCATCGGTGTAATCGATCCCGTCGACCAGCTCGACCGCGAGCCACAATCCGACCGCGTTGATGATCAACCGCAGTATCAGAGAAATCATGGTGCCACTGTGGCACACGGCGCCCGGTCCCGGAACGGGCGAATCGGGCGGGTGCAGGAGTCCCCCTCCCCTCAGGGGTCTCTCAGCGACGCTCGGTAGCGTCGACGAGCGTGCGTTCACGTCTTCTCCCCCTGTTCCTCGCCGTGGCCGGACTGCTCCTCGTGGGCACGGGTGCGGTGTTCGCCTGGACCGATCACCCCGAGCCGGCGGTCGCGGCCGCTGCGGACCGACCGGCCCCCTCGGCGGACGGCGTCGACGAGGCCCGAAGCGATCTTCAGCGGGCCGGACTGCCGTTGTCGGTGCTCGGCGGCGGGGTCGGGCAGCTGACGGAGGGCAGTACCCAGCTCGACGACGGCGCCCGGCAACTGTCGGACGGCCTCCGGCAGGCACGCGCCGGCGGTGAGCAGCTGGCCGACGGCCTCGGGCAGCTCGACGGCGGTGTCGACATGCTCGGCGACGGTGCTCGTCAGGTCAGCGGCGGCGTCGACGAGGTCGTCGACCGGCTCTCCGGTTTCGGAGAGATGCAAGGGGACGTGACCGCCCGGCTCACCTCCGTCGCCGCCACGCTCGGCGCGTCACCGGATCCGATCTCCCGGAACGCGGCCGCCCAGCTCCGCGGGCTCGTCGAGACCCTGGACACGCAGGGCCTCGGACCGGACACCCTCGACCAGCTCGGACAGTTGCGCGACGGCGCGCAGCAGCTCGCCTACGAACTCACCGATCCGAACGCGCAGTTCGTCGCGGGTATGGCGCAGGCGGCCGACGGGTCGCGGCAGCTACGCGACGGTCTCGTCCTTCTCGACGACGGCGGACGGGCCCTCACGGACGGCACAGGCCGGCTCGTCGACGGTGTCGGCCCGGTGGCCGATGTCGTCGGCGGCATCGCGGACAACGTCCGGTCGGCGACGGAAGCACTGCCACGCACCGCGGCGGGCGATTCCGCGGCCACGCAGGCCACGACCGTCCAGGCCGAAGCGGCGGCCGTGACGGCCGATCGTCTCCGGTGGCCGTTCGCCATGATCGCGATCGGCACCCTCCTGCTCGTCGCGGCGACGGTCGTACCGCTCGTCGCCGCCCGGCCCGTTGCTCCCTCGCCGGCGCAGGCCGGCCGGTAGCACCGTCCGGAAGGCGGCGTCAGGCGGCGTCGAGGTGCGTGTTCAGCAGTTGCCGTAGCTCGTCGCGCGGAATCCGCGATTCGACGAGAGCGGTGGTCGGCGGATCGTCGCTGCGCAGCAGCCCGAGCAGGATGTGCTCGGGACGGATGACGCGTTCGCGGCGTGCGATCGCCTCTCGCAACGCGAGTTCGAGCGACTTCTTCGCGGCCCGGTCGAACGGGATGTGGCCGCAGCGGTGCGCGGCGCCCCGGCGGTCGGCACTTCCCCGATCGAGCACTCCCTCACCGAAGACGGCCTCGACGCGGGTGCGTACCTCGTCGAGATCGATCCCGATCGCTTCGAGCGCCGCGGCGTCCTCGTCCCCCAGCGGCGAGTCGGCGGTACGGGCGGCGCGTTCGGAACGCAGCCCGTCGACCGTCAGGCCGGCCTCCGCGAGCAGTACCCGGAGCGGTTCGTCCGCGGTGACGGCGACCCCGATCAGAAGGTGTGACGCCTCGATCCGGGGGTCGTGCACGCGGATCGCCTCTTGCTGGGCTGCCACGACGCCGGACCTGGCACCGTCGGCGAATCGTTCGAACATGTCGATCACCTGCGCTTCCGGGTGTGTTTCTGATGCACCGCCTGGCGGCTGACCCCGAGTTCGTCTGCGATGGCCTGCCAGGACCAGCCCCGCTCGCGGGCGTTCGCCACCTGGACCTCCTCGAGCCGTTCGAGCAGTCGGCGCAGGGCACGCACGGCGTGTAGGCCCACTGCGGGATCGGAACTCGCGGCGGCAGCGGCGAGGGTGGTGGCTTCACTCATATTGTCAATATAGGTTGACAATCGGGATGCGTCAACGAAAATTGACAACGGCCCGGTGCGCAGGTAGCAGAGGTTCTACCGGGGCCAACGGCCGGTGGCCGAGAACTTCTCCAGCACCGCGAGCGGCCCGGCGAGGTCCATCCCCTCGGCGGCGACCCACTCGTCGGAGAAGTAGGTGTCGGCGTAACGCTCACCGCCGTCGCACAGCAACGTCACGACACTGCCCTCGCGGCCCGCGGCGAGCATCTCGGCGATCAGGCCGAAGGCTCCCCACAGGTTCGTGCCCGTCGAGCCGCCCACGCGACGCCCGAGCGTGGCACTCGCGTGCCGCATCGCAGCGATCGATGCCGCATCGGGCACCCGCACCATCCGGTCGACGACCTCGGGCACGAAGGACGGCTCGACGCGCGGACGTCCGATCCCTTCGATGCGCGAGGACATCCCGGTGGTGTAGTCGGCCGATCCCGTCTCGTATCCGCCGAAGAACGCGGAGTTCTCCGGATCGACGACGGCCAACCGCGTCCGATGCCGGCGGTAGCGGATGTATCGGCCCAGGGTCGCGCTCGTGCCGCCGGTCCCGGCGCCGACGACGATCCACTCCGGCACGGGATGACGCTCGAGGCGCATCTGCGAGTAGATGCTCTCGGCGATGTTGTTGTTGCCGCGCCAGTCGGTGACCCGCTCGGCGTTCGTGAACTGGTCCATGAAGCATCCGCCGAGCTCGTCGGCGAGCCGCTGCGCCTCGGTGTAGATCTCCGGCGGCTGATCGATGTAGTGGCACCGGCCGCCCTGCGCCTCGATGAGCGCCACCTTCGCAGGCGACGTGCGACGCGGCACGACCGCCACGAAGTCGAGGCCGAGAAGTCGCGCGAAATACGCCTCACTCACGGCCGTGGAACCGGACGATGCCTCGATGATCGGAGTTCCCTCTCGGATCCAGCCGTTGCACAGGGCATAGAGGAACAGCGAGCGCGCCAGACGGTGCTTGAGGCTGCCCGTGATGTGCGTCGACTCGTCCTTGAGATAGAGATCGATGCGCCAGTCCCCCGGGAGCGGGTAGCGGAGGAGATGGGTGTCGGCGCTGCGCTGGGCGTCGGCCTCGATGAGCCGGACGGCGTTGTCGACCCAGTCCCGGGCTGCGCTGCGGTCGACGACCGCTCCGGTCGTGGTCACCGCCCGTTCTCGCCGCGCATGCGCTTCTCGAGGTCGGCTCGGTCGGTGCGGCGACGCTCGTCGACCGCGGCGATGCCCTCGTTGACACGACGCCGGAGCGCGGAGAACAGCACGAGCGAGACGGGCAGCGCGATGAGCACTCCGAACAGGGCGGCGACGAGGAGCGGGATTTCCACCCCGAACACACGGGGAACGTAGAGAATGAGCAGAGTGAGCACGACCACGAGAGCGAGCCGGGCCACCGAGTACAACGCGACGTCCCGGATCAGGGACCCGGTCCCCGTCCGGCGGCCGTCGGCCGTGGCACCCCCGCCACGAGGGTGTGGGGCGCGCTGGGAAGGGGTATCCGAGGGTTCGTTCCGGCGTTCGTCGTTCACCAGTCCAGGTTAACCGGCCGTCGGGACCACGAGTTCGGAGACGATTGCCGGAAGTCGGACATCCGTCCGTTTTGTCTATTACTTCCGCTTTACCAACCGTAGACCGTTCGAGCAACCAGGGGTGTCGGTGCCACCATGGGCTTGGACATCCCGATCGAACAACTCGATCGCGTCGAACAACTCGATCACGACAACCGGGAGGACATTCGCAATGAGCGCACCCACTTTCAACGGCGCGAAGGAATCCCTGCTGACCCCGGGTCAGGTGGCGGCCCTGTTCCATGTGGATCCCAAGACCGTCACCCGGTGGGCCCACGCCGGCCGATTGGGCTCGCTGCGGACCCCGGGCGGACACCGCCGCTTCCGTGAGTCGGAGGTCCTGGCACTCCTCCGCTCGCTCACCACCGAAGCAACGCGCTGATCGGAGCACGCACGACTCTTCGAGTCGGCACATCGCACTTCCGGCGTGCACCTACCGGGCACCGTCCGCCCACTCGCGGAACCCACGTGCCGGACCCGGTTCCGCACACATAGACTGTGGACGAACCGTGCTGCGCGCGCCGCAGCCCGGAAGGTGCACGGCGAGGGCGCATCCTCGTCCGGCACTGCCACGGTCAGGAGGTGCAACGTGCTCTATCTGTTGGCACTCATCGGTGCGGTGACCCTCGCCGTCCTGCTGTGGAAGGCGTACGGTCCCGCATCTCGTCCGCCGACCCGCGTGGTCGGCCCGGACGACGATCCCGACTTCCTGTGGAAGGTCGATCGCGAGGTGCACCGCCGCCGCAGCGGCGACGGCACGACCGAGTCCGATCAGGAGCGGGGCGACTGACCGCTCGCACTGCGGACCGAACCACCGGCCGAACCGTCGCGTCCCTGCGCGTCGCGCCACCGGCCCTCGTTCCGCTGGGCGCCGAAACCGTCTGCGATATCCGCGGCGAGTCCGAGGAGGGCACGCCGCGTTCTCCTGTGCACCCGCTCCAGGTCGATCTCCGCGCCTTCTTCGAGGTGGGGATCGAAAGGTAGGACGTGTACCGTGCGGCAACGCTGTTCGAAATGCCGCACCACGAGGTCGAGATCGACCTTGCCCGATCCCGGCCGCACCGCGTTGACCACGGCCACCGATCGCTCGACGAGTTCGCGGTAACCGTGTGCGTCGAGCCAGTCGAGCGTCGCCGAGGCGCTGCGGGCGCCGTCCACCGAACCCGAACTGATCACGACCAGCGTGTCGGCGTTCTCGAGGATCGCGCTCATGGCCGAGTGCATGAGTCCGGTCCCGCAATCCGTGAGCACGATGCTGTAGAACCGGTCGAGCAGGCCCAGCGTCCGCTCGTAGTCGCCGGCGCTGAACGCCTCGGAGACCGCCGGGTCGGTGTCCGAGGCGAGCACCTCGAGACGGTGCGTGTTCTGCGAGGTGTAGGCGCGGACGTCCGCGTACGTCTCGAGCAGTGCCTGGTCGCGCAGCAGTGTGCGCACGGTGGCCGGAGTCTGGTCGGCCACCTTCTGGCTCAGCGTGCCCCGGTCCGGATTCGCGTCGACCGCGACGACCCGATCACCGCGCAGCTCTGCGAAGGTCGAGCCGAGGGTGACCGTCGTGGTCGTCTTCCCCACCCCGCCCTTGAGGCTCAGCAGGGCGATCCGATGGCAGCCGTACAACGGTGCACGGACCCGCTCGGCCAGCTCGTCCTTGCGTTGCTGCCGGAAACTCTCCCCGACGTGGACGCGACCACCGGTCGCCCGGTGGACCACCCGCCGCCAGCCCTTCCGCGGCGGGGCTGCGACCGGCCGTACCAACAGCGACGAATCCAGCGCTGTCGCATCCAGAGCGTTCCCGTCGAGCCCCCACGACTCGATACCGGACCCATCCACCGCGTTCTCCCCCCGTCGACTGTCACGGACGACGGGGGGACGATAGCAGCCTCAGTTGAGCCCGGCGTACGAGTGCAGGCCCGAGACCACCATGTTGATGATGAACAGGTTGAACAGCATCGCGACGAACCCGACGACGTTGATCCAGGCCGCACGGGTGTTACGCCATCCGGAGGTCGCGCGGGCGTGCAGATAGGCGGCGTAGACCACCCATGTGATGAACGAGACCGTCTCCTTCGGGTCCCATCCCCAGAACCGTCCCCATGCCGCCTCGGCCCAGATCGCACCGAGGATGATGCCGACACCGAAGAGCGGGAACCCGATGATCGTGGTGCGGTAGGCGAGCCGATCGAGGGTCTGGGCGTCCGGCAGACGCTCCGCGAGCGCTGCGAACACTCCGCTGTGCTCCTCGCCCTTCGGGAAGCGGATCCGCAGAAGGAACAGCAGACTCGCCACGCCCGAGACGAGGAAGATGCCGCTGCCGACACTGATGATCGTCACGTGGATCGGCAACCAGAACGACTGCAGGGCGGGAACCACGGGAGCAGCGTCGGCGTACAGCACCGTCGCCGCGAGGAACATGAGGATCAGGACGGGGGCCAGCAGGTAGACCCACATCGTGCGGTAGGCCGGCCTGCGCAGGACGACCAGGCCGAAGATCACAGCGGCGGCGCACGCCATCGCCACGAACTCGTACATGTTGCCCAGCGGGAACCGCTCGGTGGCCAGGCCGCGCAGCACGATGGAAGCGACCTGCAGTCCGGCGACCACGACGACCAGTGCGCGTCCCATGTTGCCGACACGCTGCGACAGGGTGCGCCCGGGGGTCTGGTCGATCCGTCCCGGTCCGGCAGGGGCCGATCGGGTGCCGGAGGCCACGAGTTCGCGTTCCCGCTGCGCCACCAGGTCGGCCCGGTGGGTCGCGTACTCGGCGACGAGCAGCACCAGCGCCAGCACGAGCACCGCGAACGCCGATTCGAAGGCCCAGTCGCTGTACCGCGCGAGGGTGTCGTTCTGTGTCATCAGTTCTTCTTCTCCTGTGCCGCCGGGGCGGAAGGTGCGTTGTCGCCGAGAAGGCGCTCGACCAGACGGTCGAACTCGTCTCCCCATCCGGCCTGATCGGTTCGTGCGAGGCCGCCGAGCTCTACTACGGTTCGTCGTTCACCGTCGATCACTGTACCGTCCGGGTACGCGCGTGCCCACACTCTGCGTCGTTTGACCAGCAGCGATACGAGCAGGCCGATCATCATGGAGATCGCCGCGACCAGCACCCACTGCTGAACCGGGTCGTGGGAGACCTGCAGGTTGACGAAGTCGGTGGCCTTGTCGAACCGCACCTCGGTGCCGTCGGCAAGTGTCACGCTCTCCCCCGGACGCAGGTTGACGCGGTCCTGTTTCACGAGGCGTCCCTGATTGATCAGTTCCTTGCTGAGTGAGAACAGCGACTGCGGGCTGCCGGTGTCGAGACCGGAGTCGCCCTTGTAGATGTCGATGGCGACGGCCGGGTCCGTCATCGCCGGGAAGATCGATGTGAGCAGTGTGCCGTGGAACGACGCCGTCGGCGCGAACAGTCCCTCGATGGCGATCTGGTTCTTCCGGCGCTCGTCGGCGTCGGGGAACATGCCGCCGGGCGGGTCGAAGCGCATCGCGCCGCTGCTGAGGAAGGTCGTCGCGTCGTCCGGTGCCCACTGCAGCGTCTCGGTGCGGGTCTCACCGTTCGGCCAGGTGACCGTGAAGGTCGGGGCGTAGCCGTGGCCCTGCAGGTACACACGGTCGCTGCCGACCCGCAGCGGATGATTGACCTTCAACTGCGCGTCGCGCCAGGTGTTCGTGACGAGATCGTCGCCGTACTGGTACTCGATGTCGGAGGTGAACATCTCCGCCTGCCCGTTGTCGAGATAGTCGGCGGCGAAGGTGTGCACCCGTACGCACATCGGGTTCAGTCCGGTCCCGTCGAGCGTGAGACCGGCCCGGAAGGAGTCGAAGGACGCCGGTGATGTCGTGCAGAACTCCTGACCGTTCGCCACGAGGATGCGCTGACCCTCGTAGCCGAGAAGCTTGCCTGCGGCGACCGCGACGAGCAGTCCGACGAGGGAGATGTGGAAGACCAGGTTGCCGGCCTCGCGCAGATAGCCCTTCTCGGCGGAGAGGGTCATCTCGCCGTCGCGCTCCCGGGCACCGCCCTCGCGACGCGCGATCTTCCATCCGCGCAACTGCCCCTGGATGTGCTCGAGGACCGCCTCGGGGGTCTCGGCCACTGTGGTCTGCACATGATGCGGAAGACGCTTCAGGTTGCGGGGTGCGGGGACCGGCGGTGTCCGCAGGGCGCGCAGATGCTCGACGCAGCGCGGCAGGATGCAGCCGACCAGCGAGACGAACAGCAGCACGTAGATCGCGGTGAACCAGAAACTGCCGAAGACGTCGAACAGCTCGAGCCGGTCCATGATCGGGCCGAGGGCCGGACGTGCCGCGATGTACTCGTCGACCTTCTGGTTGTTGAGGCTGCGCTGCGGCAGGAGCGCGCCGGGGATCGCGGCGAGAGCGAGCAGGAACAACAGGACCAGGGCGGTCCGCATCGACGTCAGGCCGCGCCAGGTGTTCCGGACGAGCGCGGCGGCACGTCCGGCCGTGCTCTGCCGGGGCGGAGGCGAGGGTTGCGGGGCGGGCGTCGGGGTGTGTGTCGCGGTCATACGGGCAGAGTCACTTCCGAGATGAACGAGTCACGGATCCAGGACACGAACAGGTCCCATGCGCCGGTGACGAGAGCGATACCGACGGCCACGAGCATCAGGCCGCCGACGATTTGCACGGTACGCGCGTGCGTCCGCAGCCAGCCGACTCCGCGCAATGCCCGCGCCGAACCGAGGGCGAGCACGACGAACGGCAGTCCCAGGCCGAGGCAGTACGCGACGATCAACGCGACCCCACGGGCTGCGGTCGTACCCTCCGTACCCGCCGCGAGCGAGATCACCCCCGCGAGGGTGGGGCCGAGGCAGGGGGTCCACCCGAGCGCGAACACCGCGCCGAGCAGCGGCGCTCCTGCCAGATTGGAGATGCGGCGCGGGGTCGGCCGGGTGTCGCGCTGCAGAGCCGGCACGAGGCCGAGGAAGACCAGACCCATGACGATCGTGATCACACCACCGACCCGCATGAGCAGTTCACGGTTGACGGCGAGCGCGGAGATCGCACCGAAGATCGAGACCGTCGCGAGGACGAACACCACCGTGAAACCCGCGACGAACAGTGCGGCAGCACCGGCGACCCGGAGCCGTCCGTCGCTGCGGAGCGTCGTCGTACGGGTACCGGCCTGCTCCGCGGTCACGGCCGGAGCCTCGGCTCCCACCACCCCGGCGAGATAGGACAGATAACCGGGAACGAGCGGCACCACACAGGGCGACGCGAAGGAGACGAGACCGGCGAGCAGGCACGCGCCCATCGCCAGCAGCAACGGACCCGACAGGGCCGCGTTCTGGAAGGTCTCGCCGATACCCGCCGCCAGGATCGTCATCACCGCTCCGTCTCCGGCTCTGCCGCGACCCGCTCGACGACCGGCTGCAGGTCCTCGGCGAGCAACTCCGTCAGGTACACCGCGGCCACCCGGTGCTCCCGGTCGAGCACGACCGTCGTCGGCACCACCGAGGTCGGATAGTTCCGTCCGAGCGCGAGAAGCGAGCGCATCGGCGGGTCGTAGATCGACGGATAGCCGATCCGCTGATCGGTCACGAAGTCCTGGGCCTTGTCGCGCTGGCTGTCGCGCACGTTGATGCCGAGGAACTGCACCCCGAGATCCTTGGTGGCCTCGTAGACCCGTTCGAGATCGTCGGCTTCGCTGCGGCAGGGGGCGCACCACTGGCCCCACACGTTGAGCACGACCACCTGTCCCTCGTAATCGTCGAGGGAGAGGGTCTCGCCCTCGTTCATGAGGTCTTCCCCGGACAGTTCCCCGAGGGTGCCGCGCTCGGCCGGGGGGTCGTAGAAGATGCGGGTCTGCCCACCGGGCGAGACGAAGTCGAACGTTCCGCCGGTGGCGACGGCGTCGTCGCCGGTGGCACAGGAGGTGAGAAGAACGGCGCCGCAGAGCGCAACGACGGCCGCCCGGAGCACTCTTCTCATGCGCCGTGGACGTTGGGGTCGGAGGCGCCGGCCGGTTCGGAGTACACCAGGTCGACGAGGGTGTCGCCCTCGTAGACCAGGGAGGTCAGCGACGCGAGGCTGCACTGGCGACGGCGCGGATCGTGCCACAGGCGCTCGCCCTCGAGGAACCGGCGCAGCGTCCACACCGGAAGCTGGTGACTCACGCACACCGCTTCGCGTCCCGCCGCGGCCACGCGCGCGGCGTTGACGGCGGCGAGCATGCGGTGGGCGATCTGCAGGTAGGGCTCCCCCCACGACGGCGTGAACGGATCGCGCAGCTTCCACCAGTGCCGGGGCCGGGCGAGCGCACCGTCGCCGACCGAGACCTTGAGGCCCTCGAAGTCGTTGGCCGCCTCGATGAGGTTCTCGTCGGTGCGGATCTGCAGTCCGTGCTTCTCCGCGATCGGAGCGGCCGTCTGCTGCGCCCGGTCGAGCGGCGATGCGACCACGTGCGCGATGTCGTGGTCGGCCAGCGAGGCCGCGACCGCTCGTGCCTGCGCTTCGCCGGTCACCGACAACCGGAATCCGGCCAGGCGACCGTAGAGGATGCCGGAGGGGTTGTGTACCTCTCCGTGGCGGAGCACATGCACGATCGTGCGGGTCTCGGACGGGGCGGCGTCGGTCACGTCGATTGTTCCTCGAGGGGTGTGGAAGGGGCGGGAGTTCGTCGGCAGGGAACGCGGTGGGGTTACGGCGCGGTCGCCGCCGCAGCCGCGCGGGCGGCGTGCGGCAGGGCATCGGCGATCCGCGAGAACGCGTCGTCGTCGAGCGCGGACGAGACGAACCACGTCTCGAAGGCGCTCGGGGGCGCGTAGACGCCACGCTGGAGCAGAGAGTGGAAGAAGGCCGGGAACCGCCAGGTCTGCGCAGCCTTGGCCTGGTCGTAGTTCGTCACCGGCTCATCGGTGAAGAAGACGCTCAGCAGAGTGCCGGCGTTCTGGATGCGGTGCGGCACCCCTTCGGCGGCCAGAGCCTCGCCGAGCAGGCGACCGAGGGTCTCGGCGTTGCGGTCCAGTGCGGCGTAGACGTCGGCGTCGGCGGCCCGCAGGCTCGCGAGGCCGGCGGCGACGGCGACAGGATTACCGGAGAGGGTGCCGGCCTGGTAGACCGGGCCGCTCGGGGCGAGATGGGCCATCACGTCGGCGCGACCGCCGAAGGCCGCGGCGGGCAGACCACCGCTCATGACCTTGCCGAAGGTCATCAGGTCGCCGGAGACGCCGTCGATGCCGTGCCAGCCGGTCGGGCTCGCACGGAAGCCGGTCATCACCTCGTCCATGATCAGCAGCGCGCCGTGCTCGCGGGTGAGCCCGCGGAGCCCCTCGTTGAAGCCGGGCACCGGCGGAACCGTTCCCATGTTGCCGGCGGCAGCCTCGGTGATGACCGCCGCGATCTCGCCGGGGTTCGCTTCGAAGGCGTCGCGTACGGCGTCGAGGTCGTTGTAGGGGACGACGATGGTGTCACCGGCCTGGGCACCGGTGACCCCCGGCGAGGTGGGCAGACCGAAGGTCGCGAGACCGGAACCGGCGTCGGCGAGCAGGGCGTCGACGTGACCGTGATAACAGCCGGCGAACTTCACGATCTTCGATCGTCCGGTGAATCCGCGCGCGAGGCGGACCGCACTCATGGTCGCCTCGGTGCCGGAATTGACGAGCCGGACCTGCTCGACGGGCGCGATGCGAGCGACGATCTCCTCGGCGAGTTCGACCTCACCTTCGGTGGGTGCACCGAACGACAGACCGGCGACGGCGGTGGACCGGACCGCCTCGACGACGGCGGGATGAGCGTGCCCGAGAATCATCGGACCCCAGGAACACACCAGGTCGACATAGGTATTGCCGTCGACGTCGGTGAGCAGCGGACCCGATCCCGACGCGAAGAAGGGGGGATTGCCGCCGACCGATCCGAACGCGCGGACCGGAGAGTTGACGCCCCCCGGTGTCACCTTCGATGCCCGGTGGAAGAGTGCGGCGGATCGAGTGTCGTGGGTGGACGAAGCATCGGGGGTCGCAGTCACGACTTCCAGTGTCCGTAGTTTCGCGAGATTTGCCAAAAACACGGGTGATCAAACCTGATGTGTTTTTTCTCCCGTACCAGGAAAAAGGGACACCGTGAGTGACATGCCGCACCTATCGTCTGAGGCATGCCGACCACAGCCGAACATCTGCGCATCGCTCTCGACGGTGCGTGGCACGAAGCCCGCGAACGCGCACGCACGGATCTCGCGCACGAGAAGTTCGCACCGCACTACACCCCCGAGACCGACAAGGCCCGCGCCATCGCACTCGAGCAGATGCGCCTCCTGGCCGAGCACGGGTACGCCGCGGCAGGCTTCTCCGTCGAATCCGGCGGCACGGGCGACGCGGGCAGTGCGGTGGCCTCCATCGAGATGCTCGCGATGTCCGACCTGTCGCTGATGGTCAAGGCCGGCGTGCAGTGGGGGCTGTTCGGCGGTGCCATCGAGAACCTCGGCACCGAGCGGCACCACGAGAAGTACGTCAGACGACTCATCGATCTCGACGTCCTCGGCTGCTTCGCGATGACCGAGACCGGCCACGGCAGCGACGTCCAGTCGCTCGAGACCACGGCGACCTACGATCCGGACACCCAGGAGTTCGTGATCCACTCCCCCACCCCGTCGTCCCGCAAGGATTACATCGGTGGCGCAGCGCAGCACGCCCGGTTCGCGGCGGTCTTCGCCCAGCTCGTCACGCAGGGCGAGACCCACGGCGTGCACTGTTTCGTCGTCCCGATCCGCGACGAGGACGGCCACGACCTGCCGGGGGTGACGACCTCCGATTGCGGATACAAGGGCGGTCTGCCGGGTGTCGACAACGGCCGCATCGTCTTCGATCGGGTGCGCGTCCCGCGGGAGAACCTGCTCGACAAGTACGCGGACGTCGAACCGGACGGGACGTACGTCTCCGATATCGACAACCCGAGCCGGCGGTTCTTCACGATGCTCGGCACCCTCGTCCGCGGCCGGATCACCGTCGGCGGGTCGGCGGGGGCTGCCGCGCGGGTCGCGCTGTCCATCGCCACCCGCTACGCCGAGAAGCGTCGTCAGTTCGACGCCCCGGGGCGCGAGGGCGAGGTTCCGATCATGGACTATCTCGTCCACCAGCGGCGCTTGCTCCCCCTGATCGCCCGCTCGTACGCGCTCGGTTTCGCGCAGAACGAGCTGCTCACGACGATGCACCGGTTGCAGTCGACGTCCTTGCAGGAACTCGACGCGCAGGAGCAGCGCGAACTCGAGGGCCGCGCGGCCGGTCTGAAGGTCGCCAACACCTGGCACGCGTCGCGGGCGATCCAGGAGTGCCGCGAGGCCTGCGGTGGTGCCGGGTACATGGCCGAGAACCGGCTCACGGCGCTGCGCGCGGATGTGGACGTGTTCACCACCTTCGAGGGCGACAACCACGTCCTGACCCAGCTGGTCGCGAAGGAACTGCTCACGGCCTACGCCGACGAGGTGCAGGGCATGAGCCCGGTGGAGTGGATGCGGTTCGCCGCCACCACGATCTCCGACATCGTCAAGAAGCGCACGGCGGCGCAGCAGATCATCCAGACGATCGTCGACACCCGCCAGGACAACGAGGAGGACGGCAGCCTCTTCGACCGTGGCACGCAGGTGACGATGTTCGAGGACCGTGAGCAGTACCTGCTGTCCACCGCCGCCCGCCGCCTGCAGGGCGCGATGAAGCGCGAGGACAATCCGTTCGACGCTTTCAACTTCGTGCAGGACCACGTGCTGCACGCCGCCCGCGCGCACATCGACCGGGTCGTGCTCGAGGCGTTCGTCGCCGCGATCGAGGACTGCACGGACGAGACCGCCCGCGACCTGCTGTCGGAACTGTGCGATCTCTACGCGCTGACGATCATCGACGAGGACAAAGCGTGGTTCATGGAACACCGCCTGCTGTCGGTCGAACGGGCCAAGGCGGTCACGCGCGGGATCAACGAGCGGTGCCGCAGCCTGCGCCCGCACGCGCTGACGCTCGTGGAGGGTCTGGGTGTGCCCGAGTACCTGCTCGGCTCGGCCATGCTCGAACGTGAGGGAGCGGTCGTTCCGCCTCAGGACGTCTCGGTCTGACCGGGATCGCCGACGAGCTCGCCGAGCCGAGCTCGAAGCTCGTCGGCGTCCTTCGCCCACGCTCGCACGAACGTCCCTCCGGTCAGGCGCAGTCCGACGGCCTTGCGTCCGCGTGGCACGTCGGACAGTTCGCCGAGGCTACGGGCGGTTTCCCATCGTTTCGGTTCCCCGCGGTCGGCGGGCGGCGGCAGCACCGCCTCGATCTCGGCGACCGGCAGTTCCTCGGTGCCCTGCCGCAGGGCCGTGGACGTGAGTTCGACGCTGACGTGCCGGCGGGCCGCCACGACCATGACGTAGGAGAAACCGGCGAGCACGATCGCGAGGATCGGCAACGCGGCCCAGTGCACGACCGGGCCGGTGAGCAGTTCGACGACGAGGGCCACCACGCAGAAGGCCGGGCCGATGGCGACGGTGCGCCATCGCGCGCCGGGTTCGTGGAACAGCGGCTCGGCTGCCTCGGACGGGGACGGACCGGTCAAGCGGCGAACGCGCCGGGGATCACGAGCAGCACCGTGGTCACCAGGCCGAGGACGGCGATGAGAGCGATCAACACCAATTCGCGACGGCGCCCATAGGGCCGCGGTTCCAGCTGCATGACGTCCTTTTCGCTCGACGGGAAGGGCCTTCGGACCCACATGGTGAGCCCACCGTACTCTTCCGCCGCACGCGACGAAACCGAGTGGTACGTCTATTCTTCCGGCAGCCGCAGGAAGAATCGGTTGGCATCGCGCCGGTGCATCAGCACGATCGCTCCGACGGTCGCGACGGCTTGCAGAATGCCCACCACACCGAGTATCCAGCCCGCGCCGCCCTCTCCGACGCCCACGCCGAACACGGTGGGCAGGGTCGACAGCGACATGAACACACCGAGCAGGGTCAGTAGCATCCGGGCCCAGTTCTTGGCCTTCAGCAGCTGCCGGACCACCAGGTACAGCAGTCCGACGATCACCAGCCCGATGCCCGCGGTCAGCACGACCAGCACCGGGACTGCCGACTCGAGTTGCTCCGTGGTGATGCCCTCGACGGCCTGATCGGCGGCCATCGTGGACATGAGATCGAGCAGTTCGTCGCGTCGGCTCAGCAGATCGGCGAGACTTGCCGCCAAACTCACGACGGCGAGAGCGAGTACCCCACACCACAATTGGTAGGCGGTAGTGACGTCTCCGGGGACGGGACGGTTCGCCGCGGGACCGGGCCCGACGGGCGGAGCGGGAAAACTCATGACAGGCGACCCGCGACCTCGGCGGCCCAGTAGGTGAGGACGATGTCGGCGCCGGCACGCCGGATCCCCATCAGCGATTCGAGGATCGCGGCGTCGCGGTCGATCCAGCCTTTCTGCGCGGCCGCGCTGATCATCGAGTACTCCCCGGAGATCTGGTAGGCGGCCACCGGGACGGGCGAACGGTCGGCGACCTCGCGCAGCACGTCGAGATACGACATCGCCGGCTTGACCATCACCATGTCGGCGCCCTCGGCGAGATCGAGATCCACCTCGTGCATCGACTCCCGGCGATTCGCCGGATCCTGCTGGTAGGTGCGGCGGTCGCCTTCGAGGGACGAGCCGACGGCGTCGCGGAAGGGACCGTAGAACGCCGAGGCGTACTTCGCGGAATAGGCGAGCTGGCCGACTTCGGTGTGTCCGGCCTCGTCGAGAGCGGACCGGATGAAACCGATCTGCCCGTCCATCATCCCGCTCGGCCCCAGCAGGTGGGCTCCGGCCTCGGCCTGCGCGACGGCCATCTCGGCGTAGCGCTCGAGCGTCGCGTCGTTGTCGACGACACCGGAACCTGTGAGCACGCCGCAGTGACCGTGGTCGGTGAACTCGTCGAGGCAGGTGTCGGCCATGATCACCGTGGAGTCGCCGAGTTCGCTGCGCAACGAACGCAGTGCGCGGTTGAGCACACCGTCGGGATCGCTCGCCGCGGAGCCGCGGGCGTCCTTGTCCTCGGGCCGGGGCACACCGAAGAGCATCAGTCCGCCGACACCGGCGGCCACGGCCTCGGTCGCGGCCTTGCGCAGCGAATCGGCGGTGTGCTGGTACACCCCGGGCATCGACACGATCTCGCGCGGTTCGTCGAGGCCGTCGGCCACGAACATCGGGAGCACGAGATGGCGGGGTTCGAGGGAGGTCTCTGCCACCAGCCGTCGGATGGCAGGGGTGCTGCGCAGCCGGCGGGGACGGATGTCGGGGAACATGGGGAGAACACCTTCCATACGGGTCGTGCGCGGTTCCGGTAGCGGTGACTACCGGAACCGCGCACGAGTCATCGGAACATCAGCGGCGGGCGCGGGACTTCTTCCGCGGCGGGGGCAATGCGCCCTCGGCACGGAGCCGGGCAGCGTGCTCGGCGAGCGCGTCGACCAGCGGACCGATCTGCGCGGTCTCGGGCTGCACGTCCACCCGCAGGCCGAACTCGATCGCGGTCTCGGCCGTCTTCGGGCCGATGCACGCGACGATCGTGCGGGCGTGCGGCTTGCCGGCGATACCCACGAGATTGCGGACGGTCGACGACGACGTGAAGCACACCGCGTCGAAACCACCGGTCTTGATCATCTCGCGGGTCGCGGCCGGCGGCGGAGCGGCACGCACGGTGCGGTAGGCAGTGACGTCGTCGATCTCCCAGCCCCGTTCGCGCAGGCCTTCGGCGAGGGTCTCGGTGGCGATGTCAGCGCGCGGCAACAGCACCCGGTTGACCGGGTCGAAGACGTCGTCGTACGGGGCGAACTCGGCGAGCAGGCCCAGGCTGGACTGTTCGCCGCTGGGCACGAGTTCGGGGATGATTCCGAACGAGCGCACCTTCGCGGCCGTGGCCTCACCGACACACGCGATCTTGACGCCGGAGAACGCCCGCGCGTCGAGACCGAACGCCTCGAACTTCTCCCACACCGCACGCACGGCGTTGGTGGAGGTGAACACCACCCACTGGTAGCGGCCGTCGACCAGACCCTTGACCGCACGTTCCATCTGGGCGGGGCTGCGCGGCGGCTCGACCGCGATCGTCGGCACCTCCATGGGGATCGCGCCGTGCGTGACGAGTCGTTCGCTCATCTCGCCGGCCTGATCCTTGGTGCGGGGCACGAGGACGGTCCAGCCGTACAGGGCGCGCGACTCCCACCACGACATCTTGTTGCGGTGCGAGACGACCTTGCCCACGGTGACGACGAGCGGCCCGACGAGTTCGGAGCCCGCGTCGTTCAGGGTCGCGAGCGTGGCCTCGACGGTGCGCTGCTGACGGGTGGTTCCACGCACGGTGATCGCTGCGGGGGTCTGCGGCGCGAGACCGTGCTCGACCAGCGCGCTGGCGGTCTCGGCGAGGTGACCGGAGGTCGCGTGGAGGACGAGGGGTCCGGGGGCTGCGGCGAGCGCGGCCCAGTCGACCTCTCCGCGCACGTCGACCTCGGTGTGGCACGAGCCGAGTGCCATGCCGGCGTAGCTCGGCACCGACGATCCGGCGGGCAGACCGGGGAGGACCTCGAAGACCACCTGGGTGCGGGCGACGGCGTTGACCTCGGCGATCACCGAGTCGGTCGTGAGGGGATCACCGGCGACGAGGCGCACCACGTCGTGTCCGGTCTTCGCCTCCGCGACGAGCGTCTTGGCGACCTCGGAGGGCTCGCCGAGCGCGGGACGAACCTCGGCGACGGGTTCACCGGTCTCCGGGTCGGCACCGTGATCGGAACCGACGAGGGCCACGACACCCTTGTCGACATCGGGGTCGGTGAAGGCGATCGTGGCGCCCGCCAGCACGTCACGTGCGCGCACGGTGAGCAACGCAGGATCGCCCGGCCCCGATCCCACGAACAGGATGCGCCCGGGGTTGTGCTTACGGACTCGGCTCATCGGTCATTCTCCAGTGCGGTCAAATCAGTGATAAGGGCAAATCGGGTGACGGTCACGGCTGGGTCAATCATCGGCAGGTCTCGTCTCGGGAACGATCCCGTGCTCGACCATGAGTTCGCGCGCACCGAGCTCGAGCAGTTCGCGCGCGATACGACGGCCGAGTTCCTCGGCCTTCTCCGGCGCCCCCACCGCGCTCGCTCGCAGCACATCCGATCCGTCCAGGGCGGCGGCACACCCCCGCACCGACAACTCCTCGATCACGCGGCCGTCGTCGTCGAGGGATTCGACGACCTCGGCGATCGCTCCGACCGGTGCGGTGCATCCGGCTTCGAGTTCGGCGAGCAGCGACCGCTCGGCGACGACCGCGGCGCGGCTCGGGGCGTGGTCGAGACCCGCGAGCAGTTCGATCATCTCGGGATCGTCCGACCGGCACTCGACGGCGAGCGCACCCTGCGACGGCGCCGGCAGCATCTGCACCGGTTCGAGGGACTCGGTGACGCGGTCGAGGCGCCCGATGCGCGACAGTCCGGCGCGCGCGATGACGATCGCGTCGAGTTCTCCGGAGTCGACCTTGCCGATCCGGGTGTCGATGTTGCCGCGCAGCGGTTCGATCTGCAGTCCCAGTCCGAGCGCGGCGAGCTGTGCCCGCCGGCGCGGTGCCGAGGTGCCGACCTTCGAACCGGGCGGGAGTTCACCGAGGACGAGTCCGTCGCGGGCGACGAGCGCGTCGCGCGGATCCTCCCGTTCGGGGACGGCCGCGATGACGAGGCGCGGGTCCTGGAAGGTGGGCAGGTCCTTGTAGGAGTGCACGGCGACGTCCACCTCACCGGCGAGCAGCGCCTCGCGCAGCTCGGCGGTGAACACGCCGACACCGATGCGCTGCACGGGGCCGGGGGTGACATCGCCCTTGGTGGTGATGATGACGAGCTCTGCCGGGCGACCGGCGGCGATGAGTGCGTCGCGCACGGTGCCGGCCTGGGTCGTGGCGAGCACGCTGCCACGGGTACCGATCCGCAGTGGGCGGTCCTGCCGAGCAACGTCGTCGCGGGAAACCGATGCGGCTTCGGTGCTCATGCGGTGCCGTCCTTTCGTGAGACCTGGAGTTCGGTGGTGACAGCGGGGTCCAGTGCGGCGGACAGATCCACCGCGAGGGTCGGATCGGTCAGCGAGCCCAGGTCCTTGGTGGGAGTCGCGACCGCCTCGGCCGAACCCGGGCTCAGCTCGAACAGCTCCCGCAGGGCCTCGGCGTACTGGTCGCCTCCCGGCGTCGACGCGAGCTGCTTGACGCGCACCGTCGGCGCGTGGAGGAGCTTGTCGACGACCCGACGCACCGTGCGGGCGACCTCACCGCGCTGCCCGTCGTCGAGATCGGGCAGTCGCGATTCGAGGCGCATCAGCTCGGCCTCGACCACTTCGGCGGCACGCTGACGCAGTGCCGTCACCGTGGGGGTGACCTCCGCGAGGCGCTGCGCGGTGAGGTACTGCGACAACTCGGCGGCGACGATCGTGCGGGCGGCGTCCGCGTCGTTCGCCGCGGCGCCGGCCGACGGGTCGCGCTGCAGCGACTCCATGTCGAAGACCTGCACGCCGGGAAGACCCGCGACGGCGGGATCGACGTCGCGCGGCAGGCCGAGATCGCAGATCGCGAGGGGGCGTTCGCCGCGCCCGGGCTGTGCGAGCGCACGGTGCGCGTCGGCGAGAGTGACGACGGCGCCCACGGCCCCGGTGCAGGTGACGGCGACATCGGCGCGGCTCAGTGCGGCCGCGAGGTCGTCGAACGCGACGACCTCGGCCTCGACACCGGCGGCCCGCGCGGTCTCGGCGAGTCGCTCGGCGCGGTCGCGGGTGCGGTTGGCGACGACGATCGAGCCGATCTCCGCCCGGACGAGGTGTGCGACGGCGAGACCGCCCATGGCACCGGCCCCGATCACTGCGGCGGTGCGGCCCCGGAGGTCGCCGCCGAGGAAGTTCGCGGCCTTGTCGAGCGCAACGGAGACGACGGAGGCACCGGCGGCGTCGATGCCGGTCTCCGAGTGCACCCGCTTGCCGACGCGCAGCGCCTGCTGGGCGAGTTCGTGCAGTGTGCGGCCTGCGGCCTGCTGGGCGTCGGCGGCGGCGTAGGCCGTGCGGATCTGCCCGAGGATCTGCTGTTCCCCCACGACCATCGAGTCGAGACCGCTCGCGACGGAGAAGAGGTGTTCGGCCGCCGCCTCGCTGTATCGGACGTAGGCGTGCTTGTGCAGTTCGGTGACGGGAAGACCCGAGTGCTCGGCGAGCAGATCGCTGACCGCGGCCAGCGCACCGTGGAAGGCGTCGACCACCGCGTAGATCTCCACCCTGTTGCAGGTGGAGACGATCATCGCTTCGGAGATCTTGTCCGACGCCAGCATCTTGTCGGTGAGCTTGGGACGGTCGGTGTCCGTGACCGCAACCTTCTCGAGCACCGGGACCGGTGCGCTCCTATGCGATATCCCGACGAGGAGAACACTCACGGTGCGATCACCGATCCGTTTCTGGTCGCGGCCGATCCCATCGGACCCGCCTTTCCTGTTGTGGTACGCCGTGCAGAGCTTCGGGTGGAGACCCGCGGGATGCCGGCGGGGCGGACGTCGCCGGCTGCCGGACGGACGTCGGCGCTCGCGGAACGGGCGGTCTCGTCGTTGCGCGTGCTGTTGAAGGACAGGACCTGCATCTCGACGGACAGGTCGACGCGGCGGATCTCGACATGCTCGGGCACCTCGAGTTCGACGGGCGCGAAGCTCAGGATGCTGCGCACCCCTGCGAGCACGAGCAGGTCGCACACCTGCTGCGCGGCGTCGTCGGGGGTGGCGACGACACCGATGGTCGCGCCGAGTTCGCGGGCGCCGCTCTCGAGATCGTCGACGGGCCGGACGACGAGGTCGCCCACACGGGTGCCCACCACGGCGGGATCGGAATCGAAGAGTCCTGCCATGGTGAAACCGCGGCGGTCGAAACCGGGATACCGGGCGAGCGCTCGTCCGAGATTGCCCACTCCCACGAGTACGACGCGGTGACCCCGGTCGAGCCCGAGGGCGGCTTCGATGCGGGACTGCAGGCGCAGGACGTCGTAGCCGACGCCGCGCACTCCGTTGGGCCCGAGGAAGGACAGATCCTTGCGCAGCTTGGCGGAACCGACCCCGGCCGCGGCCGCGAGTTCCTCACTGGAGACGATGAGCGTGCCCGCTTCCGCGAACGCACCGAGGACCCGGAGATAGGTCGCGAGACGCGTCACAGTAGCCTGGGGGATATCGCGGACCGGAGGGGTGGAAGTGGCACCCTCGCCGGACTCGGCGGTGCCGCGAGCGTCCTCGCCCTGCGGTGGGTGCAACTGCGTCACGGTACGTGGCTCCTCGTCCGGCCGGTGGATACACGCCTGGCCTCACGGTGATCCGGGAATTCGTTCACACCACGGTAACCGCTTGTGAAGCCATGCACAAAGTTGCTCGAAGCACCCCGAATGTGCTTCCCACCTGCTGTACGACGAGGGCCTGTCGCGTCAGCGAGCGAGATCGGCGCGCAAGCGCGGCTCGTCGACCTCCCAGTAACTGTGCTCGCGTCCGTCGAGCAGGACGACGGGCAGGCGGTCCCCGAATTCGGCTCGCAGATCGGGATCGGTTGCGGCAGCAAGATCCACGTCGATGCAGGTGACCTCGACGCCGAGCTCCTCGGCGAGCGCCTCCAACTGTTCGCGTGCCGGCCCACACGCGCCGCATCCGGCACGGACGAGAAGTGTCAGATGATGACGGCGCGCGGAACCGTCCGTTGCCGAAGACGAATGCTCACTCATACCTCCACTGTGCGGCACGGCCCGTCGAGATGAACGTCACACCCGGTCACGGGGGCGACGGCCTCCCCGTGACGAACGGCATCGCGGGCTAGGCTTGGCGCGGGTCGCCCGCGGACGCGCCGGGCACGACCCCGCCCGTTTCGACAGCCCCGCCCGTCACGACACCGGAGGTGCGAGTGCCAGGACGTTCGTTCCCCTACAGCTGGGGCATGGGTGAGACGTGGGCGCGCATCATCCGTCCCGGACGCCGGCTCTTCTCCCGCAAGTTCGGACCCAGCGAGGAAGAGGTCCGCGCCAATCTCGCAGGTGAGGCGAGTGCCGACGCCGCCCTCGCCCTGCAGGAATCCCGCGTCGAACCCGAGCCCTCGCCCGACACCCCGCCCGTTCCGCGCGATCTGACCGCGGCGGCCTTCTTCGACGTCGACAACACGATGGTGCAGGGTGCGTCGATCATCCACTTCGCCCGCGGCCTCGTGGCGCGGAACTATTTCGACAAGTCCGACCTGTTCGAGTTCGCCTGGCAGCAGGTCAAGTTCCGCCTGACCGGCAAGGAGAACATGAACGACGTCGCGTCCGGTCGCGACAAGGCCCTGTCGTTCGTGCAGGGCCGCTCCACCGAGGAGCTGCGCCGGCTCGGCGCGGAGATCTACGACGAGATCATCGCCGACAAGATCTGGCCGGGCACCCGCGCTCTCGCGCAGATGCACCTCGACGCCGGGCAGCAGGTGTGGCTCGTGACCGCGACGCCGGTCGAACTGGCCGACGTCATCGCCGAACGCCTCGGCCTCACCGGTGCGCTGGGGACCGTCGCCGAGTCGGAGAACGGGGTGTTCACGGGCCGTCTGGTCGGCGACATCCTGCACGGTCTCGGCAAAGCGCACGCGGTACGCGCCCTCGCGATCCGTGAGGGTCTCAATCTCAAGCGGTGCACGGCATACTCCGACAGCCACAACGACGTGCCCATGCTGTCGGTGGCGGGCACGGCCGTCGCGATCAACCCCGATCCGGATCTGCGGCAGGTCGCCCGTACGCGCGGGTGGGAGATCCGCGATTTCCGGACGGCGCGCAAGGCCGCGAAGGTCGGGGTGCCGACGGCGCTCGGCCTCGGGGCCGCAGGTGGTGCGGTCGCGGTCCTCGTGGGCCGCCGCCGCGATCGAGCGGCATAGGCCGGAGGCGGCGGCACTCAGCCGAGGAAGACGTTGCGGCGACGCGTGAGCAGCTTGTAGAGGGTCTGCTGGATCGTCTCACGTACGTGGTCGGTGACCTCGAACAACACCATCGGATCTTCCGCCGCCGCGTCGTCGTACACGTCGGTGACGATCGGTGTGCCGAACTCGATGTACCACTTGGAGGGCAGCGGCACGATCCCCAGCGGCCCGAGCGCCGGGAACTGCGGGGTGATCGGGAAGTAGGGCAGGCCGAGCAGGCGGGCGAGCGAGGTGAGGTCGGCGAGATTCGGGTAGATCTCCTCCGAGCCGACGATCGAGCACGGCACGATGGGCGCCTGGGTGCGCAGCGCCGCCGACACGAAACCACCGCGTCCGAACCGCTGCAGTTTGTAGCGTTCCTTGAACGGTTTGCCGAGCCCCTTGTAGCCCTCGGGGAAGACCGCGACCACCTGGTCCTGGGCGAGCAGGCGTTCGGCGTCGGGATGGCACGCGAGGGTGTGGCCCGCCTTGCGGGTGACCGTCCCGACCACGGGCAGACCGAAGGCGAGGTCGGCGGCGAGCATCCGCAGCGGGCGGCCGGCGTGGTCGTGCACGGCGACGGAGGTCATCAGCGCATCGACGGGGAGCGTGCCGGCGTGGTTGGCGACGACGAGCGCGCGGCCTTCGGCGGGGATGTTCTCGATGCCGCGGACCTCGACGCGGAACCACTTGTCGAACAGCGGGCGCAACACCGGCAGGACGACGTTGTCGGTGAAGTGCGGGTCGAAGCCGAAGTCGTCGACCTCGTAGTCGCCGGTCATGCGGCGGCGGACGAACTCGGCGGTAGCCGTGACCTGCTGTGCGAGGGTTCCGCGCAGGTCGTCGAGGAACTGATCGGCGCGGCTCTTCCGTTCGGGGGTGGACGGTGGCCCCATCGACGGATGGGGTGTGCGTGCGACCCGTTCGCCGGGACGGCGGTTGCCGGCGTGCAACGGGATGACCTTCGCGACCTCCGTCATCGCGTCTCCCTCGTCTCTCCGAGCACGGAGAGCGCCATCGACTCGGCCTTGTCCACCCATTCGGTCTTCACGAGGCGGGTGAGGGCGAGGCCCCGGGCGAAATCGTCGAGCGCTTCTCTCGTGGTCCAGCGTGGCTCGAATCCGAACTCGTCGCACATGCGCGTGGTGTCGAGCCCGCATCCGAAATGGAAATAGTCGAGTTCTTCCTTGGTGAACGAGTTCATCACGGAACCCATGAGTGCGTGCCCGACGGTACGGAACAGCGCGTAGGGCATCGGCACGATGACGCCTCCGGCCCGGCGCACGGCCTGGGTCATCATGACGATGCCCTCACCGGCGATGTTGTACGTCCCGGGTGGCCCGGCGACGACCGCGTGTTCGAGCGCACCGAGCGCGTCCTCCTCGTGGAGCAACTGGAGGCGCGCGTCGCGGCCGAGCACGTTCGGGACCAGCGAGGAGGTGAGATAACTCGACACCGAGCCGGGCAACCGGTTCCCGACGGTGGGTGCGAGCCGGAGGATGGTGGTCGCGATGTCGCTGCGCCGCCGGGCGACTCCGCGCAGATACCCCTCGACCTCCAGCATGTCGCGGGCGAAGGCACCGGTGGGCCGGCGGCGGGCACTCATCTCCTCGGTGAACTTCGCGGGATCCTTGGCGCTCGAGCCGTAGACGACGGACGAGGACCGCAGCACGATCCTGCGCACCGACGGCGCCTTCTGGCACACCGCGAACAACTGCATCGCGCCGAGGACGTTCATGTCCTTCATCGCGGTGCGGCTGCCCGACTTCGGGGCCTTGGTGACGGCGGACGCGTGGACGACGGTGTCGACGTCCATGTTGCGGATGATCTTGCCGATGAGCGGATTGCGGATGTCGGCGAGCACGAACTCGGCCCGGCCCATGCGTCGGAGCATGTCCTTCGACGGTGACTGCGTGTCGACGCCGATCACCCGCTCGATATCCGGATTCTGGGCAAGCCTGGTGACGAGGAAACCACCCAGGAACCGACTTGCTCCGGTGACCAGCACGACTCGCGGACGTGCCGCCTCGTGCCCCTGCGAAACCACTCGTGAACCCCCTGCTGCACCACACGCGTCATCGGTCACATTCGCCCCGGCGCGGTATGCCGTCCCACAATACGGCCACTTCGCTGCCGTCGCACGACAGGTCGGTGAATTTTCGGGTGCCGGGATGCGGAGACGAACGATGCCCGTCACCATGGATGGTGACGGGCATCGGACAGGCGCAATGCTTACTTGCCGAGTTTACGACGCTGCACTCGAGTGCGGCGGAGCAGCTTGCGGTGCTTCTTCTTCGACATGCGCTTACGGCGCTTCTTGATCACAGATCCCATGTGGGCATCCCTCACGTTCCTTGTAGCGTTCCTGCGCACGCCGGTGACGTACGCCTGATGTATGTCGACGCTGGGCCTCGTGGCGACGAGTAACAGCGCCTCACGACACCGGCTGGCCGGTACGACGTCAAGCAATCCTACCGGGGCGGCCCACCGGCGTGAAACCGAGGTCCGCCCCGGGACGCGACTTCCCTCGCGCACCGGATCCGTTCGCCGGACCGCCGTCCCCGACGACGCGCCGACCGTCCCTTATCCGACGTCGAAATACGACGTCTCCAGATAGTCGTGGACGGCCTTCGCGTGCACGCGGAACGACCGTCCCACCCGCACTGCGGGTAGTTCGCCGCTGTGCACCAGCCTGTACACGGTCATCTTCGACACCCTCATGAGAGCTGCCACTTCGGCAACCGTCAGGAACTGGGTACCGGCGAGAACCGACTGTCCGTCTTGAGGTTGACCCTTCGACGGCGTGTTTCCTGAAACCATTACACACCTCCGGCACGCCCGCGCCGCCGGCTTCCCCTCCGGCGGAACAGACACGCACGTGCTGATTCGAGCTTAGCGTGACAAATGGTTCGTGTGCGACGATGCAGCCGGGGAATTTCCGGCGAGCGAGCCGTTCGTCGTCACGCTACGCCTCACCTGGGCCTCTGTCAGGCGGTCCCGGAGAGCCCTTCCCGGGCCACGGGCGACACCTGATCGGATGCCGCTCCGAGTTGCGCGGAACGACGCTTCGCGGCGTCGAGCGCCTCGTAGAAGGCAGTGCGCACCCCTCCACGCTCGAGTTCGCGGATCGCTGCTGCGGTGGTTCCTCCCGGCGAGGTGACCGCCGCGCGCAGGTCGGCGGCGTTGTCTCCGGAACGCGCGAGCATGGCCGCCGAACCGGTCATCGTCTGCACCACCAGGTCGGTGGCGACCGCTCGGGTCAGACCGAGCGCGACACCGGCATCGATCATCGCCTCCGCGACGAGGAAGAAGTAGGCGGGACCGGATCCGGACACCGCGGTGACCGCATCGATCTGCGACTCCGGGACCACCGAGACCGTCCCCACGCTCGCGAGGATCTCGCGGACCGTGTCGAGATGCTGCTGCTTGACGTACCGGCCCGCGGACAGCACGCTCGCACCCTCCCCGACCAGCATCGGGGTGTTCGGCATCACGCGCACGACGGGGAATCCCGCCGGGAGCTTGGTCTCGTAGCGGACCGTCGGGATGCCGGCCGCGAGCGACACCAGGATCTGTTCGTCGTCGTTCCCGGCGTCGACCGCCGCGAGGGCGGTGACGACGGCGTCCACATCGTTGGGCTTGACGGCCACGACGACCACGTCGGCGCCTTCCGCGGCGTCGGCGGTGCTGTCGGTGACCCGGATCGAGTAGGTCCGTGACAGTTCGTCACGTCGTTCCTCGAACTTCTCGGCGACCACGAGATCCTTGGTCGCGAAACCGTTCTTCAGCAGACCCGAGACCAGCGCCTCGCCGATCCTGCCGCCACCGATCACTGCGATTCTCGTCATGGGGACAGACTGCCACGACGGCTCGTGCGGTCCACACCACGGTGACGGTCGTGCGGTCACACCGCACGACCCGCCTGCCGGGACCGACCTCGGTGGAGTGCGTCAGCGCGGCATCATGGCCAGCTGACGCGACTGCACGACGACCTGACCGGTCGAGTCGACGACGGTGTGGTCCTCCTCGAACCAGGTGTTGCCGAGGACGCTGCTCTCGGCGATGACGCGCAGCCATCCCGGAGCCGGCACCCGGCGCAGATATGCGGTGAGCTGCACCGTCGGCGCCCACCCGAATCGGCCGAGGTTCATCGCCACGGGAGCCGACACGTCGCCGCACATGAGCGCGAACAGTACCGAGGTGTCGACGTCGGCCTCGTCGCCCGGTGACGGCCGCGTCCACATCGACACGAGCGGTTCGCCCTGCTCCCCGTCGAGGAAGCGCGCGGTGGAGGCGTCGATCCGGAGCCGGGAGGTGGAGGCGAACTTCACGATCTGCCCCATGGGGTGCTCGGGGGTGACGAGCACCGACCCGTCCGGCGGGTCGGCGGGCATGGTGGTCGCGCGGTGCGGCACCGTGTGGAACGGCTGCTCGGTGTCCGGTGCGCCGAGGGTGACGCTCGCCCGCACCGCCACGCGACCGGCCTGGGACAGCTCGACGTCCACGACACCGATCTGTTTGCCCTGCTTGCGCAGGACGGTGGTGAGCTCGACGTCGCCGGGATCGGGCGCGGAGACGAACGAGGCGCTGACGGCGAGGGGCTGGGTGAGGGGGTCGACGCCGGCGTCGAGCACAGACCTGCGGGCCACGGACGCGCAGACCGCGAGCAAGCAGCCGCCGTGCACCTTGGGTCCGATGGTCCACACCGGAGCGATGTGGGCCTGCCATGCGGCGGTGCCGTCGGGGTGGCCGCCCGGCACCCGGGTGACCGAAGTCAGGTCGCGGAAGGGCTGGTCGGTGGGGGTCACTGCTGCTCCTGGTGGTCGTTCGGGGCCGGATCGTCGCCGGTCGTGGGGAGATCGCCGGACCCGAACATGCGGGCGGCGAGATGCTGGTGGGCCAGTCGGCGCATGGCGGTGAGCACCGGTTCGTACAGCGCGGTCCCGAGCACGGCCGCCTCCACGGTGATCTCCCGGGAGTCCGTCGGCAGCAGCTCGAGGTCGAGCTCGGCGATGGCGCGGACGTGTCGGCCGTAGGCATCGATCCGGCGATGTCCCATCCGCAGACCGGCCGTCTCGAGTGCCGCGAGCGCATGTTCGAGTTGTGCCACGGCCGCGAACCGCGGGTCGTAGATCTGGCCGAGGTGTTCGAGCAGCCGACGGGCCCGGGGGTAGTCGGGACCCGTCGAGCCCTCGACGTAGGGAGGCAGCGCGGCAATGGCGTGGCCGAGTTCGACGAACAGGTCGTCGCGGGGGTTGTCGACGAGCTCCACGACGGTCTTGATCTTCTCGAGGGGCAGGCCCTGGGCGGCGAGAGCCCGGACGAGACCGAGGCGGCGGACGTGCCGGTCGTCGTAGGTCGCCGAGGTAGCGCTCGTCGCCACCCCGGGCATGAGCAGCCCTTCCCGCAGGTAGTACTTCACCGTCGGCAGCGGCATGCCGCAGCGCTCGGCGAGTTCCGAGATACGCACGGATCACCTCCCGTCCTCGACACCGGATACTACAACTATCCAGTTACGTGGATCCTGATGAGCAGGTGTGGAGAGGACTTCCGCGCCGGAGCGACTCGGCAGGATGTTCGTGGCGGTTCGGCGGTTCCGCTCGCCGGCCTCCCTCACCGCGGGTGCTGATCTCAGGCGTCGCCGTGTTCGCCGCCGGAATCGGTGCGCTCCGATTCGGGTATGCGCGCGATGTCGGTGTGCCGGGGACTCTCGGGACCGGCCGTGAGCGCGCGCGTCGCCGAACGATCCAGATGCGTCCGCGCGAAGGCCAGCGACCGGGCCAGCATCCCGGCACGCTCGGCACGTGTGCGCGCGCTCTGGGTGCTGATCTCGAGCACGACGTGACCGCCGAAATCGCTCGCCGCGATTCGGCGGCAGACCTCCGCGCACGGCTGCGTGCCCGTTCCTGGGACGAGGTGCTCGTCGAGCGAGGACCCCCTGCCGTCGGCGAGGTGGAGGTGGGCCAGCCCCTCCCCCATCCGATCCGCCAGTGCGAGAGCGTCTGCTCCTGCCGTCGCGGTGTGCGACAGGTCGAGCGTGTAATGCGCGAAACCGGTGTCGGTCGGGTCGAGCGACGGGCTGTAGGCAGAGACCGCGCGGCCCGGACCGCGTCTGCGCAGACGTTCGGCGCCGCGATCACGACCACCGAAGACGACGTCGGCCCTCATGGGATACATGTTCTCGACCGCGACCGCCACGCGACTGTCGGCCTCCAGCGCCGCGACCTGATCGGAGAATCCCTCCGCATAGCGGCGCTGCCACCGGAAGGGTGGATGGACCACCACGGTCTCCGCCCCGAGGATCTCTGCGACACGCACCGAACGGTCGAGCTTGGCGGCGGGATCCGCTCCCCACACGCGCTGCGAGATCAGCAGGCACGGCACGTGCACGGCGAGCACCGGCACCCCGTACTCGCGGACGAGACGCTCCACCGAGGTGGGATCCTGGCTCACCGGTTCCGCCCACACCATCAGCTCGACCCCGTCGAAGCCGAGGTCGGCCGCGAACCGGAACGCCGCTTCGGTGTTCTCCGGGTAGACCGAAGCGGTGGACAGCCCTACCCGGATTCCCTGCGCGGTCGGCATCGGCTCACCCGCCGGGAAGCAGGAACAGGAGCGGCCCGAAGGACACGAAGGCTCCCACGGCGAGTGCGATGAGCTGGCTCGTGATGTCGTCGGTGCGCCGCAGTACGCGCACGAGCGCGACCAGGCCGACGATCACCAGCAGGGCGAGCGCGAAGGCGACCCAGGGCATGAGATCCCACAGACGCTCGAAGCCCTTGAACAGCAACCCACCCGCGACGATCGCCGCGACGCTCTCAACGATCAGCAACGCCCACTGCTTGAGGCTGCTGCCTCGATCCGCGTCGCCGGAACTCTTCCGTGCCGAGTCGTCGGCCGCGGCGGCCGACGATCCCGTGCCTCGGGACTTCCGCGAACGCGTCGCCGGCGATGTCTTCTCCGCAGGCGCATCGGAGGTCCCGGCCGCAGCACCGATGGTGTCGGTCGAGTCGTCGAGGTCGGAGCCGGTGCCCTGCAGGTCGCTCGCAGGACCGGACAGCAGTCGCGGTTCCGCGACATCGGCCTTACGCGCCGATACCGCCGGCGCACTCGCCTTCTCGGACTTCTTGTCGGGGACCGCCTCACCGGGCTGCGCACCCGTTGCGGCAACCGCGCCGAGATGCGCCCGCGCGCGGCGCGGAAGCGCTTCGGGACGAATGATCTCGGTCGGCGACTCGACCTTCGGCGGAGCCGACACGGACACCTTCGATACGGTCGCATTCGCCTCGGGAGAGGGCGGTGTCTCGGCCGGAGGTGTCGTCGATCCGGTCTTCACGGGAGGTGTCTTCGCGGGAGCCTTCACGGGGGGCGTCTTCGCGGGAGCCGTCTTCGATTCGGCAGCGACCCGCGGCGTCACGGTGGTCTTCTCGACATCGGACAGCGCGAAGGTCGCCGTCTTCGGCGTCTCGGCCGTGCGATCCACCGGTGTCGCCGGTTCGCGGGTCTCCGTCTCCGCGGGAGCGACCGGATCCGTCTGCTCGGCAGTCTTGTCGTCGGCTGCACGCGTGATCGGGATCTCGCCCGTCAATTCGGCGACCGAGATGCCGCCGCTCGCACCTCGTCGGCGTCGTCCCCCGGCCCGCGTTCCCACCTTCTGGCCGTTACGCGCCAACAGCTCGGCCACGGAGATCTGGCCCGTGTCGTTGCTGCGATTCTCGCTCATCCGGTTGCCACCACCAGTTCGCCACCCATATCCGTATCGAGCTTCCGAAGAATCAGGCCTTCGCGCAACGCCCAGGGGCAGATCTGCAGCGTTTCCACTCCGAGGGCACGCATACTCGCCTCCGCGACGAGGGCGCCGGCGACGAGCTGCTCGGATCGGTCGGAACTGACCCCTTCGAGTTCTGCCCGGTCGGCCGTGGTCATTCGCGAGATGAAGGCGATGAGCTGACGCAGTCCGCTCGCCGTCAGGGTCCGTTGTACCCGCAGGCCCGCCGACGAAGGAGCCGCGCCCGTCAGGCGCGCCAGGGTCCGGAAGGTCTTGGACGTGCCCACGCACAGATCCGGGTCGCCCGCGCTGCTCAGAATCTTCGCCGGTTCGGCGAGTTCCGCGTCGAGCCAGTCGCGCAGAGCCGATATCCGGCGCTTCCCGGGCGGGTCCTCACGGAACCAGTCGCGTGTGAGTCGCCCGGCACCGAGCTGGAGGGAGTAGGCGATCTCGGGATCTTCGTCGCCGCCGAACGTGAGCTCGAGCGAGCCACCCCCGATGTCGAGATCGAGGATGTTTCCGGCGCTCCAGCCGTACCAGCGACGCACCGCCAGGAATGTCAGCCGGGCCTCGTCCTCACCGGAGAGCACGTCCAGCGACACCCCGGCTTCCCGGCGCACGCGTTGGAGGACCGCCTCGGAGTTCCCGGCGTCGCGCACCGCGGACGTGGCGAACGCCATGAGTTCCCCGCATCCCGACGTGCGGGCGATGCTGGCGAACTCGGCGGTGGTCTCGACGAGCCGGTCGGCGCCCCTGGTGGTGATGTCTCCGTTGTCGTCCGTGTTCTCGGACAGCCGCAGGGTGGCCTTCGTCGAACTCATCGGCGTGGGGTGCCCACCACGATGGGCGTCCACCACCAACAGGTGGACGGTGTTGCTTCCGACGTCGAGTACCCCTAAGCGCACATCAACACGGTACTGGGTCTACCGTCGGGACCTGTGACAGCAGGTATGTCCCATGCCCCACACAAACTCGACCCGGCCCCCGAAGTCCCTCTCGACTTCCCTCGGGAATGGGTGGAGTTCATCGACCCCGACAACGACGAACACGTCATCGCCGCAGACATGACATGGTTGCTCTCGCGGTGGACCTGCGTGTTCGGCACCCCGGCGTGCCAAGGCATCATCGCCGACCGGCCCGACGACGGGTGCTGTTCGCACGGCGCATTCCTGTCCGACGACGACGACCGCACGAAGCTCGCGAAGGCAGTGAAACACCTCACGCCGGCCGATTGGCAGTTCATGGACAAGGGCCTGGGCAAGAAGGGCTATCTCGAAGAGGACGAGATCGACGACGAGCCCGCCCTGCGCACCCGCCGTTACAAGGGCGCGTGCATCTTCCTCAACCGCCCCGGATTCGAGGGCGGCCAGGGATGCGCCCTCCACACCATGGCGTTGCGACGCGGCATCGAACCGCTCGAGATGAAGCCCGACGTGTGCTGGCAGCTCCCGATCCGGCGCACCCAGGACTGGGTCGAACGGCCCGACGGCACCGAGGTGCTGCGCACCGTCATCACCGAGTACGACCGGCGCGGCTGGGGCGAGGGCGGTCACGACCTCGACTGGTACTGCTCCGGCTCACCCGACGCACACGTCGGCGAGCGTCCGGTCTGGCAGTCGTACGCCCCCGAACTCACCGAACTCCTCGGAGCGGCGGCCTACGACGAGCTCGCGCGCCTGTGCCGGCGACGCCAGGGACTCGGCCTCGTCGCGATCCATCCCGCGACGTCGGCAGCACAAGCGGGAGACGGTCAGGCCTCGAGCTTGTAACCGAGGCCGCGCACCGTCACGAGGTGGCGCGGCTTGGCCGGGTCCTGCTCGATCTTCGAGCGCAGTCGCTTGACGTGGACGTCGAGGGTCTTGGTGTCGCCGACGTAGTCGGCGCCCCAGACCCGGTCGATGAGCTGGCCTCGGGTGAGCACCCGTCCCGAATTGCGCAGGAGGTATTCGAGCAGGTCGAATTCCTTGAGCGGCAGGGCGATCGGTTCTCCGTCGACGTGGACGACATGACGGTCGACGTCCATCCGCACCGGGCCGGCCTCGAGCAGTCCGCCGTCCGGCGCGGTCTCGCTCTCGGTGTCGGCCCCACGCCGCAGGACCGCCCTGATCCGTGCGATGAGCTCGCGGGCCGAGTACGGCTTGGTGACGTAGTCGTCGGCACCGAGTTCGAGCCCGACGACCTTGTCGATCTCGCTGTCGCGAGCCGTGACCATGATGACCGGAACACCCGAGCGGGTCCGTAGTTGTTTGCACACGTCGGTGCCGCTCATTCCGGGGAGCATCAGATCGAGCAGGACGATATCGGCGCCCTGCCGGTCGAACTCGGCGAGGGCCGAGGGACCGTCGCCTGCGATCGTCGTCTCGAACCCTTCCTTGCGCAGCAGGAAGGCGAGCGGATCCGCCAACGATTCCTCGTCCTCGACGATCAGCACACGCGTCACGAACTGGTCCTCCGTCTGTTTCTCGATATCCGTCCGCCCGGGAGCCCGGGTGGGGTCTGTGTCACGATCCGACCGCCTTCTCGGTGCGTTCGACGGTCTCGTCGTCGCTGTCCTCGACATGGGCGGGAACGAGCAGGGTGAAGGTGGAGCCGGTGCCCGGCTTGCTCCACAGGGTGATCTCGCCGTGGTGGTTCGCGGCCACGTGCTTGACGATGGCCAGCCCGAGGCCGGTGCCACCGGTGGCCCGCGAGCGGGCCTTGTCGACGCGGAAGAAACGCTCGAAGACCCGTTCCTGGTCTTCCTTCGCGATACCGATCCCCCGGTCGGTGACGGCCATCGCGACCTTGCCGTCGCGCAGCGACCTGCTGATCGACACCGGTGAGCCCGCCGGCGAATAGGCGATGGCGTTCTCGATGAGATTGGTCAGGGCGCTGACGAGCAGTGTCCGGTCGCCGAGCACCTCGTACCCGCTCGGCCGGTCGGTGCTGATCGTGATGGAGGCGTTCTCGGCGGTCAGGTGTGTCCGCTCGAGGGCTTCGGTGACCACGGTGTCGACGTCCACGACTTCGAGGTCGGGCAGTTTCTCGGCGCCCTGCAGCCTGGACAGGGCGATCAGCTCGGTCACCATGTTGCCGAGGCGGGTCGCCTCGCGTTGCACCCGCTCGCCGAAGTGGCGGACGGTGTCGGGATCGTCGACCGATTCGAGCAGTGCCTCCGCGAGCAGCGCCATCGCCCCGACCGGCGTCTTGAGTTCGTGGCTGATGTTGGCGACGAAATCGCGGCGAGTCGCTTCCATCCGGACCTGTTCGGAGTCGTCGAAGGCGTAGAGCACGACGAAGCGCGGGTCGCGGTCGAGGAGTGGCCGCACCGTGCACCGCACGGCGAGGCGGTCCCGTCCGAGCGAGGATTTCGTACCGAGGTCGAGTTCGAGAGGCTTGCGGCTCTCCAGAACCCGGGTGGCCGCGATCCAGGCACGATCGTCGATGAGACGGTTGCGTACGAGTCCGAGTTCCTCGGCCCTCGGATTGAACAGGATGACGTCGTGGAACTTGTCGACCACGGCGATCCCGGTCGACGACCCGTGGACGACGGCGTCGAGCACGTCGAGCATCGTGAGGTCGGCGTCGTCGCTGCCGTGCGCCCGGCGCTGCGCCAGCCTCCCGACGGCGACGGTGACGATCCCGCCGAGGACCGCCGCGACCACGGCCAGCATGACGGCCTGCGTAACACTCACACTTGGAATCGTAATGACACCGGTACCCCGCCGGACACCGGGTAGCCGGCATTTCCCGCACGTCACACCGCATTTTTCGGTTGTTCGAGCGTTGTTCACCGATTGTTCGCCCGGCACGGACGCAACCGACCCCGTCGCCGGCCGGCGACGGGGTCGGTTGTCGGTCCTGTCGGAACCGTTACTTGGCGCCCTGGTTCGCGACCGCGGCCGCTCCGGCAGCCGCGGCCTCGGGATCGAGGTACGTTCCGCCCGGGTTCAGCGGACGCAGGTTCTCGTCGAGGTCGTAGCGCAGCGGGATGCCCGTCGGGATGTTCAGGCCGGCGATGTCGTCGTCGGAGATCCCGTCGAGGTGCTTGACGAGTGCGCGCAGCGAGTTGCCGTGTGCGGTGACGAGCACGGTCTTGCCCGCGAGCAGGTCCTGGGAGATCGTCGACTCCCAGTACGGGATCAGACGGGTGACGACGTCCTTCAGGCACTCCGTGAGGGGAACCTCGTCGACGTCGGCGTAGCGCGGGTCGGCGTCCTGGCTGTACTTCGAACCCGGCTCGATCGGCGGCGGCGGGGTGTCGTAGCTGCGACGCCACAGCATGAACTGCTCCTCGCCGAACTCGTCCTTGATCTCGGACTTGTTCTTGCCCTGGAGCGCACCGTAGTGGCGCTCGTTGAGACGCCAGTCGCGGATGACGGGGATCCAGTGCCGGTCGGCGGCGTCGAGCGCGAAGTTGGCGGTGCTGATCGCGCGGCGCAGCAGGGAGGTGTAGGAGACGTCGGGAAGCACGTTGTGCTCGGCGAGGAGGGCACCGGCCCGCTTGCCCTCGGCGATCCCCTTGTCGGTCAGATGAACGTCCACCCAGCCGGTGAACAGGTTCATCGCATTCCATTCGCTCTCGCCGTGGCGGAGCAGAACAAGTGTTCCGATACTCATGGCCCAATCCTGACACGCGCGGGTGGCGATTTCGCCACGGGCGCCCCCGATCGTCGGCTATATCCGACAACGCGCGTTGCCAGAAAGGCGGGTTCACAGTGCTCCGCGGTCCACGGGCATCGAAAACAGGTGCGGCTCCGATGCGGCGGGCACCGGAGCCACACCCCCGCAGATGTCAGGCGTTCAGTGCACGCAGATCCTTGCGGAGAATCTTGCCCGCAGAGGATTTCGGCACCGTGTCGATGAACTCCACCTGCCGGACCTTCTTGTGCGGCGCGACCCGCCCGGCCACGAACTCGATGACCTCGTCCTCGGTGATCGTCGAATCCTGCTGCCGGACGACGAAGGCCTTCGGGACCTCCTCACCCTCGTCGTCGCGGACCCCGATCACCGCGGCGTCCGCGATCTGCGGATGAGTGAGCAACAGCGCCTCGAGTTCGGCCGGCGGCACCTGGTAGCCCTTGTACTTGATGAGTTCCTTGAGCCTGTCGACGATCCGGACGGCGCCCTTCGCGTCGACGGTGGCGATATCACCGGTATGGAGGAAGCCGTCCTCGTCGAGGGTGTCGGACGTGGCCTCGGGGTTGCCGAGGTAACCGACCATGACGTTCGGTCCCTTGCACCACAGTTCGCCGGGCGCCGAGACACCCTCACCGGTGGGGTACTCGACCTCCTCACCGGTCGCGGGATCGACGATCTTGCATTCCATGTTCGCGATCGTCGGACCGACCGAATCGAGTTCGGTGTCGTTGTCGTCGAAGGGGATTGCGTGCGACACCGGCGACATCTCCGACATGCCGTAGCCCTGCCGGACGTTGCAGCCGAGCCGGGCGGCGACGGCGCCGGCGAGCTCCTTGTCGAGCGGTGCGGCACCGGAGAACACCGTATGCACACTCGACAGGTCGTACCGGTCGACGAGGGGGTGCTTGGCGAGCGCGACCGCGACGGGCGGCGCGATGAACACGTACGTGCACTTGTGTTCCGAGATGTAGGTGAGGAAGTCGACGAGATCGAACTTCGGCATCGTCACCAGCGAGGCACGGTTGCAGAGGGCGGCGTTCAGCAGCACCGTCATGCCGTAGATGTGGAAGAAGGGCAGCAGTGCGAGCACGCGATCGTCGGCGCCGATCCCCATGCGCGGGTTGATCTGGGAGACGTTGGCCACGAGATTGCGGTGCGTGAGCATCACACCCTTGGGCCGGCCGGTCGTGCCCGAGGAGTACGGCAACACTGCGAGGTGAGTCGCCGGATCGAACTCGACGGCGGGGGCCGGTGCACCCTCGGTGAGCAGGTCGCGCAGGGAGGGATGCCCCTCGGCGCCGTCGAGCACGATGAGCAGCTCGTCGGGGATGCCGGCGGCCGCGGCGGCCTCCTTCGCCTGCGGCAGGAACAGGGAGACCGTGAACAGTGCGACGGCTCCCGAGTCGTCGAGCTGCTTCGAGATCTCACCGGCCGTGTAGAGGGCGTTGATCGTGGTCGCGGTGGCTCCGGACCGCAGGATGCCGTGGAAGACCGAGGCGAAGGCCGGCACGTTGGGCGCGAGCAGGCCGACCACCTTCCCGACACCGATGCCCCGGGCGGCCAGCGCCCCGGCCACGGCATCGATGTGGGCCACGAGCGTGCGGTAGTCCGTCACGGCGCCGGACGCGCCGTCGATCAGGGCGGGTCGCGCGAGGTCGGACTCGTCGAGCGAACCGAACAGGAAGTCGTAGACACTCGATGCCGGGATGTCGACGTCGGGAAAGGGACTACGGAAACTCATTCTCATCCTCCGAGCATTCTGTCCGGCACGCGGTGCCGACTTTCGGTCGAGGTCACACTACCGCAGTGATGTGAACCCGGTCACAGGCGTTGTGAGGATACCGGTTGCACCGGGCGCCGGGCCACGCCCGGCCTGCCGGGAGCGCACGAACCCCGCGTGCGACGAATCGCACGCGGGGTTCGGAAGCTGCTCGGGCTGCGCTCAGAGGTACTGACCGCACACCGGCCATGCACCGGCGCCCTGGCCGTCGAGGACGTTCTCGGCGACGCGGATCTGCTCCTCGCGCGAGGCGTTGTGGGCGTATCCGGAGCCGCCGTAACCCTCCCACGTGCTCTGCGAGAACTGCAGGCCGCCGTAGTAGCCGTTGCCGGTGTTGGTCGCCCAGTTTCCACCGCTCTCGCACTGTGCGACGGCATCCCAGTTGCCGGATGCGGCATTGGCGGTACCCGCACCCAGAGCGAACGGGGTCGCAACGAGTGCAGTGGAGGCAGCGAGGGTGCCCAGGGCGCGCTTGATCGTGAACTTTGCCATGTGGATGAATCCTTTCCGGCTGCTTGCGAGGCCCCCGACCCAGGGATCCGCCACACAGGCGGACGGTCGGTGCCGGCAACACGGTGCGGTGCTCGACGCACGCCCGGTTGCTCTCTCGCTCCACCCCTCGGCAGGTTGTGGATCCGACAATCCCGCGGGGGTGGAACGAGCGGCTGCGGGGCCGGTGTGTAACGCCCGTCGGTATCGGGCCTACATCGACCGTAAGGGTTCATCACGGCGAGGTCACGGACCGATTTTCCGGTACGGCCGTCCGAGAACTCCCGGGGGCATTCGGGAAATCCCCAGGTCGACTCGCAGGAACACACCGTTTCCCGGGCGTTTCCGGGACATCGCACTTGTGGCGATGGTCACACGATGTGCCCGTACAGACCTCTCGAACCGGGCATGTTCACGGCGCGATAACGACGCCCGAGTGGAGTGTCACCCGTTCGCTTCGCGCGGATCCTCGGGTTCGTCGTCGTCCGTCTCGGGGTCGAACGGCGTACCGGTCTCCCCCTCGATGAGGTGACGGAACGGCTCGAGATTGCGCAGCGGCTCTCCGCGCGAGACGCGCCACTCCCATTCACGCTTGATCGACGTGATGAACCCGATGCCGAGAATGATGTCGAAGTCGTGGTCGGCCGCCTCGAGCACCTGCCCGAGGACCGCGTCGATCTCCTCGGGGGTCACGGCGTGCGCGGCGATGCGTCCCACCAGGTAGATGTCGCCGACCTTGTCGAGGGTGTAGGCCACGCCGTAGAGGCGCCGATTGCGGCGCAGCAGATAGCGGTACACCGATTCGAAGTTCTCGTCCGGTTTGCGGCACACGAATGCCTCGACCCGCACACCGTGTCGTCCGACACTGAGCAAAGTGGTCGTCTCGAGCTTCTTCTCACCCGGAAGCTTGACGACGAAGTGCCCGCCCTCCTTGACAGAGAACTCGAGCCCGCGATCGCGCAGCGTCGATTCGATCGATTCGATGAGCCGGTCGCTCATGCGGTGACTCCCCTCGTCCGTCGCAACTTCCACACTCCCCGCTGCCGCCGCAGCGAATGCTCGCCGGTACCGAAGGCCCGGTTACGGCGCATCCCCGCCCGGCGGTAGCTGTCGAGCAGGCCTTCTGCGGTGTGTTCCCACGAGAAGGACTCCGCATGCACAGGCGCGGTCGCCGCGAATCGCGCGAGGCGATCGGGATCGCCCACCAGAGAACGCAGCGCGGTCGCCCAGTCGTCGATGCGGTGCCCGTCGACGAGCATGCCGGTCTCCCCGTCGCGCACCGCGACGCCGAGACCACCGACGTTCGCGGCCAGCACGGGCGTGCCGCATGCCTGCGCTTCGATCGCGACGAGACCGAACGACTCCGAATAGCTCGGCACCGCAACGAGATCGGCGGCCCGGTAGACCTGGGCCAGACGGTCCGGGGGTTGCGGCGGGAGAAAGGTGACCCGCGACGCGATGCCCAGCGCGGATGCGAGTTCGATGAGCGCATCGGGCCGCTCGAGGCCGGTTCCGGACGGGCCTCCCACGACCAGCACCCGCAACGGCATGCCGGGGTCGTCGGCGAGTGCTCGCGCGGCGGCCTCGAGCAACACGTCGGGGGCCTTGAGCGGCTGGATACGGCCCACGAACGCCACAACGGTCTCACGCGGGTCGAGTCCGAGTTCTGCGCGAGCGGCCGCACGGTCGCCGGGCCGGTAGCGATTGAGGTCGGCGCCCGGGGCGACGACGTCGATCTTCGCGGGATCGGCCCCGTAGATACGTTCGAGCTGCCCTGCCTCGTCGGCGGTGTTGGCCACCAGCCGATCGGATTCCGCGACGACCTGTTGCTCCCCGATCTGCCGGGCTGCGGGTTCGGGGGTGTCGCCCGCGGCGAGCGACGCGTTCTTCACCGCGGCGAGGGTGTGGGCGGTGTGCACCAGCGGCACACCCCAGCGGTCGCGTGCGAGCCAGCCGACCTGCCCGGACAGCCAGTAGTGCGAGTGTACGAGGTCGTAGTAGCCCTGCGGGTGCCGCGCTTCCTCGCGCAGCACACCGGCGGCGAAGGCGCACAGCTGCGTCGGCAGATCGTGTTTGTCGAGCCCTTCGAACGGGCCGGCCTCGATGTTGCGGACGAGAACCCCGGGTGCGGCCTGCTGCACGGCCGGGTCTGCCGAGGAGGTCGCGCGGGTGAAGATCTCGACTTCCACGCCGCGACGCGCGAGCTCGACAGCGGTCTGCAGGACGTACACGTTCATGCCGCCTGCGTCCCCGGTTCCGGGCTGCGCCAGCGGCGAGGTGTGGACCGAGATCACGGCCACGCGGTGCGGGCGGCTGGGCTGGGACGTCACCCCTCCATACTGCCCTGCTGCCGATCTTCGCGTGTCGTCGACTCCGCCGTCGCGGTCCGAGCGAACTCTCCGACCTCGGCGACGAACCGGTCCGGATCCTCGACGAACGGACCGTGGTCGACGCCCTCCCAGATCGAGGTCGTGACGCGGCGCAGCAGTGACGCCGCATGGTGCGCCGCGGAGACGTCGACGACCGAGTCGGCGTCGCCGTGCAGGAGGAGAACCGGCACCTCCAGGTCCGCGAGCAGGTCGTCGTTGCCCACCGCGCGATCGAACAGGGCGGCACGTACCCGCGGCGGGGTGGACAGACTCGCACCGAACAGCGCCTGCGACACCGCGCCCTTGCCCTCGCGGAGACCACCGCCCTCGACAGGACCGGTGAGCGCGTTGCCGAACGAGCCGAGTGCGCGCACCGCCTCCTCGGGGTCCTCCGACATCGCAGCGGGGATCGCGGCGCGCATCGAGGCACCGACGCGTCCACCCTTCTCGCCGCGGCCGATGCTCGTGATGGCACCCACGAGAACCAGCCCCGCGACGGCTCCCGCGCCGTGCTCGGCGAGATAGTCGCAGATCACCAGGCCGCCGTACGACCAGCCGAGCAGCACCGCCGGGTTCGCCTCCGAGACGCTCTCGGCGGCAAGGACAGCGGCGAGATCACCGGCCCAGAGGGCACGGTCCGCGTATCCGGTCTCGGAAGCCTGCGAGTAACCGTGTCCGCGCAGGTCGACGGCGACCACCCGGAAGTCCCGGGCGAGCGCGTCCAGGACTCGGTCGCCCCAGCAGCGCGACGACTGCGCCCATCCGTGGACGAGCACGAGGACCGGTGCCGTGTCGGAGCCGAATACGCGATACACGAGGGAGGTGCCGTCGATGCCGGCCACTTCACGAACTGCCATGTGCGTCACTCTAACCGTGCCCGAATGTGGATCCCGCCCGCGCACGTGACCGCGAGGATGCCCGCGGCCACCGCCACGAGATATCCGGTGCCGGCATCGGCCCGGTCGATGACCTGACCCACCAGCGCAGAACCCGCCGCGACGCCGACGCCGAGCCCCGCAACCGTCCACGTGATGCTCTCGGTGAGCCGTTCGGGCGGCACGATCTGCTGGGTCAGCGACGTCGCGACGATCATGATGGGCGAGATCGCGCATCCGGCAACGAAGTACAGCACGGTCAGTATCGGCACCGAGCCGGCGAGCAGCAGCGGGCACAGCAGGACCGCGAGAATGCCGGTGGCGACGAACAACTGACGGGTGGGGGCGCCCGGGCCCACCCGGGTACCGAAGATCAGGCCGCTCACCGCCGAACCGGTCGCGAACAACGCCAGCGTCAGGGTGGCGGATCCCGGGGCGCCCTGTTCCGCGGTGAACGCGACGGCCGCCACGTCGATCACCCCGAAGATCACACCCATCGCGACCATCACGACGACGATCGACAGGAGGACGGGCATGCGCAGGATGTTCGTCCTCGCACGACCTTCGACGTGCGGTCGCACGGGTGGCTCGGTGCCGCGCTGGGCCGAGAGGGCCACGGTGCCGACGAGCAACAGCACCGCACCGAGCAGCGGACCGGCCTCGGGGAAGACCGCCACGCTCAGGCCCACCGACAGCACCGGGCCGACGATGAAGCACACCTCGTCGACCACCGCTTCGAGCGCGAAGGCGGTGCGGAGCCGCGGGGTACCGCCGTAGAGCTGTGTCCATCGGGCCCGCACCATCGCACCGACCGTGGGCATGAGTCCTGCCGGGATCCCACAGACGAACAACCACACGGTGGGCACGTCGAGACGGACGCCCGCGAGCATCGCGAGGGTGGAGACCGCACTGACGAGGGCGGCCGCGGGCAGGATTCCGTGCTGGCCGTACCGGTCGACCGCGCGGGAGACGAGCGGGGTGAGTGCGGCGTACGACAGGGCGAACACCGCTGACAATGCGCCGCCCACCGCGTAGTTGCCCTCGAGTTGCGAGAACATCGTGACGATGCCGATCCCGACCATCGCGATCGGCAGGCGCGCCACGAATCCTGCCAGGCAGAACGCGGTTGCGCCCGGTGCTGCGAACAACTCGCGGTACGAGCCGCCTTTCTGTCCTGTCACGTACTTCTCGCGTTCTCGTCGATCCGATCGGTCCGGTCAACGTTATGGCCGGCCGGCCGCGCGGGCGCAGGTACCTCCCCCATCCTGGGCATCGAGGCCCGAATCCGCACGCTCCGTGACGGGAGCGGCCATTCTGGGTACATCAGGAGAACGGACCGGACGGATCGACGGAACGGAGCGGGCATGGCGGTGCGCGGACGGCTGGGACGGTTCTCTCCGAACGAACTCTCCCCGAGAAACCTGTGGACCCGCTATCGCGCGTCGGGCGCCGATCTGCCTTTCGGGAATCCGCTCGCCGCCCACGGCGTCGCGATGGAGGGCTACTTCTGGCGTTTCACCCAGCCCGGAACCGGCCGCGTGGTCATCGCCCTGTGCGGGGTCAACCGTGCGGACGACTCGGCCGGGTCGGGTTCACAGTGGGCGACACTCGGCCTGGCCGCCCATCCGGGAGGTTTCCTGCGCACCGCCGCGCATCCGGTGGCCACCGCCGATCCCGATCGGCTCGGCGCGTCGGCCGGCGATGTCTTCCGCGGCGACAGCGAGCGCGTGTGGATGGATCTCGGCGACGACGCCCGGCTCGACATCCGGTTGTCCGACCTGCGGCCCTGGCCGCGACGGCGCTTCGGCGCATCGAGCGTCTTCCACTCCGTCCCGGCCCTGAACCAGTACTGGCATTCCTGGTTGCTCGGCGGCCGGGCGGAGGGATACGCGATCCTCGGTGACGAGAAGTGGGAGCTGACCGGATCCCAGGTCTACGGTGAGAAGAACTGGGGTAAGGGCGGCTTCCCCGATTCGTGGTGGTGGGGACAGGCACAGGGATTCGCCGATCCGCAGGCATGCGTGGCCTTCGCCGGCGGGCAGGTGCACTCGGGTCCCCTGCGCACCGAGGTGACCGCGGTGGTCGTCGCGCTTCCGGACGGGCGCGTCGTGCGCCTGGGCAATCCCGTCACCTCGCCGGTACAGGCCACGGTCACCGACGAGAGCTGGCTGCTGCGCGGCCGCAACGCCCGGTGGAGCGTGGAGATCTCGGGGAGTTCGCCGATCGGAGCCGCACACGTCCTGCCGGTCCCGCTGCCCGCGGAACGACGGAACGTGGCCGGCTCGATCGAACATCTGGGCGGCCACATGACCGTGACGGTCCGCGAGCGCGGAAGACTGGTATGGGCGGACGAATCCCATTCGGCCGCACTCGAACACGGCGGGCTCGGCCGGGCCCGGGCCGAACTCGATCGGCGGGGCGCCGCCGCGGACGCGACGGACGCCCCACCGATCGTGTGACGACGACGGAAATCCGTCAGCGTTCGGTGCGCTTCATCGCCGCGATCGGATCCGAGAACAACGAGCTGAGCGAGACGACACCCGCAGCGTGGGCCTGCACCCGATTACCGAATCCGGTGATCCGGATGTCCTTGCGTGGCAGGGTGGTCGAGGCGGCGAACGCACGGGCGACGCGCGGAACCGCGGCCGGGTACTCGGTGAAGGCCTGGCCGCCGAGGATGACCCGGTCGGGGTTGAACAGGTCACGGAGCATTCCGACGGTGCGGCCGAGCACGGTGGCGCGCTCGACGAGCAGACCGTGGGCGGCGTCGGATCCGTTCCGCGCGAGGCGGTAGAGCGACCCGATGGTGTCGTCACCGGCGGTGAGGATGCCCTCGGACACCGCGCGCTGCACGACCGCCCGATCGCTCACGGTCGCTTCGAGGCAGCCCGTGCCGCCGCACGAGCACCGCGCAGACGAACCGGTGGGGACATGCGTCACCGAGCCCGGACCGCCGGCCGGGGTGTGCACCTTCCCGTCGAAAGTGATTGCCACACCCACGGTCTCGCGGACGTAGAAGTACAGCCCGGTGCCCTTGACCTCGGGAGCGTCGCGATCGGGGGTCAGGAGCAGCTCGGAGGCGGCCATCGCCTCGACGTGCGCGGCCACCGAGACCGGCAGGCCCATGCCACCACCGACGATCGTGCCGACGCGGGCGTCGACCCAGCCCAGTCGCGGATGCGTCACTACGGCGGTGTTCGAATCCACCCGACCGCCGAGTGCGACGCCGACCCACAGCGGAGTGCGGCGGTGCCACCGTCCCGCGAAAGCCTTGGCGCTCGCGGTGATCGACGCGAGCGCGGCGTCCTGGTGGCCGGCCGGGGTGGGAACCTCGACGGCGCCGATGATGCGACCGCGCAGGTCGGTCGCGACGATGCCGGTGGTGACGGCACCGATGTGGATGCCGACCGTCAGGTAACGCTCGTGGTCGACCTCGACGGGTACGCGCGGCCGGCCGACCGCACCCGGCTCGGTCAGGTCGGCGCGCTCGCGCAGCAGACCTGCCGAGAGCAGGGCCGAGACCTGACGATTGACGGTGGCGATGCTCGCCCCGGTGACCTTCGCGATCACGTCACGCGAGACCGGACCACGATTGGCGGCGACACGGAAGACCGACGCTCCGGTGCCGTCGGCGATACGCAGGTCGGGGGGAACGATCCTGACCTGGCTCGACACGCGCGAGGTTCGAGACCGGATCACTGTCGCACGCGTGGCTCCGCGGACACCGGAGGCGACGGCACGAGGGGGCGCGGACGATCGGGAGGGAAGGGAAACGGACGGCGGAAGAGTGGGAACCGACACGGCGCTGATCCTTGGCTGCTGATCCGGACGTGATGACCGGAGAACGGGCGGGAGACGATCGACGCACCGAATCCCCGGCGTGGAAGCACGATCGGAGGACGGACCCGCCCGAAAGAGGGGGAATCGGTGCGGAGTTACTTTCCGCAGCAGCGACAACAGAGTTCGCGCGCCAGAGGCAGCCGTGATCCCAGCGCGGCGGTCACATAGGTGACCGGCGGTGCGGAGGTGTGGCCGACTGACATGCCGATCAAACTATCGCCCGAACCGGGTCGTGTCCAATCCTCACCGCTCCGGTGGGGAATCCCTCCGCGCATCCCCGCGCACCCGGGCGGTCTCCGCCGACACCGGCGCGAGCAGCAACCCTTCCCACGCGTCGACGAGCGCCGCCAACTCTGCGGTGGTGGGTGATTCACCTGCACGGTGACATCGTGCGAGGGCACCGACGGTACCGGAATACACCAGCCGCAGACGTTGTCCGGCGATGTCGTCGGGCAGTTGCCCGAGCAGCGCCCGCAGCGCGGTGTCGGACCGGCGGCCGCTCTCGGTTCCTGTCGGTCCGGTGACCCGGAAGCATTCGGCGAACCGCTCGTGGTTCGAGAGCCGGTCGAGGAAGGCGACGTAGTGGTTGTTGCGGCCGAGCGTGCCCGCCAGTGGCCGGATGATCGCCCACAGCAGGTCGCGGACCGTGAGCGTGTCCCGCGTCCGAAGCATCTCGGCGACGAGCGCTTCACGCTGGGCGTTCACAGCGGGCAACCGATGGGAGAAGACCGCCTCGAGCAGTCCCTCCTTGGTCCCGAAGTAGTAGCCGATCACCGACGAGTTGTGCTGTCCGGCGGCCTTGCGGATGTCGGCGAGGGTGACTCCGTCGTAACCACCGCGGGCGAAGAGTCGCTCGGCGGCTTCGACGAGCCTGATCCGGGTTTGCTCTCCCGAGCTGTATCGACCGCGGGTGGTGGTCATATGCCGCAGGGTAGCCGCACGGAGGGGACTTCGCAGGGGAGGACTCGGCGGGCGGGGACGTACGGCGTCATCCGGTGCCCGACACTACGATTGCCCCATGAGCATCTCTCCCGATTCCCGCGTCGCCGTCGTCACCGGAGCGTCCTCCGGTATCGGCGAGGCGACCGCCCGTACGCTCGCCGCGCAGGGTTTCCATGTCGTGGTGGGCGCACGGCGCCTCGACCGCCTGCAGAAACTCGCCGACGAGATCGGCGGCACCGCGCTCGAGCTCGACGTCACCGACGAGGATTCGGTGGAGGCCTTCACCACGGTACTTCCCCGGGTGGACGTGCTGGTCAACAACGCCGGAGGCGCCAAGGGACTCGCGCCGGTCGCCGAGGCCGTCGAGGACGACTGGCGGTGGATGTGGGAGACCAACGTCGTCGGCACCATGCGCATCACCAAGGCGCTGATCCCCGAGCTCATCGCGTCGGGCGACGGCCTGATCGTCACCATCACCTCGGTCGCGGCCTTCGAGGCCTACGACAACGGCGCCGGTTACACCTCCGCCAAGCACGCGCAGGCCGTGCTGCACCGCACGTTGCGAGGCGAACTGCTCGGGCAGCCCGTCAGGCTCACCGAGATCGCTCCGGGCGCGGTCGAGACCGAGTTCTCGCTCGTGCGGTTCGAAGGCGACAAGGATCGTGCCGACAAGGTGTACGAGGGCATCACCCCGCTCGTCGCCCAGGACATCGCCGACATCATCGGATTTGTCGCGTCCCGCCCGTCGCACGTCAACCTCGACCAGATCGTCGTCAAGCCGCGCGACCAGGCGAGCGCAGGCCGCTTCCACCGCGTGACCGACTGAGTCCGCTGCGGTGGTGGGAGCGGCAGGAGCGTCACTCCCACCATCGTCGGTACCGTCACGGGATATGCGCCGACGACGCCTCGTGCCCGGACCGCTGCTCGGCGACGACGGAACACTCGCCGAGGCCGGCTGGAGCACCACGGAGACCCGCACCTACGACCGGCAGCGGGTCGCGGCGTCGCGGTTCCGCATCAAGGAATGGGATTACTACTGCGTCCTCTCCGACGGGGACGACGGACCGTTCGGAATCGCCCTGACCGTCGCCGACAACGGCTACGTGGGTCTGCTCGGGGTGAGCGTGCTCGACCTCGCCGGTCGTTCCGAGACCACCGAGAACGCCCTCGTTCCCTTCCCGCTCGGCCGGATGCGCCTGCCACGGAGCGCCGACCGCGGTGATGCCGTCGTCGGCCGTCGCGGCCTCCGGATCGAGTACCACCACGAAGGGCAGGCCCGGCGGCTGGTCGTCGACCATCCTCGCTTCGGAGGTGGGCGCGGCCTGTCCGGCGAATTGCTGCTCGCGCAGCCGCCCGACGACCGGATGGTCGTCGCGACACCCTTTCCCCGGGCGCCGAAGGCCTTCTACTACAACCAGAAGATCAACTGTCTGCCCGCGCAGGGCACGCTCACCGTCGGCGGACGGGAGCTGGTCTTCGACCCCGCCACCGCGTTCGGCGTGTTCGACTGGGGTCGCGGCGTATGGACCTACGACAACACCTGGTACTGGGGTTCCGCGTCGGGAATCCACGACGGGGTGCGCTTCGGATTCAACATCGGCCACGGATTCGGCGACACCACCGCGGCGAGCGAGAACATGCTCTTCCACGACGGTGTGGCGCACAAGCTCGACCGCGTGCACTTCCACCTGCCCCGCGACACCTACGACGGGGCGCCGTGGCGGTTCACCAGCAACGACGCGCGCTTCGAGATGGAGTTCGAGCCGATCCTCGACCGCGCGGCCGACGTGAACGCCCTGCTCGTGCGCTCCACGCAGCACCAGGTCTTCGGACGGTTCACCGGCAGCGCCGTGCTCGACGACGGCACCCGGCTCGAGGTCGAGAACCTGCTCGGCTTCGCGGAGCAGGTCCGCAACCGCTGGTGACCGGCGCCCTGCCGCTCCGGTGTGCGCCGGTCAGATCGCGCAGTTGACGGTGACGGGTTCGGGATGCAGACGAACCCCGAAGGCGTCCTCGACACCGTCGCGCACCCTGCGCGCCAGGGCCACGAGATCCGCCGTCGATGCCGTTCCCCGGTTGGTGAGCGCCAGCGTGTGCTTCGTCGACAGCCGCGCCGGCGCGTCGGCGGCGGGAAATCCCTTCCCGAAACCGGCCCGCTCGATCAGCCACCCGGCCGACAACTTGGTTCCGCCGTCCGCCGGGAACTGCGGGACCCGCACGTCCTCGCCCACCTTCGCCGCGATGGCCGCCAGCACGTCCGGCAACCGATCGTCGGGCACGACGGGATTGGTGAAGAACGACCCGGCGCTCCACGTGTCGGGATCGCCCGAGTCGAGCACCATGCCTTTGCTCCGGCGCAACCCGAGGACGTGCTCGCGCACCTGTGCCGTCGGCCTGCGCTCGCCTTCCTCCGCGCCGAGCGCCACCGCGAGCTCGCGGTACGCCAGCGGTGCGCTGGAGCCGTCGTCCCGCACGTCCAGTTCCACCTCGAGGACCACGGCCGTGTCGGTGTGCTTGAGGACGCTGGTCCGGTAGCCGAGACCGAGAGCTTCGGGCCCCACCCACGAATCCCGTCCGGTGCCGCGGTCGAGCAGACGAACGCGGCGCAGGATCGAGCCCACCTCGACGCCGTAGGCCCCGACGTTCTGCACCGGCGTCGCTCCCGCGGAGCCCGGGATGCCCGACAGGCATTCGAGCCCGCCGAGTCCGGCGTCCACGGTGGTCGCCACCACCGCGTCCCATTCGGCTCCCGCATCCACCCGGATGTGATCGTCGCGGAGGTCGACACCGGTGGTCGCGACGCGGACCACGACCCCGTCGAAGCCGTCGTCCCCGATGACGAGGTTGGAGCCGCCCGCGAGGAGCAGGAGCGGGACGCGCTGCTCGTCGAGCAGCCGCACGACCTCGATCAACGACGAGGTGGACGCGCATTCGACGAGATACCGGGCGGGGCCGCCGAGCCGGAGGGTCGTGAAATCCGACAGCGACACCTGCTCGGACACCGTGGCTCCCGTTTCGGCGAGCCGGGCCCTGGTACGTGGATCAAGCACCAGCAAACGGTAGCGTGCCCCGTATGGGCAGCCCTATCGACCACACTGCGAACTACTCGTCCCCGCCTGCCGCGGTCCACGCGGCGTTCGTCGATCCGCAGTACTGGCAGACCCGGCTGCGTGAGGTCGGCGGTCCGGGCGCGGCGGTCGAGCGTGCCGACAGCGGCGACGGCACGATCGAACTCGATCTCCATCAGGCCATCCCTGCCGAGCACCTGCCGAGCATGGTCACGAGCATCCGCCCGGGCGATCTCGTCATCCGGCGACACGAGGCGTGGGGTGCATTCGCCGACGGTCGCGCCGAGGGCAGGTTCTCGGCGCACGTCGACGGGATGCCGGGTGAGGTCACCGGCGGGATGACGCTGATCGCCGACGGCGCGGGTTCGTCCGTCGTCGTCGAGGGCACCGTCGACGTGAAGATCCCGTTCCTCGGCTCCAAGATCGAAGGGATGATCGTCGAGCAGCTGATCGAACTGTTCGACGCGGAGCGCACCTTCACCGAGCAGTGGTGCCGCGGCGATCATTCCGCCTGATCACCCCCCGCCGGGTCGTCCCGCGGCGACCCGCGATTTCCGGACGGGCCACCCGGCGCGGTAACCTGGCCGGTCGTGGCACGGCGTATCGATTACTCTGCCCGCTTCCCCTACCCACCGGAGCGGGTGTACGAGGCGCTCGCCGATCCCGGGCACTGGGAAGCGCGGATGACCGAGATGCGCAAGTACTCGGAGAACCACGTCCGCGAGTTCACGACCTCCGAATCGGGCATCGCGCTGGTGCTGCACCACGTCCTCCCCCGCTCCGACCTGCCGGAGATCGCCCGCACGGTGATCAAGAAGGACATGGTCATCACGCGCGAGGAGACCTACGGGCCGTTCACCGACCGCGCGACCGGCACCTACCGGGCGTCGATCCCCGGCGGCCCGGGCAGTCTGACGGGCACGATGGAACTCTTCGCCGACGACCACGGCGCCACGCTCCGCACCACCTCCGAGGCCAAGGTGCACATCCCGTTCGTCGGCGGCAAGCTCGAAGAACTCATCCTCACCAATCTCGTCGACGTGTTCCGCACCGAAGCGGCCATCACCGCCGACTGGCTCGCGCGACGGTAACCGAGTGCCGAATCGAGGACCCGTCGGTGTCGTCACGCGCGGCACCACCGGCATCAACCGGCTGCGCCGCAGCGACCGTTGGGCGATGCACGACCCCCACATCGCGAAGGCGCTGACGCACGCCGTCGACCCTCTGGTGGTCGATCTGGGTTACGGCGCCATGCCGGTGACGACCCTCGAACTGGCTACGCGACTGCGGCGGGTACGCGGCGATCTGCGTGTGATCGGCCTCGAGATCGATCCGGAACGGGTGGTTCCGGGCCGCGACGGCGTCGAGTTCGCCCGAGGCGGTTTCGAACTGGCGGGCCTGCGCCCGACCCTGGTGCGGGCGTTCAACGTGCTCCGGCAGTATCCGGAGGAGGCCGTCGAACCGGCATGGGCGCGTCTGCGGTCCGGTCTCGCTCCCGGAGGGCTGCTCATCGACGGCACGTGCGACGAGCTGGGCCGGCGTTGCGCGTGGGTGCTGCTCGACGAGTACGGCCCCCGATCGCTGACGTTGGCGTGGAGCCCGTTCCATGTGGACAGACCATCCGACCTCGCCGAACGGCTACCCAAGGCACTGATCCACCGGAACGTTCCGGGCGAGCCGATCCACGCGCTGCTCCGCGCGGCCGACCGAGCGTGGGCGACGAGCGCTCCGCACGCGGCGTTCGGACCGCGGATCCGGTGGCAGGCGACGCTCGAACTGTTGCGCGATCAGGGCTTCCCCGTGCGCCCTCCTCGTCGCCGTCTCCGCGACTGCGTCCTGACGGTGCCGTGGGACGCGGTCGCACCCACGGACGAACCTGCCGCATCCGAGCGAACCGGCCGAGGAACTGCGCTCGTCGCGGTCTGAGAACCGTCGCGGCCCCGGCCGTTCAGCCTGCGGCCAGGAGTGCCAGCTCGATCCGGTCGGCCACCGCAGCCGGCTGATTCGCCACCGCGGCGTGCAGCTGATCGGAGTCGACCCGCCCGAGCGCGAGGGCGTCGCCGACGAGTTCGTCGAGCACTTCCTGGGACACACCGCCCGCGGCCAGATCGACCGCGGTGCGTGCCGGCGTGGTGATCCGGAATGCGCCGGCGATCTCGCAGTCCTCGTCCGCCAACGTCCGGTGATGGAGCGCGAGCCGGTTGCTCGGCACGGTGCGCTGGTCGGGAGTGGACAGGTGGAGGAAGCGGGGCTGCAGGTGCCCCATGCCGTGCAGGTCGGCGGCGCTCTGGTGCGAGACGACCGCTTCGCCCTCGTACCAGGTGCACCACTGGGCGAACTCGTCGAACTTGGTCCGCGGGCTGTCGCCGAGGCGATACAACTCGGTCTCGACGCGGATCCACAGACCCGCCTCGATGCGTTCCGCGAAGTCGTGCGCTGCTATCCCGTGGCCGACGGCCTGGCGTGCGGTGAAGAACCCGGCTTGCGTGGCGGCGAGGCGCCGCAGCGAGTCGTCGGCATCGGCCCGCCCGGTTGCGTCGTAACCTGAATCCGTCCACCCTGTCATGGCGCCCAGCGTAGCCGACGAATGTGGTACACCTCACATATTTTCCTCATCCTGCGGCCGCGTGTTCAGTCGATCCTCAGAGTTCTCCGGAAGAATCGACACTCATGACGCAACGGAAGCGCAACCGCACCGTCACGATCGCCGTCGTTCTCGTCGCGGCGCTGGTCGCCGTCCTGGTGGGCGCGGAGGTCTACGTCCGCAACCGCGCGACCACCTGTCTCGCCCAATCCTTCGAGAGCGAGCTCGGTACCGGAGTCGACGTCGACCTGAGCTGGAAACCGGTACTGCTGCAACTGCTCGACCGGCGGGTACCCTCGGTGTCCCTCGACAGCGACGACACCGCCTTCGGCCCCGCCCAGCAGATGCAGGTGCACGCCGAGGTCGAGGATGTCGACCTGCGTGATTCCGCAGAGGGTGCCGGCACCATCGGCAGCTCGAGCGCCGATGTGTCGTGGCCCGTCTCCGGGATCCTCGCGACCGTGCAGAGCCAGTCGGTGGGAGCGCTCGTCACCGACGTCACGGCCGACGAGAACGCGGGCACCCTCACATTCACCGTCGGCGGGCAGGGTCTTGCGGAGTTCACCGCGCGGCCGGTGGTGAACGGCGGCGTGGTGACGGTCGAGACGACCGACGCGACGATCCTCGGCATCGGGCTCCCGACGGCCCTCGTCGACGGCGTCGTGGAGATACTCACCTCGGGTCTGCAGCAGTACCCGCTGGGCATGCAGGCCACCGAAGTGGGCGTCACCGACTCGGGCGTCGAACTCCGCCTCGAAGGGGGCCGCTTCGTGCTGCCGGAGAACCCGCAGGGACAGCCGGGACAACAGCAAACGCAACAGCAGAGCAGCTGCGGCCTGCTGTCGTGACCGGCGAGGTCGGCCCTGTGGACCGTCCGGCCCTGCTCAGCCCTGCAGACCGTCCAGCGCGGCGCGGCTGCCGGACAACCCGAGGCGTGTGGCACCGGCCTCGATCATCGCGACCGCGTCCTCGGCGGTGCGGATTCCCCCGCTGGCCTTGACGCCGAGCCGGCCGCCCACCGTCTCCGCCATGAGCGCGACCGCGTGGGTGGTGGCGCCGCCCGCGGGATGGAAGCCGGTGGAGGTCTTCACGAAGTTCGCCCCGGCCTTCTCCGCGGCGCGGCACACCTCCACGATCGCCTCGTCGGAGAGCACCGCGGACTCGATGATGACCTTGAGGACCGGGTCGAATCCGATCGATTCGCGCACCGTGAGGATGTCGGCGAGAACGGCGTTGTAGTCGCCGCTCACGGCAGCACCCACGTCGATCACCATGTCGATCTCGCGCGCACCCTCGTCCACGGCGAGTCGCGCCTCGGCGCCCTTGATGAGCGAATGGTGCTTGCCCGACGGGAATCCGACGACCGTCGCGACCGTGACCCCCTCGGCCCGCAGGGGCAGCATCGACGGCGACACGCACACCGCGTACACGCCGAGCTCGACAGCTTCGTCGACGAGGGCCCGCACGTCCTGCGAGGACGCTTCGGGTTTGAGGAGGGTGTGGTCGATCATCGACGCGACCTGCGCGCGGGTCAGCGGGGTTCCGGACATGAGTGCAGCTTCCCACACGACGGGCCCGACGGTTCGGCACCGCATGTCGTTCGGCCGCATGTTCTCCGGCACCGCACCCTGCCTTCGGTAATCCACTCGCGCAGGAGTCCTCCGGCCACCCACAATGATCGCGTGCTGATCCGTCGAGAGCTTCCTGCCGACATCCGTGCGATCGCGGACGTGCACCGCGCCGCGTTCGCTCCGTTCGCCGCGCCGGGCCACGAGCCGGTCGAGCCCGGTCTCGTCGCGTCGCTGCGCGCGAGCGACGCGTGGCTGCCACCCTTGTCGCTCGTCGCCGAGGACGGGGTGGGCGCGATCGTGGGGCACGTCGTCGCCACCCGTGGACACGTCGGCAGCACGCCCGCGTTGGGTCTGGGTCCGCTCGGTGTCCGACCCGACCTGCAACGTTCCGGTGTGGGCAGCGCACTCGTCCACGCCGTGCTCGGTGCGGCGGACGCCCTGGACGAGTCGCTCGTGCTCCTGCTCGGACATCCCGGCTACTACCCCCGTTTCGGTTTCGCGCCCGCCGCCGAACTCGGAATCTCCCCGGACGTCGAGGAGTGGGCCTCCCACTTCCAGGCCCGGGCGCTCACGGCACACGACCCCGCGCTTCGGGGCACCTTCCGGTATGCCGAACCGTTCTACGATCTCGAGGACCAGGGATGAACGACGAACGACGGGTCGAGCCCGAGAATCCGTGGACCGACTCCACCGAGACCGCCCGCACCTTCGACGCGGCGAGTGGTGATTTCGACGACCTCACCCCGACGGTGTGGGGCCCGGCCGGGCAGGCACTGGTCTTCCAGCTGGGCGTCTCCCCGGGCGAAGCGGTGCTCGACGCGTGCTGCGGAACGGGATCGTCCGCGCTTCCCGCCGCCGCGGCCGTCGGGCCCGACGGACTCGTCCACGGTGTCGACATCGCCGACGAGATGCTCGAACGCGGCCGCCTGAGCGCGGAACGCCGCGGCCTGAAGAACATCGAATTCGTCTGCGCGGACGCCTCGACGTGGGAACCGCCCTCGGACGTACCCGCTCCCGGCTACGACGTGCTGGCGGTCTCCTACGGGGTGTTCTTCCTCCCGGACATGGACCGCGCCTTCTGGCGCCTCGTCTCCCTCGTGCGGCAGGGCGGACGCGCCGGTGTGACGGTGTGGCGACACGGGGCGATGGAGGAGTTCTCGTCGATCGTGTTCGACGTCGCGGCCCACCACTCCCCCGAGCCGCGCGACCGCGGCGCTCTGCGCGATCGCATGCCGCTGCACCGGATCGACACTCCGCGGACTCTCGAGGCGTGGCTCACCGATGCCGGAACGGATTCCGTGGAGGTCCGCACCCTGTCGAATCTGCTTCCCGCGACCGACGAGCTGTGCTGGTCGCTCGTGACGGGTACGGGTCTGCGTGCGGCACTGACCGGGCTCGACTCCGAGCAGGTGGCGGCGGTACGGCACCGGATCGCCGACGAGGTCACGGCACGCGGCCTGCACACGATCGACGCCACCACTCTCGTGGCGACGGCCACGGTGCGGCGTCCTCCGGTCTCGGGCTGACGACCGGCGGACGCGCCCTGCGCAGCACCTGAGACAATCGGAGTCATGACGCTCGCCTCCTCCGCCGACGATCGACGTTACGTTCTGACCCTGGGCTGCCCGGACACCACCGGGATCGTCGCCCGCATCTCGACCTTTCTCGCGGAGGTCGGGGGTTCGATCGTCGAAGCGGCCTACCACGCCGACCAGGACACCGGCTGGTTCTTCACCCGTCAGGCCGTCCGGGCGTCGTCGATTCCGTTCGGCCTCGACGAACTGCGCGAGAAGTTCGCGGGCGTCGCAGCCGACATCGGTCCGCAGACCGAATGGACGCTCTCCGACACCGGCAAGCGCAAGCGCATCGTGCTGCTCGTCAGCAAGGAGGCGCATTGCCTGCACGACATCCTCGGGCGGGTCGCAGCAGGCGAACTCGACGCCGAGGTGTGCGCCGTCATCGGCAACCATCGCGATCTCGAACCGGTCGCGCAGCGGCACGGCATCGAGTTCCACTACGTGTCGTTCCCGAAGGATCCCGCCGAGCGCGGCCCGGCCTTCGAACAGGTGCGCAAGCTCGTCGACGCCTACGACCCGCACGCGGTGGTCCTCGCCCGCTTCATGCAGGTACTCCCGGAGGCGCTGTGCGAGCACTGGGCCGGGCGCGCGATCAACATCCACCACAGCTTCCTGCCCTCGTTCATCGGCGCACGGCCCTACCACCAGGCATTCACGCGTGGTGTGAAGCTCATCGGCGCGACCTGCCACTACGTCACCGCCGAACTCGACGCCGGGCCGATCATCGAGCAGGACGTCATCCGGGTCAGTCACAGCGACAGCGTCAGCGACATGGTCCGCCAGGGCCGCGACGTCGAGAAGCTGGTGCTCTCGCGCGGCCTGCGCTGGCACCTCGAGGATCGCGTGCTGGTGCACGACAGCAAGACCGTCGTCTTCCGGTAGAACACCGGCCGGCCCCGGCGAACCGACTCAGCGGACGGGCACTCCGGCTCGTTCGACGAGGTGCGCGAGCTCCTCGTCGAACCTGTCGATCGCTTCGACCGAGCTCATGTGCCCGATGCCGTCGAGCACCACGAGACGTTCGAGATTGCCCGCGCGCTCGAGTTCCTCGGCCAGGCGCCGAGCGTGTACGGGCGGGGTGAGACGGTCTGCCGAGCCGACGAGCACCGTCGTCGGCACGGTGAGATTCTGCAGGCCCTCCCGGATGTCGAGAGCGCTCAGTGCCCTGCCCCAGCCACCCCGCGTGCGCGGCGGGCACCCGAGCACGATCCGTTCGCAGAACGCCACCTCCGCGGCGCTCGCACCGGGCGAGAGAGCCACGTAGCGCAGTGCCCGGGTCGTCACGGCGGACGACGCCAACGGGACCGTCGCGCCCATGAGCCGGCTCGCCACAGGTGCCGGTACCCGCGGGAAGCGTTGCGGCAGAGGCACGATTGCCGAGTCGGCGACCAGCCGGTCGGTGCCGGTGCTCGCGAGCAGCACACCCGCGACCGTGCGATCGACGTTGTCCGGGTACTTCTCGGCCCACGCGATGATGCTCATCCCGCCCATGCTGTGGCCGGTGAGAACTGCTTTCGAGCCGGGACGCACCACGGCGTCGAGAACCGCCTGGAGATCGTCGGCGAGTACGTCCGCTCCCAGCGACCGCGCCCCCGCCTCGCTGTCGCCGTGCCCACGCTGGTCGTACACCACGACACGGTAGTTCTCCGCGAACGCGTTGATCTGCGGCGTCCAGTAGGCGGCATTGCACGTCCAACCGTGACAGAACACCAGCACGGGGGCGTCCGCGTCGCCGTACGCGAGCACGTTGAGGCGAGCACCGTCCTCGGTGCGCACGTCGACAACCTCGGGTTCGATCTCCGGCTCCCGCAGCAGGGCGTGCGGCGCGACATCCTCGGCACGCACGACCGTCCGGCGACGCCGGCGAACGAGGACGGCGGTGGACGCCGTGGCGGCAAGGACGATCGATCCCGCGACGATCGACGCGGTCGGGGACGGCTTTCTCACGGGTGCAGATCTCCTGTCGGTCCGGTGGAGCGGCGCGGTGTCACAGGACGTGCGCGCGACGCAGCAGCAGGGTGGACGGGCCGCCGATCAGCCCCACCTCGTCGAGGAACTCGATCGTGCGGCGGGTGCCCTGACGGAGCCTGTCGTGATAGTGCTTGTTCTCCCGCGCGGCCTTCTTCGCTTCGTCGACGTCGAGTCCGGCCGCGGCGTACACCTGGTCGTTCACCAGACTGGTGACGACGAAGTAGGCGCTCACCCCGAGGTGGAGCCGGATCCATGCTCGTTCGAGGCGGCCGAGTCGCGCCGACCGCCTGCGGGTCTCCTCGCGGGCGTAACGGATGTGCCGCGACTCCTCCACGACGTGGATGTGACTCACCGTCCGGGTGATCGGCTGCACCCGTTCGTCGCGCAGGAAGTCGCGCTGCATCATGTCGAGGATCTCCTCGGCGAACAGGGTGCCGCCGTAGGCGAGAGCGCCGCGAGCCACAGCCTTGAACACCCGGCCCGTCTCGCGGATCCAGCGCCGGGGACGATAGGACGGGATCCCGTACCGCTGCGCCGACCGGGCGAACATGACCGAGTGCCGGCATTCGTCTGCGATCTCGGTGAGGCCGAACTGCACGTAGGGGGTCGCCGGATCGCGCCGGTAGAGATCGCGGACGAGCATCTGCATGAGGATCATCTCGAACCAGATGCCGGTACCGGCGATGCTCGCGGCCTCGTGCTCGGTGAGGGTGATGCGCTGGTCCTCCGACATGCGTTCCCACAGGTCGGTGCCGTACAGGCTGCACCACTCCGGCGTCATGCCGTACTTGCCGTCCACGAGCGGTGCGTCCCAGTCGATCTCGAGCCCGGGATCGTAGGACAGCCGTGCCGACGAATCGAGCAGGCGTTGCGCGGTCTCCTGCCGGGCGTCCGCGGAATGCTCACCCGGCAGGCTGTCGTGCTTTCGCAGGAGCGTCATCGCCGACCACCTCGTCTCGGAAATTATCCGTTACCCGAAGTGTCATTATCTGGATCACACTTGTCAAGCGGGCCGCACGCGCATGCGCCCTACCACCGAGGACGCCGAACCTCCCCGGTCACCACCGAGGACGCCGAACCTCCCCGGTCACCACCGAGGACGCTGAACCTCCTCGACACGCGGACGGACGTCCACGAGGTACACGCACACCGCCACCACCGCGATGATGCCGAGCAGACCGACCGCGCCGAAGACGACGAGGACGAGGAGGGCGGCCACGAGGATGCCGAGCCAGATGGGCTTGCTCAGCTTGTCGACGGCCGGAAACGCCTCGGCGGGCTGACGCACCACGTGGAACAGCGCGAATCCCGCCCCGGCAATGGCGATGATCTGCAGCGCGAGGATGATCAGACCGGCAAGAGAATCGACATTCGTCACCTCCCCAGTCTACGAGAATCGGCCCCCGCGCGAGTTCGCGCAGGGGCCGATCGATCGCCGCAGGTCAGGAGCCGCTGGTCTTGCGCGGCGCCGCCTTCTTGGCAGGGGTCTTCTTGGCCGGAGCCTTCGCCGCGGGCGTCTTGGCGGGAGCCTTGGCCGGGGTCTTGGCCGGGGTCTTGGCCGGGGTCTTGGCCGGAGCCTTCGCCGCGGGCGTCTTGGCGGGAGCCTTGGCCGGGGCCTTCGCGGGGGCCTTGGCGGGGGTCACCGTGACCGGCTCGGCCGGGGTGGCCACCGATTCGACCTTCTCGGCGGCCTTGTCGGCCGCCTCGCGAACCTCACCGCGCGCCGACTCGACCCGTCCCGCGGTCTCGGAGCCCGCCTCCTCGGCACGCTCACCGAGTGCGACGACGCGCTCGGCGGCCTTGTCGCCGGCGCTCGACACGGCCTCGCTCACGTCGTCGCTCGCCTCCGAGATACGGCCGGCCGCACGACCCGCGAGCTTCGCGGCCTGCTCGCCGACCTCGCGGGTCCGGCGGGCCACCGTCCCGAGGGCTTCCTCCGTGAGATCGGCGGCGTCGCCGAGCACGGCTTCGGCGCGACCGATGCCGTCCTCGAGGCCCGGCTGGGTACGCAGGCGCTCGATGGTCTCCTCACCGCGCTCGGCGAGAGCGGTGTAAAGGTCGGAGGCCACCTTCAGGTACGCCTCGGCCACCTTGCGCAGTTCGTCGGAGCTGAAACGCTCACGCAGTTCCGCGATCTCCTCGGGCAGCTCCGCCGGAAGTTCGGCGAGACGCTCGCGGAGGGATTCGACGGTCTCGGTGAGATCGGCGGGCAGGGCCGCGAAGCGGTCGCGGGCGGTCTCGACCCGGTCGGCGACCTCGTTGCGGTTGGCTTCCGCACGACGACGCGCCTGGGCCACGAGGTCGGCGACGGCCTGGACGACGGCGTCGCCGGCACCGACCGCGGCGTAGAGGGAGGTTCGGATGCTGGTGGGATCGGTCATGGAGATTTCTCCTCGTCGAAGTCTGTCGGATGGTCGGGCCGGGCATCGCCGGCGTCCTGCCGGTTCTCTCGGCAGAACGAGTCGTAGATGTCGAGCAGGACCTGCTTCTGCCGTTCGGTGAGAACGGTGTCGACGAGCACCGCATCGCGCACGGCGCTCTCCGCTCGATGCTCGAGGATCCCCGCTCGTACGTAGAGAACCTCTGCCGAGAGCCGCAGCCCCTTGGCGATCTGGGCGAGCACTTCTGCGGACGGCTTGCGCAGGCCGCGTTCGACCTGGCTCAGGTACGGGTTGCTGACACCGGCCAGTTTCGACAACTGACGGAGTGAGACCTGAGCAGCCTCGCGCTGGGACCGGATGAATGCACCGATGTCCTGGGCGGCGTTGTTGACCACCCGTGCGGCGATATCCCCCGGCCCGGCACTGTCGTCCGGCGTGTCCGAGCCCTCGATCGGATCTGGTTCCGTGGACACGAGACCCACTCTACGGACAGGTGCTAGCTACAGCAAGCACTCTGCTAGCACGTGACGGGTGTCACGCGAACAGCAGTTCGGACACCGTGTAGATCGCGAGTCCGGCGAGCGAGCCGACCACCGTGCCGTTGATGCGGATGAACTGCAGGTCGCGCCCCACCGCGAGCTCGATCTTGCGGCTGGCTTCCTCCGCGTCCCAGCGCTCGACGGTCTCGCGGATGACGGAGGTGATCTCGTCGGCGTAGTTGGCCGCGACGAAGCGCACCGCGTCGAGCAACCAGCCGTCGATCTTGGTTCGCAATTCGGCGTCCTCGCGCACCCGGATACCGAACGCCATGACGTTCTCCGCGATCTTCGTGCGCAGCGTGCTGTTCGGGTCGTCCACCGAGTCCAGGATCATCCGCTTCGCCGTCCGCCAGGTGGCCGCGGCGAGCCCGGTGATCTCGTCCCGCCCCATGATCTCGGCCTTGACCTTCTCCGCCTTGGCGATGGTCACGGGATCGCTCTGCAGGTCGCGGGCGTAGTCGGCCAGGAACTTGTTGACCGCGAGGCGCACCTCGTGGTCGGGATTCGAACGGACCTTCCACGTGAACTCCACGAGTTCGCGGTGGATCTTCTCGCCGAGCAGCAGGTCGACGAACTTCGGCGACCACGACGGCGAGTCGCGGCTGATCACGCGATCGATGGTCTCCTGACTTCCGAGCGCCCACTGGTGCGCTCGTTCGGCGAGCATGTCGACGAGCGGGAGGTGCCGGTTCTCGGCGAGCAGCTCGGTGAGGACACGTCCGAGCGGCGGTCCCCACTCCGGTTCGGCGATGCGTTTGACGATGGTGTGGTCGATGATCTGCTGGATGTCGTCCTCGCGCAGGATCCCGACCACACCCCGCAGGACCGTCGACGTCTCCTTGGCGACCCGGGCGGCGTTGGCGGGTTCGGCGAGCCAGCTACCGACCCGCAACGGGATCTGCGCCGACTCGACCTTGGCGGACACCACCTCGGGGGCGAGGAAGTTGCTGCCGACGAACGAGCTCAGATTGGCACCGAGCTGGTCCTTCTTCCGCTTGATGATCGCCGTGTGCGGGACGGGAATCCGCAACGGGTGCCGGAACAGGGCGGTCACGGCGAACCAGTCGGCGAGCGCGCCGACCATGCCGGCCTCGGACGCCGCCCGCACGTACCCCACCCACGCTCCGGCGCCGCGGGTTTCCTGCCACCGGCAGAAGAGATAGATGATCGCGGCAACGACGAGGAACCCGGTCGCGACCGCCTTCATACGGCGGAGGTCTCGGCGTTTGATCTCGTCATCGGTCGTCAGAAGCTGCACCCGATCGATTGTGCCGAAAGTCGGCACTCGGCGGACGGATCGGCCTCGAGTTCTGAAGGACGGAAGGCCGGATCGTAGACTGAGCCGACGATCGACACCGAACGGATGTGCCACACAGTGTCCAGCAGACCGCAGACGACTCCGAACCCGACCTCGACCGAGGTCGTCCCGCCCGTCAAGCAGGACGGCCGCAAACGGCGCTGGCACGAACACAAGATCGCTCGCCGGGAAGAGCTCGTGGACGGCACCATCAACGCGATCCGCTCCCGCGGACACGAGATCGGCATGGACGAGATCGCCGCCGAGATCGGCGTGTCGAAGACGGTGCTCTACCGGTACTTCACCGACAAGAGCGACCTGACGACCGCCACGATGCTGCGGTACGTCGAGACGGTTCTCGCCCCCCGGATCTACGCGGCGGTGGCCGAGGATCTCGACGAGTACGACCTCACCCGGGAGGCGATCACGGCGTACGTCGAGACCGTCGCCGACGATCCCGAGGTCTACCTGTACGTGATGAGCAACAGCGCGTCGGCGGGACGCGACGTGGTGGCCGATTCCGAGCGGATGATCGCCGAACTCGTCGCGACCGTCCTGGGCGAGCGACTGCGACTGCTCGGGATGGATTCGGGTGGCGCCGTGCCCTGGGCGTACGGAATCGTCGGCGGCATCCAGCTCGCGACGCACTGGTGGATCTCGAACAAGTCGATGACCACCGAAGACCTCATCGATTACCTGACGATGATGATCTGGGGTGGCATGACCGGCATCGCCGGTGTCGCCGGATCGCCCATGCGCTTCAAGTCGCAGCCGCATCCGCTCCTGCCGGAGTCCTCGCCCGCTCCCTGATCGACAGCTTTACCGTTACTCGAAGTAGCACGTATAGTGCGGGTATGAGCAACCATGCGGACGATCCGCACGACCAGGACGAGCCCGGTTACCGCGGCCCCGCCGAGGTTGCCGTGGGAGACCGCACGGTCGGCGTCGATGTCGAGATCTCCGGCCGGTTCGATCCGCTGCTCGGCCGGCACGTGTGGCGGGGCCGGATCCGTAAGCTCGCCGAGGCTCTCGGCGGAGACCCCTCCCCCGCGCCGGGAACCACCGTGACCATCACGGTCCCGGGCGCGGCGGAGACTGCGACCGCCCGCATCTCGGAGATCGATCTGTGGGGCAGCCACATGGTCGACGGCATCTCACGTCCGCCGTACCCGCTGCCGACCGACGCGAACGGCGTCCATTCGAGCGCCGACGCGAACGGCGTCCGTTCGAGCGCCGACGCGAACGGTGTCGATCCCACCTGAGGCTCGTCGCGTGTGACACGCTGGGCCGATGACGAAGGACGATGTCTTCCGGCCGGCCTCGATCGTCGAAGCCGTCCGGGCAGGACCCGACACGCGCGTCGCCGCCATCGACACGAACGCCACGCCCGGTTTCGACGGCGACAAGGCTCTCGGCGAGCGTCTGCTCACCGAACGCGGCGCCGATCTCTCCGGACTCCAGGAGATGCTGTTCGCGGAGGGCCGGACCGGCGGTACCCGCTCGGTGCTGCTGATCCTGCAGGGCATGGACACCGCCGGGAAGGGCGGGATGGTGCGTCACGTCGTCGGTCACGTCGACCCGCAGGGCGTCGATCACACGGCCTTCGGTGTCCCGACCGCGGAGGAGAAGCGGCACCACTTCCTGTGGCGGATCTCGAAGGCACTCCCCCGCAACGGTCAGCTCGGCGTCTTCGACCGCTCACACTACGAGGACGTGCTCGTCGCCCGGGTGAGGTCGCTGGTGCCGGAGAGCGTCTGGCGCGGACGCTACGACGAGATCAACCGGTTCGAGAGCGAGATCGTCCGCGAGGGCACGACCATCGTGAAGGTGGCGATGTTCGTCTCGCTGGATGAGCAGAAGAAGCGCCTCGCCGAACGTCTCGAGCGCCGCGACAAGTATTGGAAGTACGACCCGAGCGACGTCTCGGAACGCGCCCTGTGGCCGCAGTACCAGCAGGCCTATCAGGACATGCTGGATCGGACGAACACCGACGAGGCGCCCTGGTACGTCATTCCGTGCGACCGCAAGTGGTACAGCCGCCTGGCGGTCACCGAACTGCTCATCGACGCGTTCGAGCGTCTCGACCTCGACTGGCCGGAGCCCACTTTCGACGTCGAAGCGGAGAAACGCCGACTCGCAGAGTCGTAGGATGACCGACTCGCACAGTCGTAGGATGACCGACTCGCACAGTCGCGAGGAGGCCGTGCGAGGCGTAGGGACGCGAGCCGGCTCTCACCGACTCGCGTCGCGTACGGCCCTCAGAACAGGTGCGGTGTGTCGTAGTGCCGCTTGTGGTCGCGGCGAACGGTTCCGGTGACCATGCCGAATGCCGCTCCGAGCGCGACGACCGCAGCGAGCGCCGCGACGATCGCCCAGCCCTCGAATCCGTAACCGGCCGCGACGATCGTCAGGGCGATCATCAGGACCGAGGCCAGCGCGAGCGCGTAGGCGCTCCACGCCACGAAGAGATTGAGTTTCACGACCGGCCTCCTTGGACGAGGTGTGTCCCTCTCGGTGCCGACGGTACCTTCAGGTGACGCACATCACAACCGGCTGGTGGCGTCCTTGCGCACTTCGTAGCGCATGACGGCGAATTCCCCGCTCTGCCCGATCTCGGTGAGACGCATCTCCACGTGCCGCGGGAGCAATGGACGGCCGGATCCGATGGTCACCGGCGCGAACGAGACGACGAGTTCGTCGAGCAGGCCGTGCTCGGCGAACTGTCCGGCGAGGTCGCCGCCACCCACCATCCACAGGTCGCGGCCGTTCGCGGCTTCGGCCATCTCGGCGTAGACCTGCCGGACGTCCTTCTGCGTGAAACGGATGTCGCCGGGTTCGTCCCCCGCCCGGGCCACGGGCAGGTCGTCGCGATGCGTGAACACCCAGCAGGGCAGGTCGTACTCCCACTTGTCCGCACCGGCATGGTCGAGAACCCAGCGGTAGGTGGACGACCCCATCACGATGGCGCCGATACCGGCGATGAACTTCTCGTACCCGACGGGCCCGCCGTCCCCGGTCTCGCGGGTGAGCAGCCAGTCGAGCGAATGGTCCTCGGTCGCGAGAAATCCGTCCAGCGTGCTTGCGGTGTAGTAGATCATCCGGGTCATGGGCTGCTCCTGTTCCAGTCGAGTGGATCGCCGTGGTCGACGTCGAGGCCGGCCGCCCGCATCATGTGCCGGGCGAGTTGGCGGCGGTGCGCGGCGAAGGTGAGGACATGGGTGACCACTCCTGCGAGGACGAAGCTCTCGGGAGGGTCGCACAGGGCGTCGATGAGTACGTCACCCCAGGCGCCACGGCGATGGATGTCGCGGATCGTCTCCACCCATCGCGGTGCGATATCCTCGAAACGTGCTGCCAGCGAGCCGATTCCACTGCCCGATTCCACGGGCTGGTCGGCGCCGACCATCGACGCCAGCCAGACCTCCTTGGCGCGCACGAGGTTGCCGAGCACCCGCGACACGGACTCCTCGGGGCCGTCCCACCCGAGCACGACGAGGCCGGGGAACCGGATCCGCTCGCGTTCGTCGTCGTCGAGTTCCGCGGCACGGCCGAGGAGATAGCGGGTGTCCGCGAGATCGTGCTGCACCATCTGCGCCAGCACCTCGGGCTCCGGATGGGCGGGTGCCGCGGGCCGTTGCCCGTCCTCCTCGACCCAGAGATTGGTGGGCGGATGGAAGTGGACGCCGTTGGGGGCGGGGAGCCAGTGGTCGCTGCCACCGGTGCCGAGCACCCGGGCGGTCACGCTCGGGGGATACCCGTAGGCGCGGGCGAATGCGCGTCCGAACCCTTCGACGCTGTCGTAACCGGCGGCGAACGCCGCATCCGTGACCGACCTGCCGTGGCGCAACTGCCAGGCGGCGCGTTCGAGCATCACCCGGCGGCGCAACGCCACCGGCGACTCGCCGGTACCGACCGCGAAGGTGCGGCTGAAATGCCACGGCGAGGCGTAGGCGTGCTGCGCCATCCGTTCGAGTGTTGCGTTGTTCTCCTCGAGAACGGCGTCGAGCAGTTCCCGGAGTCGGTCACGGCCGAGGGTCATGCGTTCAGTGTCGCGTGCAGACCCTTGCCGCCGCCCGACCGTTCTTGCTCTCTCCCGGCCCCACCTCGGCGTCAGCCCGGCATGGTCTCGCCGCCGAGCGGGGCGAGCACTTCACCGCTGTAGTACGAGGACATCGTCTCCGACGCGAAGAACACGTAGGACGGGGCGATCTCGTCGGGCTGGGCGGCGCGCCCGAAGGGTGCCTGCTGCCCGAACTCGGACACCTTCTCGGCGTCCATGGTCGCCGGGATCAACGGGGTCCACACCGGTCCGGGCGCCACGCAGTTCACCCGGATCCGCCTGTCCTGCAGTGCCTGCGCGAGCGAATAGGTCAGCGCGATCACGGCACCCTTGGTGGCCGAGTAGTCGATGAGCGTCCTGTTGCCACGCAGCCCGTTGACCGAGGCAGTGTTGATGACGGACCCACCCGGCGTCAGGTGCGGCAGTGCCGCCTTCGTCACGTGGAAGAAGCTGTCGATGTTCACGGCGAAGGTGTGCCGCCACTGTTCCTCGCTCAACTCGGCGAGGTCGTCGACGGGCTGCTGGGTGCCCACGTTGTTGACGAGGATGTCGAGTCCGCCGAGTTGCTCGACCGTCTCGGCCACCACCGACCGGCAGTGCTGCGCATCGCCGAGGTCGCCGGCGATGACGTGGCACGTGCGGCCCTCGCGTCGCACGAGGTCGGCGGTGTGCTCGGCGTCGCGGTGTTCTTCGAGGTACGCGATCGCGACGTCGGCACCCTCCTTCGCGAAAGCGACCGCGACGGCACGTCCGATGCCGGAGTCGCCGCCCGTGACGAGTGCCTTGCGACCCGACAGCAACCCGCGTCCGACGTAGCCGCGCATCTCGTCGGCGGGACGCTCGGCCATGTCGTCGGTGTCACCGGGGTAATCGATGGTGTGGGGTTCTCGTTCGCGATCCTCGCTCATGGCCGCCGGATACCCACAGACCGTTGCGGTATTCACCGCCGGCATCGTTGTCCGGAGACCGGTATGCGCAGCTCTCGCCGCCCTCCCGGTCGTTTTTGCGAGCCTCCGAGCGGGTAACCCGGCCTCATGGCCCACGAGACCCGGATGTGCGATGTGCACGATGCTCCGCTTCCCACGCCCCGCGGACCCATCTCCGCCGAGATCGTCGAACGTCTCGGCGGTCCGGTGGACGATGCCCCGTGGAATGTGACGACCGACGGCGCGGAGGCCTACGGCGAGGACGTCCAACTCGCCCTGGCCGTTCTCTACGAGCTCCACTACCGCGGTTTCGCGGGTGTCGATCCCGCGTGGGAATGGGCGCCGGGGCTCCTCGGGGTCCGGGCACGTCTCGAGCGCGTCTTCCTCGATCGGTTGCGTGCCGACGTACCGGCCTCGGACGATCCGCAGAGCGTCCTCGAGAATCTGTGCTGCGAACCCGACGACTCGTGGGGTGTCTCCCACGAACTCGCCGCGAACGGCACGTGGGAGATGATGCGCGAGTTCTTCGTCCATCGCTCGATCTACCACCTCAAGGAGGCGGACCCGCACGCTCTCGCGATCCCCCGGTTGTCCGGTCGAGCGAAGGCCGCGCTGGTCGCCGTCGAGTTCGACGAGTACGGCGGCGGCCGTGCCGAGCGCATGCATTCGCGGCTGTTCGCCGACCTGCTGCTCGCTGCCGGCCTGAAGGACGACTATCTGGGATATCTCGACGTCGTCCCTGCCGTCACCCTCGCAACGGTGAACTTCATGTCTTTGTGCGGTCTGCACCGCGCGTACACACCGATGCTGGTCGGCATGTTCGCCGCCGCCGAGATCACCACCGCCCCGAGCGCCCGGCGCATGGTCGAGGCCCTCGAACGCCTGGATGCGGACGACGCCTGCATCCTGTTCTACTCCGAACACATCGAGGCCGACGCCGTCCACGAGCTCGTCCTGCGGCACGACGTGGTCGGTTACATGCTCGAACAGGACCCGGCTCGGGCACAGGACATCTCGTTCGGCGCGCAGGCCATCGAGTTCCTGGAGGGACGGCTCGGGAGTCATCTGCTGGGCAGCTGGGCCGCCTGCCGCAGTTCGCTCCTCACGTCGGCCGCGGCGCCGGCCTGATGGCCGGGTACGACGCAGCGGGGTGGAGCCTCGGGACGGTGCGTCCCGAGGCTCCACCTCCTTCGTGCCGGGATCCGGCTCAGTCGATGAGACCGGGTTCGTGTGTGGGGGTACCACCGGAGCCGCGGAGGCGGCGTCGACGGAGATTGACAGCGGACATCACGACGCCGACGACGATGAGCACGGCCGCGGCGACGGCACCGACGAGCACCCATCCTTCGAAGCCGTCGCCCGCCGCGTAGAGGACGAGAGCGACGACAGCGATCCCCGCGAGGATGCAGGCGTATCCGACCCAACCCGAAGCTCGGGAAGCAGTGGTGGGAGCGTGAGCTCGATTCGATGGTTTCGTCATGCTCGTGGATACCGCATCCGGTCGCCCGTGAAACCCAGGGCCGACAAGAGCGGGAACGGATGATTCTGCGCCGGAGAGTGTTACGACGGAATCCGCCGGCCGATCGGTCCGCGCTCGACGAGTGCGGCAAGGCGTTCCCGCGCGCTGCGCGGAGAGAGGACAGGACTGTCCGTGCCCGTCGCGCTGCGCATTCCGCGTACCGTCTCGGCCCACACTTCAGGACCGTCGTGTTTCGGCGACCACCCGAGTTCGTCCCGGGCCCTGGTGCAGTCGAGCAGGGGGCAGGAGTACGCGAGATCGATCCAGCCGCCCTGCACCGGTTGCAGCCGGAGGCGCCAGGTCGCTTCGGCGAGCACCGACAGCCCCCATCGCGGCACCGGAACCGTCGGGCAGTCGAACGGAGCGGCGAAATCCCGCGCTCCCACCGGAGTCGGCGCCGCCAGATTGAACGGACCGGGTACCCGACGTTCGAGGGCTGCGACCAGCGCGTCCGCGACATCGTCGGAGTGCACGGCCGGAATGGTGAGACCGTGGTCGATCGGAATCACCGGCAGGTGGTTCGTGATGCCGGCGGGCACGAACTCGGGCAGCACGTAACGTTCGAGGCCCGAGCCGGAGACCAGTTGCCCGATGAATCCCGGTCGGAAACGCGTGAGGACGGGAACGTTCGTACCCGTCTCGTAGTCGTCGAGGAACTTCTCCGCCGCGACCTTGTCGACGCTGTACACGCAGGTGGGCACCCCTTCACGACCCCACGACTCGTCCACTTCCCGGCCGTACGCACCGCCGGAGTAGACAGCGGCCGAGGACATGTGAACCACGTGCCGCACCCCGGCATCGGCAGCGGCCGTCAGTACGGCGCGGGTGCCGTCCACCGCGACCCGGCGGAGGTAGTCGCGACGGTGCGAGGGCTGGAATCCCCACGCGAGGTGGACGACGGCGTCGGCGCCCGCGAAGATCGGCGCCAGCACCCGTGCGGCGTCGGGATCCGCGAGGTCGACGGCACACCACGTCGCTGCCGCATACGGATCGCGCGCCGGAGGAGTCCGGCGCGCGATCGCGACGATATCGAGTTGTGCGGGATGAGCGGCCAGCCGGCGCAGAAGCGCCGTGCCTACATTTCCGCTCGCTCCGGTGACGACGATGCGTCGTGGCAGGCCGGTCCGTGATGTCGAGGCCATCGGGATCGTCGGTGCCGTCCGTGCCGTCCGTGTGTCCCGGTCAGCGGGCCGAGTCCGCTGCGTCCTTCTCCGTCTGCGCATCCGCGTTCGGGAGAGCACCCGAGGCGTTCTCCAGGTGTGCGCGGACGAACCACTGGAACTTCTCGAGCTGGCCGGTCTGGCCGATCAGGACGTCCTCGGTGATCGGATCGAGCTTGCCGACCTCGTCGATGGCCTTGCGGTTGTCGGTGATCAGCCCGTCGTAGACGAGATCGAGGGCGGCGAGGTGCGCCTGCGCGGTGTCGCGGCCGACCGAGTAGTCGTCCCACGTGCGGTTCTTCTCGATGGCACCGGGCGTGCCCTTGGGGGAACCACCGAGCGCGGCGATCCGCTCGGCGACTTCGTCCGCGTACCCGCGTACGAGCTCGACCTGCGGGTCGATCATCTCGTGGACGCCGATGAAGTTCGGGCCGACGACGTTCCAGTGGATGTGCTTCAGTGTGAGGTGCAGGTCGTTGTAGGCACTCAGGCGCTCCTGGAGAATCTGCGCGGTGCGCGAACCGTCGGCATCGCTCAGGCCGGGAACCGTGTAGCTCGACTTCGACATATCTACCTCCAGAATGCTCGGGTGTGTCGGCAGACGGGTACCCGGGACACGGCGAGATCCAAACATCCGGGCGTACTCGATGACCTTCGACCGGCGCGGGAGGACTTTCGTCCGAATTTCTCCTGTCACAAACGTTTGGAAACGGACCAACCCGGTTATTCGATCGCCGGGCTCCGAGACTTCCAGGTCTCGGACATGACATCTGAGGTGGCGACAATGATCATTCTGGGTCTGATTCTGTTGGTGGTGGGGTTCTTCACCGGTATCTCCATCCTCACCACACTCGGAGTGATACTCCTGGTGATCGGCGTGATCCTTGCGATCCTGGGCGCGACGGGCCGGGCCATCGGCGGACGCGCACACTGGTACTGACCCCTTCGACAGTCCGTGCCGGGAGGAGACGCCCGGCACGAGACAGGACTCCGGATCCCGGGTGCTTCCGAGCACCCGGGATTCGTCGTTTCCGGCCTGTCCACCGCCGGGGGTTCCCCGCAGGCCGCCTCGGCCGGCCGACCGGCTCCCCGGAAACGGCATCCGGGCCGGCCCCGTACAGGGGCCGGCCCGCATTCTCGGTGTCGTCTCGGTCTCTCGGTGTCGTCTCAGTGATGTTCGGTATCGGTGCGCGCAGCTGCCGTCTTCGGTTTCCGGAGGGCGCGATGACTGGTGTCGCACAGGGGGTACAGGGCGCTGCGGTGGCAGCGGCATACGGCCACCACGAAGCGGTCCGACACCGTCTCGGCGCCGTCGTCGGCGACGATCCGGACCGGGCCCTCCACGAGGGTCGGACCGCCCCTCACCTGCCGCACCACACGTGCTTCGCATTCACCGTCCGCGGTGAGCCGTGTGATCTTCGGTGTACCACTCACATTCTCAACCCCTCGTGCGGGGACGGTCGGCACGCACGACCACCACTTCTTCGATCAGAGCCCCGGGTTCCGCCAGTTGTGTCGAATACAGATATCCCGCACGGTTGCGCAGAACCGGCCCGAAGGGGATCCGGTTGCGGGCCACCACGGACGCCTCGAGATCCGCATCCCGCAGACGGGACAGCGTCGCATCCACACCGGTGAACTCCGAGTGCACGATCAACGCGAATCCGCCGGGAGCGAGCAGCGAGGGAAGACTGTCGCACAACGGATCGAGAACGCAGCGTCCGTCGGCGCCGGCATCCCAGCGCGCGTCGCGGTTCTGCCCCTCACAGGGAACGTACGGCGGGTTCGACAGCACGACATCGAACGGACCGTGGAGCAACGCGTCGTCCAGGCTTCCCTGCCGGGCACGGATCGGCAGCCGGCGCGACCACGCGTTGAGGCGTGCGCTGAGCACCGCGCGTGGGTCGATGTCGAAGGCCGTCACCGAGGAAGCGCCGAGCAGGGCAGCGTTCACCGCCAGAAATCCTGTCCCGGTGCAGAAATCGAGTACATTCGCACCTTCGGCACCGCCTGCGTCCGCAAGCGCGCCGGCCAGCAGGTACGAATCCTCCTGGGGGCGGTACACCCCCGGAAGACGCCATACTCGCGGCGAATCCGATCCGTCCAGCGCCAGGGAAGCTGTCACGTCACACCACCTCGGTATCTCGAGCTCGACGGCATCTCCACCACACCGGGCGAAAACCCGGATCCGTCCGTTCGCGGGCGGATACCCGTGCTACTTCCGTGTGAAACACGCCACCGAGGCACACGTGGCGTCCGGTGTCACGAGAACAGCATCCGGCGAGCCGCATTGCGCACACGACGCGTCACCGGAGCAGTGCGTTTCCCGTCCGCGAGCGCGGCATGCGCGGCGTTCCAGCCACCCATCCCGTGGACTCCGCCGCCGGGATGCGCGGCCGCACCCGCGAGATAGACACCGTCGACCGGAGTTCGCGGTCCGCCGAATCCGGGGGTGGGCCGAAGGAACAACTGCTGGTAGACCTGCGCGGTTCCACCGTTGACGGCGCCGCCGACGAGATTCGCGTCGGCTGCTTCGAGGTCCCCGGGCCGTTGGACGTGTCGCCCGACCACACGTGCGCCGAATCCCGGTGCGTAGGACTCGAGTTGCGCGTCGACACGCTCGGCGAGGCGGTCGGCTGACGCGTCGTCCGTGACGCCGCGCGGCAGATGTGTATAGGCCCAGCAGCTTTCGGTGCCCTCCGGCGACCGCGTGGCATCGGTCGTGGTCATCTGCCCGAACAACAGGAAGGGCGATTCGGGGACGACGCCGGTGGACAGATCGGCCGACCACCTGATCATCGCGTTCGTGTCGGCGCCGACGTGCACGGTGCCGGCTCCGCTCAGCGAGGGCGAACGCCACGGCACACGGCCGTCGAGGGCATAGTTCACCTTCACCACCGGGGTGTCCCATTCGAACTTGCGGAGGTCGTCGAGCACGCGCGAACCGACGGCGGCGGCCGGGAGGAGCCGCGTGTACAGGGCCGGAGCCGAGACGTCGGCAAGGACGGCGCGTCGCACCTTCACCCGGTCGCCGCCGGCGGTGCGCACGGCGGACACCTTCCCGCCCTGCACCTCGATGCCCACCACGGGCGAAGTGCACCGCACCTCCGCACCCGCCGAGGTGCCGCGCCGGACCAGTGCATCGGTGAGCGCCCCCGCGCCACCGACCGGCGCGGGGAAGCCGACGTCCTGCGCGAGCATCGTGAGCATGTACCCCATGACGCCGCTGCCGGGCGCTTCGGGCGGGGTGTCGGCGTGCATCGCATTGCCCAGGAGCAACAGCCGCGCCGCCGAGCCACCGAACAGTTCGGCGGACATCCGGGTGACGGGCAACGCGAGCATGCGTGCGTAGCGCAGCAGGTCCCCCGTCTTCATGGTCCGCATCAGGTCGACGGAGCCCCGGACGGGCGGGAAAGGCCCGAGGAGCAGTTCGAGCAGTGGGCCGCGCACCTGCTTCCATTGTTCGAACAGGGCCAGCCACGCCGCACCGTCACCGGCGCAGCGGCGTTCGAGGTCCGCTGCCGTGTCCGCCGGATCCGGCGAGACGACGATCGCGTCCTCGTCGTGCGGTCCGAGCGGATGACCGAATGCCTTGGGCGATCGCGCCCACCGCAGTCCGTGTGCCTCCAGATCGAGGGCCCGGAAGGCAGGTGAGGCCACACCGAGGGGATAGAACGCACTGAACAGATCGGCGCGGAATCCGGGATGGAGCTCGGCGCTGCGTACCGCTCCGCCGGGTTCGGGTTGCTCTTCGAGCACGAGGACGTCCCATCCCGCGTCGGCGAGCACAGCGGCGGCCGTCAGGCCGTTCTGCCCGGCACCGATGACGACCGCATCGACCGTCGTGTCGCTCATTCGGTGGCGCCTTCGGCGAGCAGCACCAGTCGTCGCAGACATTCCTGGTTCCGCGGCAACACCAGTTCCTCCTGCACACGATCGGGGACGTGTGCGTACGGTCCTTCGACGACGTGTTCGGCCATTGCGATGCGGGTGCCGCCGTCCTGGGTGGGTTCGAGGGAGATCGCGATCTCGGCCTTACCGAACAGCCAGGCGCGTGCCCGCAGCACGAGTTCCCGTTCGGGCACCATCGCGCAGACCTCGGTGTGGTCGTCGAGCAGGAACGGCCACAGACCCACCGAGTGGTGGATCCGGGTTTCCGGGCGGGGCCAGGCGGGGTCGACCGCTCGGATGCGGGACGCACCCACCACCCATCCCGCGTACCGCCAGCCGTCCGCGAGGATCTCCCAGACCTTCGACGGTGTCACCGGTGCCTCGATCGTCGCGATCCTGGCCATGCCCACTCCTCATGTTCTGGACGACAGCTCGCTTGCGGCAGACGCATACCCCGCTACCGCAGGTGTCACACGAGATCGGGTGTCATCGCTGCTCGGAGGGGGTATACGGACCGGCATGGAACCCGAGAACACGTCCGTGAACCCGTACGCCTTCGTCTTCGCCCCCTCTCCCCTGCTCACGGTCACGCTCGAGAAGGCGCCGGACGGAAGCACCGAACTGCACGTCCACCCGGGCGGCCAGGGCTTCTGGATCGGGCGCATGGCCGCGACTCTGGGAATGGACGTGCATCTGTGCGGGCCCTTCGGTGGTGAATCGGGGTCGATCCTCGTGGACATGATCAACCGGGAGGGGCTGACGGTGCATCCGGTGGAGACCGCATCGGCCAACGGTTCCTACATCCACGACCGTCGGGAAGGCGAACGCAAGGAGATCGTGGAGATCGCCCCACCGGCGCTCACCCGGCACGAGACCGACGACCTGTTCAGCGCGTCTCTGGCATCGGCGATGTGTGCGAAGGTCGCGATGCTGGGTGGGCCGCACTGTGACGAAGCCGTGCCCACGGAGGTGTACGAACGGTTGTGCGCCGACCTGGGGGCGCTGGGCATACCGGTCGTGGCCGACCTGTCCGGCCCCACCCTCGGTGCTGCCCTCGAAGGCGGGGTGACGGTGCTGAAGGTGAGCCACGAGGATCTCATCGAGGACGGTCGTGCCGAGTCCGACGACCTCGACGATCTCATCGAGGCCATGCACCGTCTCCACGACGACGGTGCCGCCTCGGTGGTCGTCTCCCGGGCCGGCGACCCGGCGATCGCATTCGACGACGGGAACCTCTGGGAGGTGGAGGCCCCCTCGGTGCAGACGGTGGATCATCACGGCGCCGGCGATTCGATGACCGCAGGTATCGCGTCGGCCTATGCCGCGGGCGCGACGTTCGAGGACGCGTTGCGTCTCGGCGCCGCTGCGGGCGCAGTCAACGTCACGCGTCGCGGTCTGGCGACGGGGCATCGTTCCGCGGTCGAGAAGATGGCCGAGAAAGTACAGGTCCGGAAGTTGAAGGGGAAGCGTTCATGAGAGCACTGATCGTCAACGACGACGGCATCGACAGCCCCGGTCTCGCACTGCTCGCCCGCATCGCCGTCGAAGCGGGATTCGACGTGCAGGTGGCGGCGCCCCACGTCGAGCGCAGCGGTGCGAGTGCATCGTTGACCGCTCTCCAGGACGAAGGAAAACTCCTGTTGAGCAGCCGCCCACTCGACGGCCTTCCCGACGTGGAATCCTATGCGGTGGAAGCATCTCCGGCGCTGATCACCTTCCTCGCCTCGTACGGCGCGTTCGGGACCGCACCGGACATCGTGTTGTCCGGGATCAACCTGGGCCCCAACACCGGTCACGCCATCCTGCACTCGGGCACCGTGGGCGCGGCCCTCACCGCGGCGAGTCACGGAGCCCGGGCGGTCGCACTGTCCCTCAACGGCACCGCTCCGTCCCAGTGGGAGACGGCCGAACTGGTGGCACGTCGGGCTCTGGAATGGGCGATCGAGAACACCCGTCCTGGTGCGGTGCTGAACGTCAACATCCCGGACATCCCGGTCGGCGAACTCCGCGGACTGCGCAGTGCTCCGCTCGCCGAGTTCGGTGCCGTCCAGGCGGAGATCGGGGAGGTCGAGAACGACGGCGACATCTCACGTGCCGTGCCCGTCACCTTCCGGGCGGTCGAACTCGACGAATCCCACGACAGCGACGCCGTTCTCGTGTGTCGGGGGTGGGCGACCGCCACCGTGCTGACGATGCCCTTCGAGGTGGCGGACGCCGACCTCGGCGCTCTGGAGTTCGCCCACTCGGACAGTTCGCAGCAATAGGTCCGGATCGCTCGGTCACGGAGGCCGTGACCGAGCGATCCGGCCCGCGAAAGATGTCAGGCCACTGCGGAATTCGACACGAAACCGGAGATCGGCGTCACCACGGGCTTCTCCGCACGACCGGCCGATTCCGTCACCGACCGCACGAAGTTACCGGCCTCGGCGATCGCACGCCGGCTCTCGGGAAGACTGTCGGCGAAGATCGGGAACGCGTGCACCTGGTGTCGCCACACGTGCAGGTCGCAGTTCACGCCGGCCTCCCGCACGGCCCGAGCCATGGATTCGGCGTCGCTGCGCAGCAATTCGTCGTGGCCGGCGTGGATCATCACCGGCGGAAGCACACTGAGGTCGTTGTCCAGCGGGCATATCAGCGGCCCGGGCTCCCCGTCGACGGTCAGCCGGGTGTGGGTGCCCTCGATGTACCGTACGAGCGACTGCACGGCCGATCCCGGGAACATCGGGCACGCCGACCGCATGTCGTGTTCGGCGCGCCGATCCGGGTCGAGATCGACGAGCGGGGAGAGTGCGACGATCCCCGCCGGGCGGGGCAGATCGGACTCCGCGATCGCCAGGGCGGTCATGAATGCCAGATATCCACCGGCGGAATCGCCTGCGATGACGATGTCCTCCCCCCGGTAACCCTTCTCGCGCAACCACTCGTAACCGCGTACGGCATCGTCCACCGCATGGGCGATGGGAGCATTCGGCAGCATCCGGTAGTCGACGCTGAGAACCGCGCCGTCCGCGCGATCCGACAGGCTCACGGCGAGTGAGCGGTGGGTGTTCAGGCCGCACATGAGAAATGCGCCACCGTGCAGGTACAGCACCGCGCGCTTGGTCGACCGTCCCTCCGCTCGGATCCACTCGGCACTACACGAGCCCAGGTCGACGTTCACGTACTGCGCTCCGGAGGGCTTGGGCAGCAAGGACGCAGCGCCGTCGACGACCGACAGGGGCCACGCGAGGTCCGGCCGGGCCATCCATGCCCCCACCACCGGCTTCGCGAGCGCACGTATCGCGCCCCGCACGACCCGCGAGCGCACGCTACCTCCACGATGGGTGCGGCTGACACCTCCACACTCACCGGCATCGTCGATCTGCGAAGACAGCACTGGAACCTCCTGTGGATCACCCCACGAAACTCGTCGATTTCTTTCGCCTTACTCAGCGTGGTACTGCGGTTTACCCACAGTTGTCCGGGATCGAAACACCCGGCCCGGGCGACGGACCGGGGACTCGGGGGGGCGACCGTACTCGGGCGGGATCCGTTTACCTGCCCGGGCCGGGAGGTAACCAGCGCGTATGTCTACCGAGACCACGGTGTCCCTGTGGCGGGATCGCGCCCCGCAGACCGCGACGTACGACGACTGGACGACCCGCCGGGAGCGCTACGACGTCGTGGTCGTCGGTGCCGGGATCACGGGTACCGTGACAGCTCTGCTTCTCGCGGAGCGCGGACTTCGCGTCGCGGTCGTCGAGGCCCGGGACATCGGGGCCGTGACCACCGGGAACACCACCGGTAAGGTGAGCGTGCTGCAAGGAACGCGCCTGTCGCAGATCGGCCGCAGGCATTCCGGCGCGATACGTCAGGGTTATGTGGACGGCACTCTCGCGGCGCAACGATGGATCGTCGACTTCTGCACGCAGCACGGACTCGACTTCGACCGCGCGGACGCCTACACCTACGCACAGGACCCGTCGAACGTGAGCATGATCGACGCGGAGCACCACCACTGCCGCGCCGCCGGACTGCCGGCAGAACGGGTCGGCGAGATCCCGCTCCCCTTCGATGTGGCCGCCGCGGTCATGATCCCCGATCAGGTCCAGATCGACCCCATGCCCCTCCTGGTCACGACGGTCGATCGGGCACGCACGGCCGGGGCGGAGGTGTTCGTCGGGCGTCGCGTGAAGACCGTGGACACCGAGAACGCGAGATGCATCGTCCGGACCGACGACGGCGATGTCCGCGCCGATCGCGTGGTACTCGCGACCGGCATCCCCATCCTGGACCGCGGGGCGTTCTTCGCCCGCATGGAGCCCGACCGCTCGTACTCCATCGCGGTCGAGGTGCCCGGCGGTCCTCCGGAGGGAATGTTCCTGTCCGCCGACAGTCCCACCAGGTCGCTCCGCACCGCCTCCGCGGCGGGCACGTCCGCGTCGGCGGATCGCCTGCTGCTCGTCGGCGGGAACGGGCACGTGGTGGGCCGGCACGATTCGGCCCGCGCCGCCTACGACGACCTGCTGCGATGGAGCCAGCGGACGTTCCCCGGAGCCCGCGAGCTGTACCGCTGGTCGGCGCAGGACTACACGAACATGGACAGCCTGCCCGAGGTCGGGCCGATCCTGCCCGGCGCCGACAGGATCTGGGTGGCGACCGGCTTCGGCAAGTGGGGAATGACCGGCGGCGTCGCGGCGGCCCACATCATCGCGTCCCGGTTCTCGGAGTCGCCGGATCCCGAGGTCGAGGCGTGGGCTCCTGCCATGGCGGCCTGGCGCACCGAACTGGTGACCGGAGCGCCCACGGCCGCACGCCTCAACGCCACCGTCGCGCTGCACATGGCGAAGGGCTGGTGGCAGGCCGTGACGTCCTCGGGCTCGGAACCCGGGGAAGGACAGGGGCGGGTGGTGCGCAGCTGCGGGCGACCCGTCGGAATCTCCACGGTCGACGGTCGGACCCACCGCGTGAGCGCGGTCTGCCCGCACCTCGGCGGCATCCTGCGGTGGAACGACGCAGAGTCGTCATGGGACTGCCCGCTCCACGGCTCCCGGTTCGCCGCCGACGGCGGCCGGTTGGAGGGTCCGGCGACCGGCGACCTCTCCCCCAGGTGAAGCCGAAGGTGAAACCGGAGGTGAAAGCCCGCGTTTGGCTCCCGGACCGGCCGGGTATCCGACCGCACCGAGAAAGGATCACACGACCATGAGTTCCGCCGATGGGGCACGACTGTCCGGACTGACCGTCGCAATTCTCGCGACGAACGGAGTCGAGGAGGTCGAGCTCGTCGAGCCGCGCCAGGCACTCGAGAGTGAGGGCGCCACCGTCCGGCTCGTCTCTATCGAGCAGGGCGAGATCCAGGCCATGGAGAAGGACGTCCACGCCGCGGGGAAGTACATCGTCGATCGCCTCGTCTCCGAGGTGTCTCCCGACGACTTCGACGGTCTGGTCCTTCCCGGGGGCACCACGAATCCCGACCACCTGCGGCAGGACGACAGTGCCGTCTCCTTCGTGCGGGAATTCGTCATGTCCGGGCGTCCCGTCGGCGTGATCTGCCACGGACCGTGGACGCTCGTCGAGGCCGACGTGGTGCGCGACCGCACGCTCACGTCGTATCCGAGCGTGCGGACCGACATCCGCAACGCCGGCGGAAACGTCGTCGATCAGGAGGTGGTCGTCGATCGCAACCTCGTGTCGAGCCGCAATCCGGGCGACCTGCCGGCCTTCTGCAAGGCTCTGATCGATCTCTTCGCCGCGCGCCGCGCAGGCTGAATCCCCTTCCGTTCCCGGGCTGCGACCACGGAGGTCGCAGTCGTTCCCCTCTGCCTTCCGAAAGGACCTCGACGATGCTCGAGCAGAACCCCGTTTCCGGCGTCACCATCTCGTCCTCCGCGACCCTCCCCCAGGGCGTGCGATTCAGTACCGCAGAGATCAAGAAGCGTATCGACGAGATGTTCGACAACTCGGCGGCGCCCGTGGCGAGCGAGAACTGACATCTCGGAAACCTGCTGTCGGAAGGCTCGCATCCGCTGTCGCGGTTTGCGGTACCCGACCCGCCTTGATAGCAAGAAGTGGTCGATTTCGAAATGTGGGGTTGGTTCGCCGTGAGGCATTGCACGAAGGCGGGATTATGAACGAGCCGCACTCCGACGATTTCGTCGTGGTCGCCAATCGCTTGCCGGTCGATCTGGAGACGCCTGCCGATGGCAGCCCACCGGTGTGGCGGCGCAGCCCCGGTGGTCTGGTGACCGCGATGGAGACGGTCCTCCGTTCCAGCGGCGGCGCGTGGGTCGGATGGCCCGGCACCCCCGACGTAGCCCTCGAGCCCTTCGAGGAGGACGGGCTCTCCCTGTATCCGGTCGAGCTGTCCGCGCAGGAAGTGGAGGAGTACTACGAGGGCTTCTCGAACGACACCCTGTGGCCTCTCTACCACGATGCACTCATCCCCCCGACTTTCGATCGCCGCTGGTGGCGCACGTATCGCGACGTCAACAAGCGGTTCGCCGAGGCCGCGGCCCGCGCTGCGGCCCCCGGGGCGACGGTGTGGGTGCACGACTACCAGCTCCAGCTCGTCCCCAGGATGCTGCGCGACCTCCGGCCCGACCTCACCATCGGGTTCTTCCTCCACATCCCCTTCCCTCCCACCGAACTCTTCCTGCAGTTGCCGTGGCGCACGGCGATCGTCGACGGTTTGCTCGGTGCCGATCTCGTCGGCTTCCACCTTCCCGGTGGAGCACAGAACTTCGTCTATCTCGCGAACCGGCTCTTCGGGCTCCCGGCACCGCGCGGAACCTCGTCCGGCGGGACCGTCGATCTCGGCGACCGGAAGGTTCGTGTCGGCGCCTACCCGATCTCCATCGATTCTGCTCACCTCCGGGATCGCTCGCGCGAGAAGGCCATCCGCGATCGTGCTGCGGAGATCCGCAGGGATCTGGGCGATCCGGAGGTCATGCTGCTCGGCGTCGACCGTCTCGACTACACCAAGGGGATCGACGTCCGCCTCGAAGCACTGCACGAACTCTTCGCCGAGGGAACTCTCGATCCCGAGAAGGTCGTGATGGTGCAGTTGGCCACTCCGAGTCGTGAACGGTTGACGGCGTACGCGCAACTCCGCGACCAGGTGGAGCGCGAAGTGGGCCGGATCAACGGCGAGTTCGCACGTCTCGGATCACCGGTGGTCCACTATCTCCACTCCTCGGTCGACCGCGACGAGTTGCTCGCGATGTACACCGGCGCCGACGTCATGCTGGTCACTCCTCTGCGCGACGGCATGAACCTCGTCGCGAAAGAGTTCATCGCCTGCCACGGCGACGGTAGCGGCTCGTTGGTGCTCAGCGAATTCGCCGGAGCTGCAGCGGAACTGCGTCGCGCCCTCCTCGTCAACCCGCACGACCTCGAAGGAGTCAAGCGCGCGATCGTGGAGGCGATCGAGGAGGATCCCGCCGAACGCATGCGGCGCATGAAGACCATGCACGCCCACGTGATGGAGCACGACGTCGCCCGATGGTCGCGCACTTTCCTCGAGGATCTGCAGGCTGCCTCGGGTGCCCGCGTCGGCGTCTCCGGCAGTTGATCGCGGTCCCTCTCCGGTGCGTACCGGAGAGGGACCCATACCCGGCTCCCGGGCCCGAAGGACCGCAGGACCTACCGACTCGGCTGCGGCACCTCGCACTCGACCTCGGGGTTGACGCCCACATAGTTGAGCGGCCCCGCCACGACCGTGACCGCCACCGTCGCAAGACTGCTGCAGTTCTGGTCCGAGTCGCCGAAGTAGCCGCGCTGACCGGCCGCCACCGCGCCGATGATCAACCAGACCAGGACCACGAGACTCAACAATCGCACGATCTCACCTCGATCCGTACCACACGCCGGACCGTCCGGCCGGGTAGCCATACCCGCGACGGAAACCGAACAAACGCACCGAGAACCACGATCCGGTCATACCGGATGTGCCGATGGGATTCCGGAAGGTTCCGGCGCGAACCCCGGGCCGAGAGATCGCGTGATCGCTTCATGCCCGATTGAGCGGTGCGGTCCGGGGTACTCGAAGGTCGAGTCGCACCCGACACTGCGTCGGCCCGGTGCGCGCACGTGTGCCTTTCGACGTGAGGAGAGCCGAACCATGACCCAGGATGTGGAGAAACGCTGGAACGACCCCCGCACGGCCCGTAAGGCGACGGGTTACGCGGTCGGCGTGATCGCAGTGGCACTCGCGCTGATGGGTGTCGCCATCCTCTGGGGTACGAATTCCGGGCAGGACTGCACGGATGCGGCCTTCGCGGTCTGCACCGATCCCGCCCGCCGGATCCTGGTCTTCGGCCCCACCCTCGTCCTGCTTCTCGGCGGACTCGGGGCACTGCTGACGGCCTACCGCACCTGGAAGCGTGGGGGGCGCTGGCCGATCTGGCAGGGCGCGGGATGGGCGCTTCTGGTCCTGATGGTCGCCTACGCCACCATCTCCGTCCGCGCCGTCATCTGAGCCCGCCCCGTCCCCTCCGACCACCGCAGACCACGACTCCCACGAGAACGAACTCGCTGGACAACAGCATATTTCGGTCCACTCCTCCCACCGTGACGGGTTTATCCCCCTTCCCGCACGGGAATACTGCTGTGGTGAAGATCGCGATGGTTGCGGGACAAGTGAATCCCCTGCTCGGTCATGCTGCGCCCGCGAGCGCGCCGCCCGGAGGACTGCATGTCCATCTCGACGGGCTGTCCTCTGCCCTCTCTGCGGCCGGCCACGAGGTCGTGGTGTACACGCGCCGCGAGGACAGCACCGGTCCCGACCGGATCTCGACCCCCGGCGGATACGAGGTGGTGCAGATACCGGCAGGGCCGCTGTCCCCGCTGCATCCCGACGAAACAGCTTCCGCTATGGGTGAATTCGGCACCTTCCTGGATCGGGAATGGCGCGTGCACCCACCCGATATCACGCACGCCCACTACTGGCTGTCGGGTCTGGCCACCCAGCTCGCCACCCGGTCACTGGGCATTCCCACGGTCCAGACGTTCCACTCACTGGGCACGGTCGAACAACGGATCCGGGAGAAGCCTTCGACGGATACACACTCACGGGATCGAATCCGCTTGGAGCGACTCATCGCCCGAGGCGCGACACGCATGATCGCGACGAGCTCGGACGAAGTCTTCGAACTGGCACGCATGGGACTTCCGCGCACGCGCACCACGGTGGTCCCGAGTGGAGTGGACGCCGCACACTCCTGCACCGCCGCCGCTCCCGACACCACCCGGACCCGCCGGCATCGGCTCGTCTCCGCCGGCCCTCTCGAACCGGGTTCCGGATTCGACACCGTCATCGACGCTCTGGCCGGTGTTCCCGATACCGAACTGGTCATCGCCGCACATCCCGCTCCCGCCTACGTGTCACGCCGATCCGACGAGCAGGAGAAGTCCCGTCTCACGAAGCTCGCGCGTGCGCGCGGAGTGCACGGACGCGTTCGGATCCGGCACGACGTCGGCCGGGACGAGATGCCCGCACTGCTCCGCTCCGCCGATGCCGTGGTGTCGACCCCCTGGCACGACCCGTCCGGGATGCTCGCCCTGCAGGCGATGGCATGTGGTCGTCCGGTGATCGCGTCGGCCTCCGGAGGAATGCTCGACACGGTTCTCGACGACGCCACGGGCATTCTCGTGCCCACCCGCTCCCCCGAGGCCGTCGCTGCGGCCGCGCGCCGGCTCCTCGCCGATGCCACGACGCGCGCAACCTTCGGGATCGCCGGACGCGACCGCGTACTGGCCCGATACACCTGGGATCGCGTGGCCGAGGACACCCTTCGGGCCTACGAGCGGTGCGTACCTGTCCGGCGCACTGCACACCGGACCGCACGGACCGGTGTGCAGTAGCGTCCGGTAGGGACGCCGGAACGATCAGCGACGGTGGTCCTGATCGTTCCGGTGGGCGCCCGCACGGCCGGCGTCGTCGATCCGCCCCTCACCTGTGGGCACACCGTTCGGGACCTGGCCCGACGAACCGGCCGTGCGCGGAGTCGATTCCGCGCGGTGGCCGGCCGACCCGGCACGCTCTGCCGAACGGGGATCCAGCTCTTCTGCCCGGCGACGACGTTCGTCGAGTTCGGCCCGGGCGGCGTCGGCCGTGTGCCGCTCCTCTTCGGACCGGGCACGCAGACGCTCCGCTTCGGCCGCCTTCGCTTCGGCTTCCGCCGCGGCGCGACGGGCTTCCGCTTCCGTACGTTCGGCCGACGCGGCCCGCTGCTCGACTCCCGGCCTGTTCTCCTCGACGCTGCGACGCAGCCGCTCGGCTTCGGCGCGCCGACGCTCGGCCCGCCGGTTGCGGAGCGTCCACACCAGCACCGCAAGCAGCACCAACGCGACGACCACCGCTATCACCAGCAGAATCCAGTCGTTCGTGCTCATCTCGACCTCCTCGGGTTCATCAGCGGGTTCCCCGGGGTCGAAGCGACGAAACGGGCAGGTCGAGCCGAACGGCACAGGACGGACCGGCCTCGAACGGAACCGTTGCCGCCCGGGTGTCCCGAACGGCAACGGTATGGAGGGGCGTGGCGGATTGCGGGCCACGCCGTGTGGTCGACTCTCCCGACCTCTTACGTCACAGGAGCGACCGCAGCGAGCGCTGCTTCGCGTGTCCTACAGGCCTTGGCCGCGAGGTCCGCGTCGGCGATCCGGAGAAGCCGTTCCACGGGCCGCCCGCTCAGGAGAACCCAGCGGACGTTCAGAGCACGAGCACGTTCGTCGAGATCGTCGAAGACCGACAACCCGGCCGCACCGAAGAACTCGACGGCCGCGAGGTCCACGACCATACGGACCGCCTCTTCGAGCTGTCGGTGCGTGAATGCGTGCAGAGCGTGTGCGTTACGGATGTCGATCTCGCCTCGCACACCGACCCAGACCAGATCCGGTTCGATCCGCTGAGCGCTGAACTCCGCCCCGACGACCCGCTCTGCAGGGATATCGGATCTGATCGGCCGAGCCGACCATGCGGATGCGGCAGGATCTACCTGTGCGGCAATTCGCTGAGGAACTGTCATAGCACTTCCCAACATCGAAAATTTCAGGAAGCGCGACCGACGAGACAGGCACAGCCGGTGATCGATCGGAACCCTCCCGTTACGGGTGGCGCTTCCGGGTTCTCGGCTGTGTGCTCAACCTTCTTTCCCGACAGTAGTCCACCAACCGTCGGCGCTCAACAGGTCGATCGTGCATTTCGGGCGGATCGCCGGCACCTGCGCAGGTCACAGCAGATGGATTGAATTCGCGGTATCTGGGTAATCTCTCCGACGACGACCAGACAGACACGACCCGCTCACCCCACCCCCGTACTGGAGACACAAGGCTCATGGCAAAATCCGCGTCGATCGAATCGGCACGCGACCACACTCCCCCGGTAGTCGAATTGCGAGTGGAAGCCCACCCCGATCAGCTCGCGGTCCTCCGCGCGGTAGCCGCCGCGATCGCGCTGCAGCACGACTTCGACCTCGATACCGTGGCGGACGTGAAGCTCGCTGTCGACGAAGCGGCCACGCGGCTGATCATGGGCGCGCCCGAGGACGCGATCCTGGCGTGCTCCTTCCGGGCGGCCCTCCCGCTACTGCACATCAGCCTGTCGGCACCGACGGAGGACGCCTCCGCTATCGGACAGCCGCGATCCTTCGGATGGCACGTGCTCAACTCGTTGACCGAGTCCATCTCGGTGACCAGCAACGACTCGCGCGCCACGATCGACATGTCCATCGCCGAAGGCAGCGCCGATCGGTGACGCGCAACACGGGTAGGTCGAGCGACGAATACGCCGACGTCACCGAAACTCTCAGAACACTCCTTGCGCTCGACGAGGACGACCCCGGTCGTATCCGCATTCGCGACGAAGTGGTCGCCCGGTGCCTTCCGCTCGCCGAGCACATCGCCCGTCGTTTCGACGGCCGCGGTGAGGCGTTCGAAGACCTCTTGCAGGTCGCGCGTCTGGGCCTGGTCAACGCAGTCGACCGCTTCGACCCCGAACGAGGTTCGGATTTCGTCTCTTTCGCGGTCCCCACGATCATGGGCGAGGTGCGTCGGCACTTTCGTGATGCCGGCTGGGCCGTTCGTGTGCCCAGGCGGATGAAGGAACTGCACCTGTCCCTGAGCAAGGCCACATCCGAGCTCTCCCAGCAGCTCGGCCGGGCGCCCACCGCCTCCGAACTCGCCGAGGAACTCGGCATCGAGCAGGAGGAGGTGCTGCAGGGTCTCGTCGCCGGCAACGCCTATCAGACGGTGTCGGTCGACCGGTCGTCCCCGTCCGGCGACGACGGGCTCACCCTCGCCGACACGCTGGGCGACTACGACGCCGCACTCGACGAGGTCGAGAACCACGAGGCGCTGAGACCACTGCTCGAGGCCCTTCCTGCAAGGGAGCGCACGGTCGTCCTGCTGCGCTTCTTCGGCAACATGACGCAGACGCAGATCGCCGAGCGAGTGGGTGTCTCGCAGATGCACGTGTCGCGTCTGCTCACGAAGACCCTCGCGCAGCTGCGCGAGCAACTCGGCGACAACTTCTGACGGGGTCGACGTCCCGGGTCTGCACCCGGGACGTCGACCGTCGCCCGAACGTGATGCTCAGAATGTCGAGGCGTCGATCACGAAGCGATAGCGCACGTCGCTGGCCACGACGCGGTCGTACGCCTCGTCGATCCGGTCCGCCGAGATCAGTTCGATCTCCGCACCGATGCCGTGTTCGGCGCAGAAGTCGAGCATCGCCTGCGTATCGGGAATGCCGCCGACATTCGATCCGGCCATCGCGCGATCGTTCATCGCCAGGGAGAATGCCCGCACCGACAGCGGCTTCTCCGGCAGCCCCAGGCCGACGAGGGTGCCGTGCAGCCGCAGCAACGACAGGTAGCGGTCGAGGTCGAGGTTGACCGAGACGGTGTTGAGGATCAGGTCGAACTTCCCGCGGAGCTCCGAGAACGTCTCCGGGACCTCGGTGGATCGATAGTCGACCGCACCGAATCGCAGGCCGTCCTCCCTCTTCGACAACGAATGGCCGAGCACGGTCACCTCCGCGCCCATCGCCGCCGCGATCTTCACACCGACGTGTCCGAGGCCGCCCATCCCGATGATCGCGACCCTGCTCCCCGGACCCGCGTTCCACCGCTTCAGCGGCGAGTACAGGGTGATCCCCGCGCACAGCAACGGTGCTGCGGCAGCCGGATCGAGCCCGTCCGGGATCCGCAGGACGAAATGTTCGGTGACGACGATGTGCGTCGAGTAGCCGCCCTGGGTGACGGTGCCGTCGCGGTCGACGGAGTTGTAGGTCCCCGTGGCACGAGCGGTGCAGTGTTGTTCGAAACCCGTTCGGCAGGGGTCGCATTCGCCGCACGAATCGACGAAGCAGCCCACGCCCACCCGGTCGCCGACGGCGTGGCGAGTGACCTCGGGACCGACCGCGGCCACGGTGCCGACGATCTCGTGCCCCGGCACGATCGGGTACTTGGTTCCGCCCCACTCGTTCCGCGCGGTGTGGATGTCCGAATGACAGATGCCGGCGAACTCGATGGCGATGAGCACGTCGAGCGGGCCGAGGGCACGCCGTTCGACGGTGGTCTTCGACAGAGGCGCATCGGGCGCGGTGGCGGCGTAGGCGGCGACGGTGGTCGTACCGGTGGTGGACGTCATCCCTCCACAACTACTCCACCTCACGACGACATGCACCCGCGGTAGTTCCCGCGGGTGCATGTCGTCGATACGGTTCCGCTCTCCGGCCCGGTGCGCCGCCCGGCGACCTAGTCGGCCGACTGCGCCGCCCGGCGGCGCAGTCGGCGGGCTGCCGCGACGAGATTGCGCAGCGACGGTTCGAGCTGCCAGTGGTGACGGGTCTTGAGGCCGCCGTCCGGGTTGGCCCACAACCGGTCCAGTTCCACCGATTCGGCCGCTTCGGTGAGCAGCTCGTCCAGTTCGTCGATGTCCGGGATCCGCGCCGACCGCGACTCGTAGACGCCGGGGCCGACACCGTGGGACAGCGCGCGGTCCTTGATCGCCTCGAGCACCCAGCGGATCGAGCGCGTCGCCACGATCGCCGTGACGTCGGCATCGAGCCGTTCGATCGCGTCGACCACCGACGTCTGACCCGAGTAGGTCAGGTGCGTATGGATCTGCGTCTCCGGCTTCGCACCACCGGTCGCGAGACGGAAGGCATCGACCGCCCAGTCGAGGTACTCGGCGCGCCCGTCCTGCCGCAGCGGCAGCAGTTCCCGGATGGCCGGTTCGTCGACCTGGATGATCGCGATTCCCGCCCGCTCGAGATCGGCGATCTCGTCACGGATGGCCAGCGCGAGCTGATCGGCCGTCTCGTGGAGCGGTTGATCCTGACGCACGTACGAGCGCGCCAGCATCGTCACCGGGCCGGTGAGCATGCCCTTGACCGGCTTGTCGGTCAGCGACTGCGCGAACGCGATCCACTCGACCGTCATCGACTTCGGGCGCACGATGTCTCCGTAGAGGATCGGCGGACGCGTGCAGCGTGAACCGTAGGCCTGCACCCAACCGAAGTGCGTGGTGGCGAAGCCCTCCATCAACTCCGCGAAGTACTGCACCATGTCGTTGCGTTCGTGCTCGCCGTGGACGAGGACGTCGAGACCGATGTTCTCCTGCAGACGGATGGTGGACTCGATCTCCTCCTGGATCCGCTTGACGTACTCGTCGTACGACATGCGACCACGACCGAGTTCTGCTCGCGCCCTGCGGATCTCCGCGGTCTGCGGAAACGACCCGAGGGTGGTCGCCGGCACCGGCGGAAGATTCAGGCGCTCGCTCTGTGCGACCTGCCGCTCCTCGTACGGCGCGCGCACCCGATGGGCGGGTGTGACCGCATTGAGACGCGCACGCACGGTGTGCTTCTGCTTGAAGTGCACCGACACGGGCGGCTTGCGCCAACGCTCCTCTGCTCCGGTCGTGAGCGCCTTGGCGAGGGAGACCACCTCCCCCACCTTCTGCTTCGCGAAGGCGAGACGATCGGCCACGTCTCCGGGGATGTCGTACTCGACGAGCACGTCGTAGGGCACGTGCAGCAGCGAGCACGAGGTCGACACGACGAGATCCGGTGCGACGGCGGCGATCGACTTCAGGTACTCGAGCGTGCGGTGGCGGTCGGCCTTCCACACGTTGCGGCCGTCGACGACCCCGGCGTAGATGCGTTTGCGCTTCAACCCGGGAACGGCGGTCAGTTCGGCCGCGCCGATGCGTCCGTTGACGAGGTCCAGGCCGATCGCCTCGACCTTCGACGCGGCCAGGATCGGCAGCGCCTCACCGAGATGCCCGTACGGGCCGGTGACGAGCAGACGCGGCCGCAGCGGAGCGTGCGAGAGCACGTCGTAGGCCCGCGCGAGGGCTGCGAGCTCCTCTTCCCTGCGGTCCTCGGTGAACGACGGCTCGTCGAGCTGCACGCAGGTCGCGCCGGCCCGCGCGAGCTGCTCGAAGAGCTTCTCGTACTCGGGGAGCAGTGCATCGAGCAGGTCGAGGGTGCGGAAACCCTCCTTCGTCGAGGTCGGCGCGACCTTCGACAGCAACAGCAGCGAGACCGGGCCGAGCACCACCGGCCGCAGTTCGACGCCCTCGGCCTTCGCGCGCTCGAACTCGTCGAGCACTGCCGCCGAGTTCAACCCGAAGACGGTGTTCTCGTCGAGTTCGGGCTGGCGGTAGTGGTAGTTGCTGCCGAACCAGCGCACCAGCTCGAGCGGCGGGAAGTCCTCGCGTCCGCGGCAGAGTGTGAAGTACAGATCGAGCGGGTCGAGCTCGTCGACCAGCGGACGGAACCGCTCGGGCAGCGCCCCGAACAACAGGGCGTTGTCGAGGACGTGGTCGTAGTAGGAGAACGTGTTGCCGGGTACCTGGGTCAGACCCGTGGCTGCGAGCTCGCGCCAGGTGTTCTCCTGGAGCTCGCGAGCGACCGCGACGAGTTCGTCCCGCGTGCCCTCACCGTGCCAGTAGGCCTCGAGGGCGAACTTGAGCTCGCGGCGGGGTCCGATGCGCGGGTACCCGAGGATGCTGGATCCGTATCCGTCGGCAGGAGTTGCCATGTCGGCGTCGACCTTTCCCTCATGCACACCGCGCCCGTGCACCGGTGACCAGTGCGGACACTGTCTCCGGGCACGGGCGCCGTGTGCGGTGGTGCTACCTGGCTAGCCGGCCTTCTTGACCGTGCGGCCGTTGTCGGCGTACTCGTAGAAGCCGGCGCCCGACTTCTTGCCGACGAGTCCCGCCTCGACCATGCGCTGCAGCAGCGGCGGTGCCGAGTACAGGGGCTCCTTGAACTCCTCGTACATGGAGTCGGCGATCGACTTGACGGTGTCCAGACCGACGAGGTCGGTCAGGGCGAGCGGACCCATCGGGTGGGCGCAGCCCAGGACCATCGTCTTGTCGATGTCCTCCTTGGTGGCGAAGCCGGACTCGACCATCCGGATCGCCGAGAGCAGGTACGGCACCAGCAGTGCGTTGGCGATGAAACCTGCGCGATCGGAGGACCGCACGACCTGCTTGCCCAGTACGTCGGCGGCGAAGGCCTCGGCGCGCTTGGAGACGGTGGGGCCGGTCTTCAGGGTGGTGACGAGCTCGACGAGCGGGAGCACCGGCACGGGGTTGAAGAAGTGCATGCCGATGACACGCTCGGGGGCGCGGGTGGCGATACCGAGCTTCATGATCGGGATCGACGAGGTGTTCGAGGCGAGCACCGCGTTGGGATCGGTGACGATCTTGTCGAGCTCGGCGAAGATCTCGCTCTTGACCTTCTCGTCCTCGACGACGGCCTCCACGACGAGCTGCCGATCGGCGAAGTCACCGAGATCGGAGGTGAAGCGCAGACGCCATGCGGCCTGCTCACGCTCCCGTTCGGTGATCTTGCCGCTGCTGACACCCCGGTCGAGCGACCGGAGGATGCGGGCGCGTCCTGCAGCCGCGAGTTCGCGGGTCTGCTCGAACACCAGTACGTCGACATGAGCGCGTGCGCACACCTCGGCGATACCTGCGCCCATGATGCCGGCGCCGATCACGCCGACGCGCTGAATCTTTTCGCTGGTCACGTCAGCTCCTTCTCGTTGTGGGGGTCGTGGCCGAGGGTCGTCGGTGCACGGGGAAACGCATCGAGGGTGTGCCCATCGGAGCATCGAACCGCTCCAGATGCGCACACACCCCGCGGCGAGACATGGGGACCTGTGGATCCCGCCGCGGGGTGGTGGCCTCTTCGGTGGCGCTTGTTCCTAGTGGAACTGGCCTTCCTCGGTGGAGCCCTTCAGGGCAGCCGTGGAGGTGTTGGGATCGACGGTGGTGGCGATGCTGTCGAAGTAGCCGGCACCGACCTCACGCTGGTGCTTGATGGCGGTGAAGCCGCGCTCCTTGGCCGCCTTGAACTCGCGCTCCTGCAGGTCGACGAAGGCCGTCATGCCCTCGCGGGCGTAGCCGTGGGCCAGGTCGAACATGCCGTAGTTGAGCGAGTGGAAGCCGGCGAGGGTGATGAACTGGAACTTGAAGCCCATCGCGCCGAGCTCCTTCTGGAACTTCGCGATGGTCGCGTCGTCCAGGTGAGCCTTCCAGTTGAAGGACGGCGAGCAGTTGTAGGCGAGCAGCTGATCCGGGAACTCGCTGCGAACGGCCTCGGCGAACTTCTTCGCGACCTCGAGGTCCGGCACGCCGGTCTCCATCCAGATGAGATCGGAGTACGGAGCGTAGGCCTTCGCACGGGCGATGCAGGGCTCGATGCCGTTCTTGACGCCGAAGAAGCCTTCGGCGGTGCGGGTGCCGTCGAGGAACTCGCGGTCGCGCTCGTCCACATCGGAGGTGATGAGGGTCGCGGCCTCGGCGTCGGTACGGGCGATGACGACCGTGGGGACGTCGGCGACGTCGGCCGCGAGGCGAGCCGAGGTCAGGGTGCGGATGTGCTGCTGCGTGGGGATGAGCACCTTGCCACCGAGGTGACCGCACTTCTTCTCCGAAGCGAGCTGGTCCTCCCAGTGCGAACCGGCGACGCCGGCCGCGATCATGGCCTTCTGCAGCTCGTAGACGTTGAGGGCGCCACCGAAGCCGGCCTCACCGTCGGCGACGATCGGGGCGAGCCAGTTCTCGACGGAGGTGTCGCCCTCGACCTTGGCGATCTCGTCGGCGCGCAGCAGCGCGTTGTTGATGCGGCGCACGACCTGCGGAACCGAGTTCGCCGGGTACAGCGACTGGTCCGGGTAGGTGTGGCCCGAGAGGTTGGCATCGCCGGCGACCTGCCAGCCGGACAGGTAGATGGCCTTCAGGCCGGCGCGGACCTGCTGGACGGCCTGGTTACCCGTGAGGGCACCGAGCGAGTTGATGTAGTCCTCGTTGTTGACGAGATCCCACAGGATCTCGGAACCGCGGCGGGCGAGGGTGGCTTCCTCGACGACGGTGCCCTGCAGCTTGGCGACCTGCTCGGCGGTGTAGTTGCGGGTGACCCCCTTCCAGCGCGGATTGGTGTCCCAATCCTTCTGGATCTCTTCTGCAGTCCTCGGGGTGCCGGTGGTCGACATCAAATCTCCACTCTCTAGATCTGCCCCGCTCGGGATGAAGCAGTACGCCTGTACGACTTCACATCCTTTGCGTGCCGTTCGGATGTACAAGAACGACAATGGCACACTCCAAAAACCCCGTCTACCTGTTGCTAATGCCAATCTCGGTTATTTTCGAAGCAGGCATTGCAAATTTTGCTAATCGATGGCCGGTCCAACTACCCGAATCGGGCACAGGTTTATTACCCGCGAGTAGTAACTACCTCGGGTTTTGCCGCCCCCTCCCGTACGCCGACGTCGGGACGTAGTGCTCCGCCGAATCACCCACCGGCGGACAGATCGGACAGCCGCCTGTGACCGCCTTCACAAGAGGTGGTATGCCCTCGCGATGCCCATTGACCCCTCGAATCCCACCCGTAACATGTCTCCGGCCGGATCGGGGCCGGCGCGTCGCACTGCTCGGCCTGTCCGGCCCCGGTCGAACAGCCCCCGAACACGAGGAGTCGACATTCTCTCGAGTACGTCGCGGTCGATCATCGAAGCGACCCTGCCGGTGGTCGGAGCCGAGATCGGCACGATCTCACGTGTCTTCTACAACCGGCTCTTCCGTGCCGTCCCCTCCCTGCGGGACATCTTCAACCGCACCAACCAGGCCGACGGCGCCCAGCAACGGGCCCTCGCCGACTCGGTGGCCGCCTTCGCATCGCTGCTCGTCAGCCATGCGCCGACCGACATCGATCCGATCATGGAGCGGATCGCGGCCAAGCACGCCTCCCTCGGCGTGCGGGCCGTGCACTACGAGATCGTGCGAACCCACCTCTTCGCCGCGATAGCCGAGGTGCTCGGCGCGGCCGTCACACCGCAGGTCGCCGTGGCCTGGCACGAGGTGTACACGTTGATGGCGAATTCTCTGGTGGAGCAGGAGACGAAGCTGTACCGGCAGGCCGGCGTCGCGCCCGGCGACATCTGGCGCCGGGTGGTCGTCACCGAGCACGAATACGACGGTGCGCATGCGGCCACCCTCCACCTCCGCTCCGTCGACGGCGGGCCACTGCCGGCCTTCCTTCCGGGGCAGTACATCTCGGTGCGGGTCGCGCTCTCCGACGGGACCGAGCAGATCCGCCAGTACACGGTGTTCCCGGGCAGGACGAGCGGTGAGTGGGCGGTGACCGTCAAGCGCGTACCGGGCGGACTCGTCTCCCCGGTGCTGTGCGACGGCCTGCGGTCCGGCGACCGCCTCCTCGTGTCGCCGCCCTTCGGCAGCGTGGTGGTCGACTCGGGCAGCGAACCGCTGCTGCTCGTCTCGGCGGGCGTGGGCGTGACCATGACCGTCGCTGCGCTGCGCGACCTCCAGTCCCGCCACGACGGCCGGAGCGTCGACGTCGTCCACCTCGACCGCACCCCCTACGAGCAACCGCATCGGACCGAGATCCGGACCCTGGTCGACTCGCTGCCGAACGCCCGACTCCACGTGCGCTACACCGAATACGACGAGATCCGTAGCGGCGGACGAACCCCCCTGTCCGGCTTGGCGATTCCGGGCGACGCCTGCACCTACGTGTGCGGTCCGATCCCGTTCATGCGCGCGATCCGCACCGACCTCGTCGCCTCCGGTGTGGCTCCGGCGTCGATCCGGTTCGAGGCGTTCGCGCCCGGTTCGTGGTTCGGCCTCGAAGCGCCACCGGCCCCCGTCGATTAACATGCTGCAAACGTCACCTTGCGAAGGCTGCAAGGCAGTTCTACCCTGGGCGAATGGCCAAGACCTATGTAGGCGCCCGGCTGCGGCAGCTACGCACCGAGCGAGGACTCAGCCAAGCGGCGCTCGCCAAGACCCTCGAGATCTCCGCAAGCTATCTCAATCAGATCGAGCACGACGTCCGGCCCCTGACCGTGCCCGTCCTGCTCCGCATCAGCGAGGTCTTCGGGGTGGACGCCACCTTCTTCTCCTCGCAGGACGATACGCGCCTGATCGCCGAAATGCGGGAGGTCGCGCTCGACCGGGAGATGGGCATCGAGGCCGACGCCCAGGAGATCGCCGAGATGGTCGCCGCCCACCCCACCCTCGCGCGGGCGATGGTCAACCTGCACCGACGCTTCCGCAACACCACCGCACAACTCGCCGTCGCCACCGAGGAGCGGTACAGCGACGGAAGCGGCAGCGGCGCGATCACGATGCCGCACGAAGAGGTACGCGACTACTTCTACCAGCGACAGAACTACCTGCACGATCTCGACACCGCCGCCGAGGAACTGGCCAACCGCATCCGTTTCCACCGCGGCGATGTCGGCGGCGAGATCGCCCGACGCCTGACCACGGCCCACGACGTGCAGATCGTCAAGCGCATCGACCTCGGCGAGAACATCCTGCACCGCTACGACCCCGAGACCCGCGTCCTCGAGGTCGCGCCGCAACTGTCCGGTGGCCAGCAGGTGTTCAAGCTGGCCATCGAACTCGCATATCTGGAGTGCGGAGAGCTCATCGACCGTCTCGTCGCGGAGGGCTCGTTCACCAGCGATCCCTCGCGAGCACTGGCCCGGCTGGGGCTCGCCAACTACTGGGCGGCCGCGTTGATCCTGCCGTACACGCAGTTCCACGAGATCGCCGAGGACTTCCGGTACGACGTCGAGCGCCTGTCGGCCTTCTACGGCGTCAGCTACGAGACGGTCGCGCACCGGCTCTCGACCCTGCAACGCCCGAAACTGCGGGGTGTCCCGTTCTCGTTCGTCCGCGTCGACCGCGCCGGGAACATGTCGAAGCGGCAGTCCGCCACCGGTTTCCACTTCTCCACGAGCGGCGGCACGTGCCCGCTGTGGAACGTCTACGAGACCTTCGCCTATCCCGGCAAGATCATGACGCAGATCGCGCAGATGCCCGACGGTCGTCGCTATCTGTGGGTCGCGCGCACCGTCGAACGTCGCGCCGCGCGGTACGGTCAGCCGTCGAAGACGTTCGCGATCGGGCTCGGGTGCGAACTGCGGCACGCGCATCGTCTCGTCTACGCCGACGGTCTCGACCTCGACGACTCCAATCCCGGTACGCCGATCGGCTCGGGTTGCCGCGTGTGCGAGCGGATGAACTGCCCGCAGCGGGCGTTCCCACCCCTCGGCAAGGAGATCGACATCAACGAGCACCGCTCGTCGGTCTCGCCGTATCTGGTGCGTTGAGCGTCGGTAGGCTCGTCGCATGGCACGCACCCCCGACGCGATAGGCGCGAAGGCACTCGAGTTCCTGTCCGAGTACCACCTCGCGACGCTTACGACCCTCCGCAAGGACGGCTCGCCGCACGTCGTCGCCGTCGGGTTCACGTGGGACGCGGAGGCCGGCCTCGCCCGCGTCATCACCTTCGAAGGTTCGCAGAAGACGCTCAACGTCGAGCGCGGCGGTTACGCCGTCGTCAGCCAGGTCGACGGCGGACGCTGGCTCACCCTCGAGGGACCGGCCCGCGTGACGCGCGAGCCCACCGACGTCCGCGAAGGCGAGCGTCGCTACGCCGCCCGCTACCGCGAGCCCCGCGCCAATCCCCGCCGCGTCGTCATCGAAATCGCGGTCGAGCGCGTGATGGGCTCGGTTCTCGAACCCTCCTGACCCATCCGCTACGGAATTCGCCATTCGCTACGGAAATACGCTGGTTGTCAGGATGTTCGTGAGACGCCTGGCAACCAGCGTGGGGATCGGAACACACCAATGATCGACATCCCTGTTGGACGGACCCGCACCGGCAAACGCGC